>NZ_MKJY01000433.1 GCF_001942465.1 Actinomadura sp. CNU-125
GACCGTCCGGGGCGGCGGCCAGCCGCGCCTCGCGGGCGAGCCACCGTGATCCGGTCGGGGTCGGCGGGCGCTCGGCGAGCTGCAGATGCAGTAAGCGGGCGCGGCGCCGCGCCTCGATGTCGCGGGCCGTCCCGGCGTGGTCGCGCAGCTCGTCCCGGTACCCGTCGGTGATGACCGCGGCGACCGCGTCCATGTAGGCGAACTGGGCGTCCACCACCAGGCCGAGCGTCGCGTGGTCGAGGTCGAGGCCGCCCGGGACGGTCGCGAGCGTGCGCCACACGGCGAGCGCGGACCGGCGCAGCGACTGCTGGATCTCGTCGGGGTCGCGGCCGTCGCGCGCCATGTGCCGGCCGACCCGCACGTAGAACGCCTGCACCCGGTCCCAGCCGCGTCCGGATCGTCGACCAGGTCGCAGAAGTGCCGCAGCCCCGCCGCGATCCCCGACCGCACCCGCCGGGCCTCGTCCCCGCTCTCCGGCGCGGTGCCGCGCTCGCGCAGCTCGTGCAGCAGCTCGTCGGCCGCCCGGTCCACGCGGGCCCGCAGCCGCCGCGCGACCCACGCCGGGACCTTCTCGAACGCCGGGACGTCCAGCTCTGTCACTGCCATTCGCCGTTCCCCCTCATGAGCGATCGTGCGCTCACAAGGATCGTCGATCCGGCCCCTTTTCCGGTTGTCCCGGGAATCACTCGTTACACGAGTTTCCTCGAATCCGGTTGACAAAATCAGGAACGAACGGGCGAATGGCGTCCGGTTTCCTGCGGAAAGGTCAGCCGAACATGTCGAGGCCGTCGATGCGCCAGCGCCCGTCCCGCCGGACGGCGTCCACGGCCAGCATCGCGGGGGCGTGCGAACTGCTCCCGTCGCCGGTCCGGGTCGTCTGCTGGTCGGCGAACACGAGGAGGCGCGCGCGCCCGTCCCGGAGGGTGACCACGGCGCTGTCGGTGACCCGGGTGCTCAGCACGGCCTCGCGTTTCGGCGCCTCCTCCCGCACCTTTCCGAAGACGCTCTCGTATTGCCCGACCGCGTCCCCGACGAGGAAACTCCGCACCGCGTCCCGGGTGCGTTCGGGGGCCGCGTGATCGTAGGAGAAGAGCCGCCCGATCATGTCGCGACCGCGCCCTTCACCTCGCTCGTCGCGGCGCCGTCGGTGAGCGCCGCGTTCCGCACGGCCGGATCGTCGCGCAGCGCCGCCGCCTCCTGCCGCGCCCAGAACCCGGACGCGGCCAGCAGCACCGCCGCGATCCCGAGCACGAACGGCCGGTTCACAGCGCGTCCCGGGGTGCGCGGCCGAGCCCGCTGATCTTCCAGCCGCCGTCCGTCCGGTCGAGCCGCGCGACCAGGCGGTCCTGCTTGACCACCGGATCGCCCTCGGGCGGAGTCACGGTGATCTCGACCGCGACGAGGACGCGCGCCCGCCCCGACCGCACGTCCAGCTCCGCGACCGCCGCCTCCAGCACCGTCGCCGCCGTCACCGTCTTCGCCTCCCGCACCCGCCGCTCGAACGCGGCGCCGCCCTGCGCGATCTCGCGGTGCAGCTCGCCGGTCGTCGACTCCCGCCACGTGCGCAGATCGGGTTCGAGCGTCCGGTAATCGAGCGTGCTGAGGTTCTGCACGGACTGCTCGCCCGCCCGCAGCACCTCCGCGCGGACGCGCGAGTACGCGGCACCGTCGTCGTGCGCCGCCGCATACCAGGACCGACCGCCCCAAAGAGCGAACAGTGCCGCGAGGACGGCGAGCGCCACCGCCGTCCGCTGCACGAGATCGGGACCGCCGTCCATCAGACCGCCCGCAGTTCGTGGATCGTCCACCGGCCGTCGGCACGCCGCGCGGACACGACGAGCTGCGCCGCCGCGGGCGTCCCCGCCCGCTCCCCCGCGCGCGTCGCCGTCTGGTCGAGGAACACCAGCACGCTCGCCGCGTCGCCGGACAGCGACACCACCCCCGCGCGCACCACCCGCGTAACGAGCGTGACCCGCTGCTCCGGCGCCTGCCGCTTCACCTGCCCGAACAGCGTCCGGTACTGCCGCAGCGCCGCCCCCCGAAGCACCCGCGCGGCGGCCCGCTCGGTCGCCGCGACATCGCCCGCCTCGTAGCTGAACACCGCCGCCAGCCCCCGCGACACGGCGCCCGTCGCCTCCGCCGCCGCCACGTCGTCGAACACCGCCCGGTCGTTCCCGCGGACCGCGTCCGCGACCGGGTGCAGCGCGACGCCCGCGAGCACGATGCCGAGCGCGACGGCGAACGGCCGGTACAACCGGAGGACCCGCCTCATCCCGCCCCCACCGGGACGGACGTGAGCGATTCGAGCTTCCACCCCTGCGGCGTCCGCGCCAGCTCCGCCGCGAACCGCTTGCGCTGCATCGTCGGCTCCCCGCCCTTCAACGTCAGCCGCACCCGCACCGCCGCGATCACCTCCGCGGTCCCGGCGCGCTCGTCCAGCGAGGTCACGGCCGCCCCGGTGACGGTCGCCGCCGCGTCCGTCCCCGACTCCCCGATCTTCCGCCGGTTCGCCGCCTCGTCCCGCCGCAACTGCGCGTGCAGCGCCCCCGTCGTCGCGCCGAGCCACCCGCGCAACCCGGCGTCCACGTTCGTCCCGTCCATCGAGTTCAGCGCCGCGATCTCCCGCTCCGCCGCGCGCAGCACGACCGCCCGTTCCCCCGCGGGCCCGCTCGCCGCCGGATCGTCCCGCCACACGCTCCACCCGGACCACCCGAGGAACACGACCGCCGCCACCACGACCCCCACCCCACGAGCCCCCACCGAGCCAGCAACGTCCGAGCTCCC
>NZ_MKJY01000434.1 GCF_001942465.1 Actinomadura sp. CNU-125
ACCCGGCCCGCGACACCGTCGCCGCCGGGCTGCGCGCCGCGGTCCGCGACCGTCACCGGCGGGACGGCCGCCGCGCTCCTCGACCGCGTGCCCGCCGCGTTCCACGCCACCATCGACGACGTCCTCCTCGCGGGCCTCGTCGCGGCCGTCGCCGAATGGCGCCGCGCCCGCGGCGGCGTCCTCGGCCGGGGCCTGCCGATCGGCGTCGAGGGACACGGCCGCGAACCCCTCGCCCCCGGCATGGACGTGTCCCGCACCGTCGGCTGGTTCACCGCCGCCCACCCCGTCCGGCTCGACCCCGGCGCCGTCGACCCCGCCGAAGTCCGCTCCGGCGGGCTCGCCGCGGGCGTCCTGCTCAAACGCGTCAAGGAACGGCTGCGGGCCGTCCCCGGCGACGGCCTCGGCCACGGCATGCTGCGCCGCCTCAACCCGGCGACCGCCCCCGCGCTCGCCGCGCTGCCCGTCCCGCAGATCGGCTTCACCAACCTCGGCCGCTTCACCGCGACCGCGTCCGCGTCCGGGACCGCCGAACCGGGGCCCTGGCACGGGGAACTCCTCGACGGCGGCGCCGACCCCGGCACCGCCGTCGCGCTCGCCCTCGACGCCACCGCAGCCGCCCACGACCTGCCCGCCGGACCCCGGCTCGCGCTCACCCTCGTCGCCCCGGCGGGCGTGCTCGGCCGCACCGACCTGGACGCCCTCGCCGCCGGCTGGGCGGCGATGCTGCACGGCCTCGCCGCCCACGCCGCCGACCCCCGCAGCGGCGGCCACACCCCCTCGGACTTCCCGCTCGCCCAGATCAGCCAGGACGAACTCGACGAGTTCGCCGCGATCGCCGACGAGTTCGAAGGCCGCGGACTGACCACCTGACGACCACCCGGCGCCCGCCGCCGACCGCCCGGAGGACACACCGGTGAACAACTCAGCGCTCGCCGAGGTCTGGCCGCTGTCGCCCCTGCAGGAGGGGCTGCTGTTCCACGCCCGCTACGACGAGCGCGCCCGCGACGTCTACGTCGGGCAGCACGCCGTCCACCTGGACGGACCCGTGGACGCCGCGGTGCTGCGCGCGTCCTGGGAGGCGCTGCTGCACCGGCACGCCGCCCTGCGCGCCGGGTTCCGGCGCCGCCGCTCCGGCGCGCCCGTCCAGCTCATCGTCCGCGCTCCCGCCCTCCCCTGGCGGGAAGCCGACCTGTCGCACCTTCCGCCCGCCGAAGCGGAGGCCGCGGCGGCGCGCATCGCCGCCGCCGAACGCGACCGCGGCTTCGACGTGTCCGCCCCGCCGCTGCTGCGCCCCACCCTGATCCGGCTCGCCGGGAACCGCCACCGGATGCTCGTCACGATGCACCACATCGTGCTGGACGGCTGGTCGCTGCCGATCATGTTCGACGAACTGTCCCGGGTGTACGCGGCGGGCGGCGACGCGTCCGCCTCCCGCCCGTCGCCCCCTACCGCGACTACCTCGCCTGGCTGTCCCGCCAGGACCGCGCCGCCGCCCGCACCGCCTGGGCGGACGCCCTCGCCGGGCTCGACGAACCGACCCTGCTCGCCCCCGGCGGCACCGCCGACGACCCCGTCCTGCCCGAGCACGTCACCGTCCGGACCGGCGCGGCGGCCGCCGCCCGCCTCCGCGACACCGCCCGCACCCTCGGCGTCACCCCGAACACCGTCGTCCAGGCCGCGTGGGGACTGCTGCTCGGCACCCTCACCGGCCGGACCGACGTCGTGTTCGGCGCCACCGCAGCCGGGCGCCCCGCAGACCTTCCGGGCGTCGAGCGGATGCTCGGCCTGTTCATCAACACGCTCCCGGTCCGCGTCGCCCTCGACCCGGCCGCCACCGTCGCCGCCACCCTCACCGCGCTGCAGGACCGCCAGTCGGCACTGCTCGCCCACCAGCACCTCGGCCTCGCCGAAGTCCAGCGCGCCGCCGGACCGGCCGCCGCCTTCGACACCCTCATCGTCTACGAGAGCTTCCCGGGCGACCCGTCCGCCGCCCGCGTCCCCGGCGGCCTGCACATCACCGAGGTCGGCGGCGACGACGCGTCCCACTACCCCCTCACGCTGGTCGTCAGCCCCGGCGACGACGATCTCGAACTGCGCCTCGACCACCGCCCCGGCCTCTTCGACGGCCCGTCGGCACGGGCGCTGCTGGACCGGCTGGTGCGGATCCTGCACCGCTTCGCCGCCGCACCGGACGCGCGCATCGCCGAGGTCGATGTGCTGTCGGAGGACGAGCGGCGGCTCGTGGTGGGGGAGTGGAACGACACGGCGCGGGCGGTCCCGGATGCGTCGATCGCCGGGTCTTCGAGGAGCGGGCCGCCCGGACGCCGGACGCGGTTGCGGTGGTGTCGGAGGGCGTTTCGTGGTCGTATGCGGAGTTGAACGCGCGGGCGAACGGTGTGGCGTACGCGCTTGCCGGACGGGGTTCGCTGGTCGGGGTGCGGATGCGGCGGTCGGCGGAGCTGGTCGCGGTGTTGCTGGGGGTGTTGAAGGCGGGTGCGGCGTACGTCCCGTTGGACGTGTCGCATCCGGAGGAGCGGATCGCGGCGGTGATGGCCGAGGCCGGGGTTTCGGTCGTCGTCACCGACGAGGACGTGTTCGAGCCGGTCGAGGAGAACCCGGCGGTACGGGTCTCGTCGGACGATCTCGCGTACGTCATGTATACGTCGGGTTCGTCGGGTGTGCCGAAGGGTGTGGCGGTCACGCACGGGAACGTTGTGGCGTTCTGCCTGGACGAAGCGTGGCGCGAGGACGTCGTCTTGGTGCAGGCGAACCACGCGTT
>NZ_MKJY01000435.1 GCF_001942465.1 Actinomadura sp. CNU-125
GGCCGCTCGCGGGACGGCCGACGGGCGCGGGACGGCGGACGGGCGCGGGGTTCGCCGCCGTCCGGCGGTGGCCAGCCCTTCCGCCGCGGCTCGCCACTCGCGGGCCGCTCGCTTCGCTCGCAATCCGGTCGCGGCTCGCACGCCGCGGCCGCGTCCACTCGGGGGAGACCAGTGACACAGCCGATCGACCCGGCCCGCCTGACGGGCCCGGGGCGGATACCCGAAGCCGGGAAGAGACGCCGGGCACCGCTGGTGCTGATGTACCACTCGATCGACCGCCGCGACGATGACCCGCACCTGGTCACCGTCTCGCCGCGCCGGTTCGAGCGCCAGCTCGCCTGGCTGCGCGCGCGCGGGTTGCGCGGCGTCGGCATGCAGGAACTCCTGTACGCGCACGGCACCGGGCGCGCGCGCGGACTCGTCGGGCTGACCTTCGACGACGGGTACGCGGACTTCGCGACCCGCGCCGTCCCGGTCCTGCTGCGGTACGGCTTCGGCGCGACCGTGTTCGTCGTGTCCGGACGGATCGGCGAGCACAACGCGTGGGACAGCGACGGCCCGGACGGCCGCGGCCCGCGCAAGCCGCTGATGACCGCGGAGCAGATCCGCACGGTCGCCGCCGCGGGCGTCGAGATCGGCTCGCACGGCCGCCTGCACGTGCTGCTCCCCGACGCCGACGACGACACGCTCCGCGTCGAGTTCGCGGAGAGCAAGGCGGCGCTGGAGGAGATCGCCGACCGTCCGGTGAACGGGTTCGCCTACCCGTACGGACGCGCGGGCGAGCGGGAGATCGAGGCCGTGCGCGCCGCGGGCTACGGCTACGCGTGCCACATCGACCCCGGTGAGGCGTCCCGGCACGCGCTGCCGCGCACGTACGTCGCGAGTCCGACGGGTCGCTGCGGCTGCGCGCGAAGGTCCTCCGCCACGACCTCCTCCGGCGGAGCCGGGTGTGACCCGCGTCCTGCACGTCATCACGGGGCTGGAGCACGGCGGCGCCGAGCGGCAGCTCGCGCTGCTGCTGCCGCACCTGCCGGTGACGTGCGAGGTCGTGTCGCTGACGCGCGCCGGGACGGTCGGCGCGGAGATCGCCGCGACCGGGGTGCCCGTGCACGAACTCGGCATGGGCGGCAACCGCGACCTTTCCGCGCTTCCCCGGCTCGTCCGGTTGATCCGCCGCGGACGGTACGACGTCGTCCACACCCACCTGTACCGGGCGTGCGTGTACGGACGGATCGCCGCACGCCTCGCCGGACGGCCCGCGCCCCGCATCATCGCCACCGAACACTCCCTGGGCGACGGCCACCTCGAAGGACGCCGAACCACACGCGGCGTCCGTGCCCTTTACCTCGCGACCGAACGACTGGGGTCGCTGACGGTGGCCGTGTCCCCGACCGTCGCACGGCGCCTGCAGGCGTGGGGCGTCGCACCGGGACGGGTCGCGGTCGTGCCCAACGCCGTCGACGCCCCCGCGTTCGCGTTCGACCCCGCCCGCCGGGCCGCGACCCGCGCCGCCCTGGGCATCGCACCGGACGAACCCGTCGTGGGCGCGGTCGGGCGGCTCGTCCCCACCAAGCGGTTCGACCTGCTCATCGAGGCCCTCGCGCGTCCCGCCCTCGACGCCGCCCGGCTGCTCGTCGTCGGCGACGGCCCGCAGCGCGGCGAACTCGCACGCCTCGCGGCGGCCCGCGGTGTCGCGGACCGGGTGGTCCTCGCGGGCGGGACGTCCGATGTCGCGGGCGCACTCGCGGCGATGGACGTCTTCGCGGCCCCGTCCGTCCAGGAGACCTTCGGCCTCGGCGTCCTCGAAGCCCTCGCCGCCGGGCTCCCCGCCCTCTACACGACCTGCCCGGCGCTGGACGACCTGCCTCCCGGCGAGGCCCCCGGCGCGCGGCGGCTGCCCCCCGCCGCGGACGCCCCCGGTGACGCGGACGCCTGGAGCGCGCGCCTCGCGCACCTCCTCGCGTCCGATGCGCGGTCGCGACGCGCGGCGGTGCCCCCCGCCGTCGCCCGCCAGCGCGGTCGCGGAGCAGGCGGACCGGCTCGCCCGGCTGTACGCGGGCGGACCGGGCGGACCCGGCGGCGCCGACCGGACGCCGTCCACCCGGGAAGTCATAACGACCTGAAATGGGGCATGCCATGTCGAAACGTGATGCCGTTCAGCCGTCCGGCCGCCGGACGCTCGTCCGGGGCGCCCGGCGCCGCACCGCCGCGCTGCTGCGCCGGTACGCGGTCCCCATCGTGTTCGGCCTGGTCGGCCTGATCGGCGGCGGCGCCTACGCGCTGTTCACCCCGCCGAGCTACACCGCGACCGCGTTCGTCCTGGTCGTCGACGACAAGGAGCGCGCGGGGATCGACGCGGTCGGTTTCGCGCAGGCGTACGGGCGGCTCGCCCCGCTCCCGGAGACCCTCGCCTGGTCCCGCCGTCCGCTGCCGGACGCCCCGCCCGGCGAGCTGCGCGAGCACGTGCAGGCGTCCACCTCCCCCGACGCGCCGCTGGTCAAGCTGACCGGCCGCGCCCCGTCCGCGCCGGACGCCGCCGCGTTCGCGAACGCCGCCGCGGACGCGCTCGTCCGGTACGGCGGCTCGCACAGCGCGGACACCGGCGTGCGCGTCGCGCTGATGGGCCTCGCCCAGCCGCCGGACACCCCGACGTCGCCGAACCCGCCGCTGAACATCGCCGTCGGGACCGCGTCCGGGATGCTGCTGGCGGGCCTGAGCGCCGCCGTGCTGAACGGCCGCGGCAGGCAGCGGGGACGGCACGACA
>NZ_MKJY01000436.1 GCF_001942465.1 Actinomadura sp. CNU-125
TCGGGCGGGTCGTCCAACACCATCGACGGGGGCGGCTCCGGCGGAGCGCCGCCGCAGGGCGGCGGCCCCGCACCGGCACCCGCGCCCCCCAGCTCACCGGGGAACGCGGATTCCGATCCCGCACATTCGATGAACAAGCACGACGACCCGTCCATCAAGGCCTGACCCTCCGCCGAGCCGAGGCCCGCACCGACCTGGTGCGGGCCTCGTGCGTGTGCGGCCTGGACACGTCCGAAGGGTGTACGGGACATGTCCGGAGGGTGTCCGGAACGCTCGGAGGGGTTGCCGGACACCCATCCGGACAGATGGCCTGGACGTCATGATCAATCCGATACGAGTGGGCCTCACCCTGGTCGGCGGGTTCTTCCTCGCCGTCCTCGGTGCTCTGGCCTACGACGTGCTGGCGGCGGACGCCGCGCACGCGGCGGCGGGCCCCGAACCGCCACCGTTCGCGAGCGCCGCGTCGCCCGACGACCCGTCCCCCGGCGGGTCCACGAACCCCTTCACCGACCGCCTTGAGCAGCAGCAGCGGCAGCTGCGGGAGCGGATCGAGCGGCTCCGGCAGGACTTCCGGCCGCAACCGCCCGCGGCCGAGCAGCCCCGGCGGAGCACCCCGGACCGGCCCGTGACTCCGGCGGGCGAGCCGGACGGGCCGGAGCGTCCCGAGGAGTCCCCGGCCGAGCCCGGCTCGGGAGCGGTCCCGAACGTCCCCGAGCCGTCGGTCCCGTCGGAGCCCTCGGCTCCCGCCGCGCGTCCCGAGGACGCCCCGGGGAACCGTCCCGAGGACGGACGCCCGTCCTCCGATCACCCGGCCGGACGGGACGGCGGCGAGGACGACCGCGCGTCCTCCGACCAGCCCGCCCCCGGCTCGTGGCGCGAGCGCTACGAGCAGCTCAAGCGCGGGCCGTTCACACCCGGCCCCTGGATCATGTCGAGTCCGCGCACCATGCGGATGCTGTGGGGGCCGACCGCCGTCGCGGGGGAGACCATCGACCCCCTGGTCCAGCGGAACGTCTACACGGGCGCGGCGGTGTTCGAGGGCGGCCTTGAGGCGTTCGAGCCGTACGGATGGCCGGTCGGGCGCTTCCTCCAGCCGGTCGGGGAGTTCGCCGACGCGTATCTGCGTGAGCGTCGCGCCCAGGTGCTGCCCAGGGCCGAACTTCGGGCGGAACGCGCCGCGCGGGTCGTCGAGCGCGCACGTGACCGGGGCTGGGGAACCCAGCGCGCCTTCCGGCGCCTGGAGCAGGCCAACAAGAACCTCCTCAAGGAGCGCCGGGAGCATGTGAAGGGGGTCCGCGCGGGTCTGCAGTCGTCGCAGGAGCGGATCGAACAGCTCCGCGCCGCACTCGCCGACACCCGCAACCCGGTCACCCGCCATCGCATCGACAACAACCTGCGCATGGCGCAGGAGGCCCGGTCGAACGTACTGGTGGCCGCCGATCAGCTCGACCACGAGCCCTGGGCGCGCGGCGCCGGGTGGGAGCCGGGCGAGGGCGACCGGACCCCGCCCTCGGAGACGTCCGAAAGCACCGAACCGCCGTCCGGCCAGGCCGGCACGGAAGGGGGAGGCGGCGAAGCCGGTGCCGAGGGGCAGGGGAACCAGGGCGGCCAGGGTGCGCCGTCCCGGTCCGGGGACGTGCAGCCGATTGCGCTGCCGAACCCGCTGAACCCTCCGGTAGCCCCCCAGCCTGGGGTTCCCCAGCGTGAGATTCCCGGGCGCGACGATCGTCGCCGCGACGATCCCCTGCCCGAGAACCCGTGGCCCCGGGTGTTCCCCGGCCCTGAGGTTCCGCAGCGCGATCTCCCCCGGCCCGAGGTTCCTGGGCGTGAGGATCCGGTGAATCCGCCCGCGGAGCCGGATGCTCCGGGGGGTCCCGCCGCGCCGGGTCACCCGTTCCCGGTTCCGTCGCCGGAGGTGGTTCCCTCGCCTGAGCCGGTGGGGCCGAGTCCGGGTCCGGGGCCGTTCCCCGGGGCGCCGGTGACGCCCGAGGGACCCGGCCGGCCGGACGGTCCGGGGGCGCCGGATCAGCCGGGCGCGCCCGAGCAGCCCGAGGCGCCGAACCTGCCCGGTGACCCCGCGCCACCGGCGACTCCGAGGACTCCCGAGGGTCCGGTCACGCCTGGTGACCCCCAAGTGCCCGAGACGCCGAGGACTCCCGAGGGCCCGGGCCTGCCGGGTGATCCCGAGCAGCCCGTCGCGCCGGTTCTGCCCGGCGATCCCGAGCCGCCGGAGACCCCCGGGACGCCCGAGGGGCCGGGCGACGAGCCGTCCGACGATCCCGAGGACGACCCGTTCCGTGTTCCTCCGGCGTTCCCGGCGGTTCGTCCGGGGCCGACCGTGCCGGGTCGTACGTCCGGTCCTGACCTGCCCGGACGGGTGCTGGAGCGTCCCCGGACGCCTGCTCCGGCCGGACAGTCGCGTCCGTCCGGTGGCCGACCCGGGACCGGACGTCCGTCGGACACCCGTCCGGGCGGCGGGAACCCGGCGTCGTCCCGGCCCGGGAACGGGACGGGGCGTCCAGGAGGTTCGCCGATCGCGCCGCGGCCCGTGCCTGTACCCGCGACCGGCGGGCCGGTGCGTACCCTGCCCGCGCCCGTCCCGGGCCGTCTGCCGCTCGGAACCCCCAAGCCGGGGCCTGCTCCCGAGTGGGACGAGACGGGGCGGGTCATCAAGCGGGAACCGCCGATGCCGGATCGTCCGCCGCAGCAGCCGGTGAAGCCGAAGGTGGAGACGCCGAAGTTCACGCC
>NZ_MKJY01000437.1 GCF_001942465.1 Actinomadura sp. CNU-125
GCCAGCGGCGGGCTCGTCTCGCTGGAGCTGATGAAGTGCGCGTCGTACAGGCCGACGAGCGCGATGAACGCGCCGATGCCGACCGCGATCGCGTGCTTGAGCGCCAGCGGGATCGCGTTCATGATCCGCTCGCGGATCCCGGTGAGCGCCAGGATCACGATGATCACGCCCTCGATGACCACCAGGCCCATCGCCTGCTCCCAGGTCATCACCGGCGCGGCCTGGAACGCCACGACCGCGTTGATGCCCAGGCCCGCGGCGAGCGCGAGCGGCGCGTTGCCGACCAGGCCCATCAGGACGGTCGTGACGGCCGCCGACAGCGCGGTCATCGTGGTCAGCTGCGGGATCGACAGCGTCGCGCCCGTGACGTCCTTCGCCCCGCCGAGGATGATCGGGTTCAGCAGGATGATGTAGGCCATCGCGAAGAACGTGGTGACGCCGCCGCGCAGCTCACGCGGCACGCTCGTCCCGCGGGCGGTCAGGTCGAAGAACCGATCCAGCGGCCCGCGCCCGCCCTTGGGCGGTGATTCGTCGGCCTTCGAGGTGTGGGATTCGGACATGGCGCGGGCTCCGCCTCCAGTGGCGTCATCTCGGAAAAGTGCGAGCACAGGGTAGCCGCCGCCGGAGCCGGACCGGGCGGCGGCACCACCGATGCGGAGGGGCCTTGCCGCGAAGATCGCCGGGAAGTTCCGCCGAAGGGGAGCGGGACTGCGCTGCGTGACGGGATTGCTGCGCTATAGCCTGCCCTGGTGCGAATGCCAGACTTGACGGGCACGGTGAACCCCGACACCTACGCGCTGCTGCTGGCGGAGGTCTCCGAACGGACGCGCTGGTCGTTCCGCGACCGGATGCTCGGTCCGCTGGAGGAGTACGACAGCGCCCGGCGCGCCGAACTGCTGCACACCCTCGAGGTCTTCCTCGGCTGCTCGGGCTCGTGGAGCCGGACCGCGACGCTGCTGCACGTCCATGTGAACACGCTTCGGTACCGAATCCGGCGAATCGAGGACCTGACCGGCCGGGACCTCGGCACACTGGAAGATCGAGTCGACTTCTTCCTCGCCCTGCGCGCGACGCAGCAGGCGAGAACCCTGTAGGCGGTGGTCACACGATGGATCGCGAGACACTCGGACAGCGCATCCGCGCCCTGCGCATCCGGCAGGGCATCAGCCAGGCGCAGCTGGCGTTCCCCGAACTGTCCGACAGCTATATCTCGTTGATCGAGAGCGACAAGCGGGTCCCCGCGCCGAGCGTGGTCGAACTGCTGGCCGTGAAGCTGAACTGCTCGGCGACGTACCTGGTCAGCGGCGTCAGCGAGGACGTCGTGGACGAACTGCGCGTCACCCTCGACTACGCCGAGATCGCGCTGCGCAACGGCGCCGCCGACGAGGCCCGCGCCCGGTTCGCCGAGGTGCTGGCCAACGCCGACGCCGTCGCGCTGCCGGAGATGCTGCAGCAGGCCCGGTGGGGGCACGCGCTGGCGCTGGAGGCGTCCGGCGCGCTGGAGGACGCGATCGCCGGGCTCACCGCCCTCGCCGCCGAGGTCTCCGCCGAGGACGACCTCGACCACTGGGCCCGCGTGCACGTCGCGCTGAGCCGCTGCCTGCGCCAGCGCGGCGACGCCGGCCGCGGCCGTGCAGGCCGCCGAGGACGCGCTGCGGCAGGTGCGGGGGCGATCGGCGCCGACGCCACCGACGCCGCCGTGCACCTCGGCGCGGCGCTGCTCGCCGCGTTCGTCGAACGCGGCGACCTCGTCCGGGCCCGGCAGCTCGCCGAGCAGCTCGTCGAGCGCGCCGAGCGGATCGGCAGCCCGCGCGCCCGGATGCTCGCCTACGGCGAGGCCGCCCACGTCGCCGAGATCCGCGGCGCCTACGAGGAGGGCGTGGAGCTCGCCGAGCGGGCGCTGATGCTGGCCGGGGACGGCGAGGACCCGCGCGACCTCGACCGGCTCCGCGTCGGCTACGCGGGCCTGCTGCTGCGCGCCCGTCCCGACCAGGCGGCCCGCGCCCGCGACCTGCTGGTGCGCGTCCGCGCGCCGGCGTCGGCGCGCCGGGGAGATCGACGTCGCCTGGTGCCTGACCGAACTCGCCCGCGCCGAGATCGCGCTCGGCCGTCCGGCGGAGGCGGTGCGGCTCGCCGAGGACGCCCTGGACCTGCTCGGGGACGCGCCGCGCCGCGCGGCCGCCGGGGCGCTGACCGACCTCGGCGAGGCGTGCCTGCGGCTCGGCCGGCGCGAGCGGGCGACCGAGGCGCTCACCCGCGCCGCCACCTGCCTGGAGGAGATGGAGGCGTCCCGGGAGGCCGCGCAGGCGTGGTTCGACCTCGCGGAGGTGCTGGCCGAGACCGGCCCGGCCGACGAGCCCCGGATGGCCGCCTACCGCCGCGCCCTGACCTGTGCCGGGGTGTAGCCGGAACCGGTCAGAGCCGAACTGAACCGTTCCGGAGATCGGGACGTCGGACATGCACGTTCCCGGTTTCAGGAGGTTCATCGGTGTTCGGTGTGGTTCGGCCGTGCAGGCACGTGCTGTGCGGTTCCCTGTTCGAGGACTGGATGGCGCACCTGTGCGGCCTGTGCCTGACGCTGCGCGCCCGCCACGGGCAGGCGGCACGGCTCGTCACGAACTATGACGGGCTGCTCGTCTCGGTCCTGGTGGAGGCCCAGGCGCCGGAGGCGTCCCCGCGCCGGACGGCCGGCCGTGCGCGCTGCGGGGCCTGCGGCGCGCCGAGGTCGTCGCGGC
>NZ_MKJY01000438.1 GCF_001942465.1 Actinomadura sp. CNU-125
CGAGCCGCTCACCGCCCGCAGCCCGCTGCGGCTCCGGGCGGTGCTGTCGGCGATCGCGCTGCTCGTCGCGGCGCCGCCGCGATCGTCTTCGCGGTGCTCGCCGCCGGGGGCGGCGGCGGTACGGACGGCGACGGCGGGGCCTGGACGGCGGCGGGGCTGTGCGCGGCCGTCGCGGTCGTCGCCGCGATCGACCTGGTCGTTCATCGCGTTCCGCGCCCGCCACTGACGCGCGCGGCGGTCGCCCCGGTCACCGGCCCCGGCCGACGGCCCGTCCGGCGGTCCCTCCCCCGGCGATCAGTGGCGGTGGACCGCCAGGGCGGCCGCCGCCGGATCGTCGATCAGCCGGGCGATCCGGTCGCGGTCCACCGCGCCGAGCGGGGTGTACACGACCATCCGGCTGCCCGGCGCGGCCGTGACGTCCAGGTTGGTGGTCCGCGTGCGGATCTCGCCCACGGCCGGATGCCGGAACGCCTTCACCCGCGCCCCCGGCAGCGCGACGTCGTGGGACGTCCACAGCCGCGCGAACTCGGGACTGGCCGCCGTCAACCGGCGGACGATGTTCTTCCAGCCCGGCTCGTCCATGTGCCGGCTGTACCGGTACCGGAACACCGCCACGTACAGCGGCGCCTCCTCCTCGAAGTTCAGCACGGGGTTGCAGCAGGGCGGCAAGGTGAACGTCATCCACAGCGAGTTCCGCTCGCACGGGTCGGCCGCCGGGATCTGCGGGAAGATCGCCGCGTAGGCGCGGTTCCACGCGATGATGTCGGAACGCGCGTTCGTGACGGCGGCGGGCATCGGGTCCAGGCCGTCCAGGATGGGCTGGACGGTGCAGGGCAGCGCCTCCGCGTCGTCGGGCGCCACCGGGTCGGGCACATCGGCGAGCCGGTACAGGTGCTCGCGTTCGGCGCCGTCCAGCCGCAGGGTCCGGGCGACCGCGTCGAGGACCTGCGGGCTGACGTTGATCGGGCGGCCCTGCTCCAGCCACGTGTACCAGGTGACGCCGACCCCGGCGAGCTGCGCGACCTCCTCGCGGCGCAGCCCGGGCAGTTCGGCGGCGCGGCCCCGGCGGCATCCCGACGTCCGCGGGCTTGATGCGCTCGCGGCGGCTGCGCAGGAACGAGGCCAGCTCCGTCCGGCGGCGCGGCCCGGTCCGCGCGCCCGCGCGCCCGTCCGCCCCCGCGTGCGTTTCCGCGTGCGTTTCCGCGTGCGTTTCCGTCATCGTCACCGCTCCAGTCTGCATCGCGCCGGGCCTCTCATCCGGGTGCCCTCGGTACCGGTATCGAAGGGCTCTCGTTACGGGTATCGTCCGCTCGCCAAGCTGATCTCCATGACACAGACAACCGATCTGCGCGGGAGCATTCCCGGCGAGGGGTCGCGGACGGGACCCGGCGGCGCGCGCTCGCCCTGATACTGCTCGGCCAGTTCATGGCCGTGCTCGACGTGAACGTCGTCAACGTGGCGCTGCCGTCCCTGCGCGACGACCTGGGGGCGTCCGGGGCGGGACTGCAACTGGTGGTGGCGGGATACGCGATCTCCTACGCGGTCCTGCTGATCACGGGGGCGAGGCTGGGCGGCGTCGCGGGCCACCGCCGGATGTTCCACCTGGGGCTGGTGGTGTTCACGGCGGCGTCGCTGGCCTGCGGGCTGGCGCCGTCCGTCTGGACGCTCGTGCTGTTCAGGTTCCTGCAGGGCGCGGGCGCCGCCCTGCTGACGCCGCAGGTGATGTCGATGATCCAGCGCGACTTCGCGGGCGCGGCGCGGGCCCGCGCGCTCGGCCTCTACACGGTGATCATCGCGGGCGGCGTCGTCGTCGGCCAGGTGGCGGGCGGCGTGCTGGTGAGCGCGGACCTGTTCGGCGCGGGCTGGCGCGCGGTCTTCCTGGTGAACGTGCCGATCGGGGTGTTCCTGCTGGCGGCGGGGCCGCGCCTGCTGGCGCCGGACGGACGCCCCGACCGGGTGTCGCTGGACGTTCCGGGCCTGCTGACGCTGACCCCGGCGGTGCTGCTGTTCGTCGTCCCGCTGATCCTCGGGCACGAGCTGGGGTGGCCCGCGTGGGGCTGGGTCTCGCTGGCGGCGGGCGCCGGGTTCCTCGCCGCGTTCGTCGCCGTGGAGCGGCGGGTGACGGCGCGCGGCGGGCGTCCGCTGCTCTCGGCGGGGGCGCTCCGGGCACCGCGGATGCTGCCCGCCTGCGTCGCGATCCTGGCCGGGCCGGGCAGCTGGGGCACGTTCCTGTTCACGACGACCCTGCACCTGCAGGGCGACCTGGGGATGTCGCCGCTGGAGTCGGGGCTCGCGTTCGTGCCGTGCGTGATCACGTTCGGGCTGGTCGGGCTGACCTGGCAGCGGACCCCGGCGCGCTGGCACCGGCGGCTGATCCCGGCCGGGTTCGCGGTCGCGGCGGCCGGCTACCTGTGGGTGGGGCCGCTCGCTGGCGGCGGCGTCGCCTACGAGGCGCTGACCGCGGTGATCGGGCTCGGCCTCGGGGTGATGTCGATCATCATGACGGCGGCGCTGGAGCACGTCTCGGCCGCGGACGCCGCCGACGCCAGCGGGCTGCTGCTGACGATGATGCAGCTCGCGAACGTGCTCGGCGTCGCGACCATCGGCACGCTGTTCCTGTCCCTGGCCGAAGGCGCGGACTCCACCCGGCACGCCGAGTACGGCACCGGCTGGGCGCTCGCGGGGGTCGCGCTGGCGGGGCGCGCCGCGGGCCTG
>NZ_MKJY01000439.1 GCF_001942465.1 Actinomadura sp. CNU-125
CCTACCGCCGCCCGCGCGGCCGCCGCCGACCGTCCGCAAGCCCGGCGCGCAGCCGTCCTACCCGACCCCGGCCGAACTGCCGTAACGCAGCTCGGCGCGGCGGCGGCGACGTCGTCGACCTCGCGCCGAGGTCGAAGCGGCTGAACAGGTGCAGGTCGTCGGACGTCTCGATCTCCAGCAGCCGCGTGTGCAGGAGCAGCCGCCGCCGCTCGTCCACCCGGACGGCCGCGACCTCGTCCCACGGGATCCGCCGCCGCCCCGCGTACCCGGCCGTCACCGGTGACGCGTCCGCGTCGCCGCGACCCGCACCGGGGCGAGCACGTCGCGCAGCGCCAGCGCGGCCAGCCCGAGCGCCGCCGCGCCCGCGAGCAGCAGGAACTGCCGATCGCCGGCGGAGAGGGCGGCCAGTGCCGCGACGGCCAGGGCGGCCGCCCACTTGACCGCGACCTGCGCCGGGGGCACCCGCCATTCCCGTTCCGCCACGATCGCCAGCCTACCGGTAAGGGTGATCCATCCCCGTTCGCACGCGGTCCGGCGCTCCATTGCGGACGGCCGTCCGATATTTTCGGGAGCATGAGACTCGGCGTGCTGGACGTGGGCTCGAACACCGTCCACCTGCTCGTGGTGGACGCGCATCGGGGCGCGCGCCCGATCCCGGCGTTCTCCCACAAGGCGGACCTGCGGCTCGCCGCGCACCTGGAGGACGGCGACCGGCTGTCCAAGCAGGGCGAGAAGCTGCTGCGCGAGTTCGTCGACGAGGCCCTCCAGATCGCCGAGGACAAGGGCGTCGAGGACCTCGTCGCGTTCGCCACCTCCGCGGTCCGCGACGCCGCCAACGGCGAGGAGGTCCTCGCCCGCATCCGGGACGAGAAGCAGGTGGGCATCGAGGCGCTGTCGGGCGCGGACGAGGCGCGCCTGACCTTCCTCGCGGTCCGCCGCTGGTTCGGCTGGTCGTCCGGACGGCTCCTGGTCGTCGACATCGGCGGCGGCTCCCTGGAGATCGCCGTCGGCATCGACGAGGAACCCGACGCCGCGTTCTCGCTGCCGCTCGGCGCGGGCCGCCTCACCCGCGACTGGCTGACCGGCGACCCGCCGCCCGCCGACGAGGTCCGCAAGCTGCGCCGGCACGTCCGCGCGGAGATCGCCCGGCACATCGGCGACGTCACCCGCTACGGGCCGCCCGACCACGCGGTCGCGACGTCCAAGACGTTCAAGCAGCTCGCCCGCATCGGCGGCGCCGCGCCGACCTCCGAAGGACCGTTCCAGCGGCGGGTGCTCAGCGGCGCCGAGCTCACCGAGTGGGCCGACAAGCTGGCGAAGATGCCCGCGGACGAGCGCGCCGGCCTGCCCGGCGTGTCCGAGCGGCGCGCCGAGCAGCTCGCCGGGCGCGATCGTCGCCGACGCCGCCATGGACCTGTTCGGCCTCACCGAACTCGAAGTGTGCCCGTGGGCGCTGCGCGAGGGCGTCATCCTGGAACGGCTCGACGCCCTCACCTCCTGAGGGGAACCGCCGGGTCAGGACCAGTCGGGCATGGTGATCGTCCCCGCGTCGCCCTCGGGGGTGATCGAGCGGTCGTCGTCGCCGTTCGTCCGGGCCGCCCGGACGTCCTCGCCGTCGCACACGTAGGAGATCCACCGCCCGTCGGGCGACCAGGTGGGATGCGTCGCGTCGCCCGACACCTCCAGCTCGCGGCGGTTCGGTGAACCCTGCGCGCTGATGAGCCAGATGTCGCGTTCCTCCGCGCCGTCCTTGAGGCCCGGCTCCAGCGCCGTGTACGCGATCGTGGCGCCGTCCGGCGACCAGGAGGGCGCGCGGGCGTCGACGCCCTCGGGCGTCACGGCCCGCCACCGCTTCGGCTGCCGCGGGTCGACGACGTTGATGCGCGGCGGACCCTTCTCCTCCCGGTAGGAGAACGCCAGCAGCCCCTTCGCCGACCACGCCGGTTCGTGGAACCGGGCGTCGCCTTCCTGCACCGTCGCGACCGGCTCGATCTCGCCGGTCGCGACCGCGACGGTGAAGATCCCCTCGCGGCCGTCCCGCTCGCCGACGTAGGACACCCCGGTGCCGTCCGTGGTCCAAGCCGCCGCGGCGCCCGCCATGTCGACGACCTTCCGCAGGCCGGTGCCGTCGTGGTTCATCACCCACGCCGAGTGCGCCTCGGAGTCGGTGCGGGTGAACACGACCCGGGAGTGGTCGGGGGACCACTGCGGGTTCTGGACGCACCACACCTCGGAGACGAGCTCGCGCGGATCCGCCGAGCCGGGCTCGTACAGGCCGACCGCGTCGGCGCAACCCTCGTCCAGCCCGACCGCCACGAGCAGCGGATCGTCCGGTGGCAGCGACGCCTGCCACTGCCGCACCCCGACCCCCGACAGCGCCGCGACGGCCACGGCCGCCGCGACCAGCGCGAGCGTCCGCCCGCGCCGCCGCGGCGCCTCCTCGGGGAACGGCGGCGCCACCGGCGGCGGCACGTATTCGACCGGGGCGAGCGGCGGCAGCTCGGGCAGTCCGGTGCGCGCCGGTCTCCGCGGTGCTCCCGCCCCCGGCGGACGGCAGGGTCGGCGGCACGGTCGGGGGGATCGTGTGCGGCGGCACGGTGTGCGGGGGGACGGTGTGCTGCGCGTCCGGGGGCCCGCGTCGACGGGCGCGGCGATCGGACGGGCGTCGAGCCGCGGTGGCGCGTCGCCTC
>NZ_MKJY01000440.1 GCF_001942465.1 Actinomadura sp. CNU-125
GCGCCTCCGCGCCGCGGCGGCCCGCGAGCAGCAGGTGCCGCGCGCCGTGCGCCGCCACCAGGTGGCGGCCGTCAGCCGGCCGAGCGTCCCGGTCCCGCCGGTGACCAGCACCGTCCCGTCCGGGTCGAGACCGGCCCCGGCCCGGTCGGCGGGGTCGGCGGGGTCGGCGGGACGTCGCGCGGGCGAGCCGCGGGACCAGGACGGTCCCGTCGCGCAGCGCGAGGCGCGGCTCGCCGGTGGCCAGCGCCGCCGGGATCGCCCGCCGCGACTCCTCCGCGTCGTCGACGTCCAGCAGGACCAGCCGTCCGGGATGCTCGGCCTGCGCCGACTGCACCAGCCCCCACACGGGCGACTCCGCGAGCCCCGGAACGTCCGCGCCGGGCCGCGCCGCGACGGCGCCGCGCGTGGTGACGACCAGCCGGGACGTGTCCCCCTCGTGCTCGGCCAGCCACTCCTGCACGGCACCGAGCACCCGCTCGGCCACCCCCCGGGCCCGCACCGCCACGTCGCGCCCCGCCCCGCCGTCCCGTCCGGTGTGCCCGTTCCGGGCACTTTGGTCGTCCCGGGCGTCGCGTAGGTCTGGGGCACCGTCCTCGGCAGAGTCGGCGGCAGGGGCGAGGTCGTGGACGGCCAGTTCGGTCCAGTCTTCGGCGTCGTCCGGGGCGCTGGGGGAGCCGGTGGCTTCGGTCCACTCGACGGCGAGGAGCGGGGCGGTGCGTCCGGCGGCGGGGGAGGCGGACCGGCGCAGCACGAGACGCTCGATCTCCAGCACGCGGGCGCCGGACGGGTCGGTCGCGGTGATGGCGGCGGTGTCGCCGTCCACCTCCGCGCGCACCCGCAGCTCGGCGGCCCCCGTGGCCCGCAGCGTCACGCCCGTCCAGGCGAACGGCAGCCGGGGCGGGCCGCCGGTCCCGTCGGGGAGGGCCGCGACGTGCAGGGCGGCGTCCAGCAGCGCCGGGTGCATCCCGAACCGGGCGGCGGCGCCGTCGTTCTCGTCCGGGTCCAGCCGGACGTCCGCGTAGGCGACGCGTCCGTCCCGCCACGCGGCCCGGACCCCCTGGAACGCGGGGCCGTAGTCGTACCCGGCGGCGGCGAGTTCCCCGTACGGGTCGTCGACGGGCTCCGCGCCCTCCGGCGGCCACCCGGTCGGCGTCCGTCCCGTCGGCCTCGGCCTCCGAGGCGCTCCGCGACGAGCCCGGACGCGTGGCGGATCCACTCCTCCTCGTCCCCGTCCGCGCGCGAGTGGACGGTCACGGCGCGGCGCCCGTCCCCGTCGGGCGCGCCGAGGGCGAGCTGGAGCGGGACGGCGCCCGCGGACGGCAGCGGGAGCGGGTTCTCCAGCGTCAGTTCCGCCACGTGGCCGCAGCCCGCCTGCGCGCCCGCGTGCGCGGCCAGCTCCACGACGGCCGCGCCCGGCAGCACCGTCGTCCCGGCGACGGCGTGGTCGGCGAGCCAGGGGTGGGCGTCCAGGTCCAGCCGGCCCGCGAAGACGATCGTCTCGCCCTCCGCGAGCCGCACCGAAGCGCCGAGGAACGGGTGGTCGCTGCCGGTCATGCCGAGCGAGCCCGGGTCGGCGGCGCGGCTCCCCGCCGCCCAGTAGCGGGACCGCCGGAACGGGTAGGTGGGGACGTCGCCGACGTGCTCGCCCGCGGTCAGCGTCGTCCAGTCGACCGCGGCGCCGCCGACGTGGGCGTCGGCCAGCGCGCCCACGTACCCGGACGGCTCGCCGGGCACGTGGACCAGCACCGCCTCGCCGTCCGCGCCGTCGGAGAGCGATTCGCGCACGGCCGCGAGGAGCGTCGGCGCCGGACCCAGTTCGAGGTAGCGGGTGACGCCCAGCTCCGCGAGCGCCCGCACCCCGTCGCGGAACCGGACGGTGTCGCGCAGGTGCCGCACCCAGTGGTCCGCGGTCGTCAGGTCGTCGCCGTCGGCGACGCGGCCCGTGCGGGTGGAGACGACCGGCAGGACCGGCACCGCGTAGGACAGGCCCGCCGCGACCTCCCGGAACTCCTCCAGGACGGCGTCCATGTGCGGGGAGTGGAAGGCGTGCGACACCCGCAGCCGCCGGGCCGGACGGCCGCGCCGCCGCAGCTCTTCGGCGAGTTCGAGCACGGCGTCCTCGTCGCCGGACACCACGACCGAGGCCGGGCCGTTGACGGCGGCGACGGCGACCCCGCCGGTCAGCAGCGGCCCGATCTCCGCCTCCGTCGCCTGCACCGCGACCATGGCGCCGCCGGGCCGGGCGGAGCCCATCAGCCGGGCGCGCGCGGCGACGAGCGCGGCGGCGTCGTCCAGCGTCAGCACCCCGGCCGCGTGCGCCGCCGAGATCTCCCCGATCGAGTGGCCGATGAGGACCTGCGGTGCCAGACCGTGCGACGCGAGCAGCCGGTAGAGGGCCGTCTGGTAGGCGAACAACGCGGGCTGCGTGTACGCCGTGTCGTCCAGTGCCCCGGCGTCGTCGAACATCACCTCCCGGACGGGACGGTCGAGGTGCCGGTCGAGCGCGGCGCACACCTCGTCGAGCGCTGCGGCGAACACCGGGAACGCCTCGTACGGTCCGCGGCCCATGCCCGGCCGCTGGGCACCCTGCCCGGAGAACACCCGGCCGGTCGCGCCCGTCCGGTCGAGAGGACACCGCCGCTGTGATGCACTTCGCGGTGATCGGTGTCGGAATGTC
>NZ_MKJY01000441.1 GCF_001942465.1 Actinomadura sp. CNU-125
CGGCATCATGACGGCGTACAACAAGGTCAACGGCCGTCCCGCGACGGTCACGCCGGACGCCGCCGGCGGGCGCTGGCAGTGCCAGGACAGCGGGTGGAGCTTGCGCCCCGCTCCAGTGCGGCGGCGGCCACGGCGCGGTCGACGGCGGCGCCGTCCGCGCGCCGGGTTCGAGGGACGGGGTGCCGAGGGTGAGGGTGAGGTGGAGCCCGGCGGCGGCGCGTGGACGGTCGCGGCGGGCAGCCGCTCGGCGATCGCGCGGATCATCGCGTCGCGGCGTGCGCGGTGCCGGCGGCGCAGGTAGCGCAGCTGCCGTTCGAGTTCGCCGGTGTCCATCAGCCGGGCGAGGACGAGCTGCGGCAGTGCGGCGCCGCCGAGGTCGGAGCAGCGTCTGGCGTCGATGACGGCGTCGCGGAGTTCGGGCGGGGGCAGCAGCCAGCCGGTGCGCAGGGCGGGTGCCAGGAGTTTGGACACGCTCCCGGCGTAGCAGACGCGGTCGGCCAGCATGGAGCGCAGGGCCGGGACGGGCGGGCGGTCGTGGCGGTGCTCGGCGTCGTAGTCGTCCTCGATGATCAGGCCGCCGTCGCGGGCCCAGTCCATGAGGGCGCGGCGGCGGGGCCCGGACAGGACGGCGCCGGTGGGGAACTGGTGGGCGGGGGTGAGCAGGACGGCGGGGGCGCCGGACGCGTGCAGCAGGTCGACGCGGACGCGTCGGCGTCGACCCCGGCGGGGTGGCGATGTCCCAGTAGTGCAGGTGCTGGCGGGTGCCGAGCGAGCCCGGGTCCTCGATCGCGACGGTGCCGGTGCCGGCGTCGCGCAGGACGCGGGCCAGCAGGCCGAGGGCCTGTGCGGTGCCGTTGGTGATGATGATGTCGGCGGGGTCGGCGCGCACGCCGCGGTTGCGGGCGAGCCAGGCGGCGACGGCCGCGCGCAGTGCGGGGGCGCCGCGGGGGTCGCCGTAGCCGAGGCCGGAGGCGGGCAGTGTCGTCAGGACGGTGCGTTCGGCGCGCAGCCATGCGGTGCGGGGGAAGGCGGTCAGGTCGGGCAGGCCGGGTGACAGGTCGATGCGGGCGCGCGCGTCGCGCAGGGCATCGACACGGTGCGGTCGGGGTCGCCGCGGAAGGGGCCGGTGGTGCGGGCCCGCTCCCCCGCCGTTCCGGTGGAGTGCGGGGCGGTGGGCGTCGCGGCGGGCGGGGCGGTGAGGGGCGCGGTGACGACGACGGTGCGGGCGCCGGCCGCGTCCGGCGATGTGGCCGTCGTCGACGAGCCGCCGGTCCCCTCGGTGACCACGCCGCGCGACAGCCGCAGGTCGGCGGCCAGGGTGCGGGTCGCCGGGAGGCGGGCGCCGACGGGCAGGCGGCCGTCGGCGATGGCGTCGCGGAGCCGTCCGGCCAGCCATTCGGCGCGCCGGCCGCGGGGCGCGTCGCGGGCGTCGAGCTGCAGGAAGTCCGCGCCGGTCGCTCCGGCGCCGTCCGCCGCCGTTCCCGCCGCCGTTATGGACCCGTGGTGCGCGTCTTGTTTGGACCTGTTCACCGGGCCATTGTGGCGGCACGGTGGACCTCATGGAAACCACGACGACCGGCCGCCGCTCCCCCGGCGGCGCGGCGCAGTACGTTCACGGATACACCGACCGGGAGGCGCGGCGCCTCGGCGAGCAGGCCGACGCGCTCGCCGAGCTGCTGCACGGCGGCACCCGCTACCCGGCGGGCTCGCGGGTGCTGGAGGTCGGCTGCGGCGTCGCGCCCAGACCGTCCACCTGATCGGCGGCAGCCCCGGCGCGGACCTGACCGCGGTGGACGTGTCGGCCGAGTCGCTGGCGCGGGCCCGCGCCGCCGTCGCCGCCGCGCACCCCGGCGCGCCGGTGACCTGGGTGCGCGCCGACCTGCACGACCTGCCGTTCGCCGACGCCTCCTTCGACCACCTGTTCGTCTGCTTCGTCCTGGAGCACCTGGCCGACCCGATGGCGGCGCTGGCCGCGCTGCGGCGGGTGCTGCGCCCCGGCGGCACCCTCACCGTGATCGAGGGCGACCACGCGTCGGCGTTCTTCCATCCCGACAGCGCCGCCGCCCGCGCCGCCATCGGGCACCTGGTGGAGCTGCAGGCCGCCGCGGGCGGCGACGGGCTGATCGGGCGGCGGCTGCACCCGCTGCTGGACGCCGCCGGATACGAGCGGGTGTCCGTCCGCCCCCGGACGGTGTACGTCGACGGGTCGCGGCCCGATCTCGTCCAGGGGTTCGTCCACGACACCTTCACCGCGATGGTCGGCTCGGTCCGGCAGGAGGCCCTGGCCGCCGGGCTGACCACGCCGGACGAGTGGGAGCGCGGCATCGAGGGGCTGCGGCGCACCGCCGAGCCCGGCGGGACGTTCCACTACGCCTTCTTCAAGGCGACCGCCGTCGCCCCGCCCGACGGCGGCGGCGCCCCGCAGCCGTAGCGGCCGGGGCCCGCCACCACCGGTCCTCCCCGTGCCGCCCGCGGCGGACCGGGCGGCGGACACGCCCGATCATGGTTGGAACCGTCCGGCCGGGTATGCGGAGGCCATGACCAGAGCCGTGATCGTGACCGCCGCCGAGGCGCTGGCCTGGTGGAGCGTGCTGCTGGCCGGGTACCTGGCGCTGGCGTCGACGATCTCGCCCGCCGAGATCGCGGTGGCGCCGCCGCCGCGGCCGCC
>NZ_MKJY01000442.1 GCF_001942465.1 Actinomadura sp. CNU-125
GCGCGAGGGCCTCGACGCGCTGGCCGCCGGACGGCCGTCGCCGCGCGCGGTGCGGGGGAAGGCGGCGGACGGCCCGGCGGCGTTCCTGTTCTCCGGCCAGGGGTCGCAGCGTCCGGGCATGGGCCGGGACCTGTACGCGGCGCTGCCCGCGTTCGCGGAGGCGCTCGACGAGGTGCTGGAGCATCTCGACGGCGAGCTGCGGGCGGCGATGTTCGCGGCGCCCGGCACCCCGGAGGCGGCGCTCCTGGAGCGCACCGACACGACCCAGCCGGCGCTGTTCGCGATCGAGGTCGCGCTGTACCGGGTGCTCGCGGGATGGGGCGTCGAGCCCGCGTACCTGCTGGGGCACTCGGTGGGCGAGCTGGCCGCCGCCCAGGTGAGCGGCGTGCTGTCGCTGCCGGACGCGTGCGCGCTGGTGACGGCGCGGGGACGGCTGATGCAGGCCGCCCGGGCCGGGGGCGCGATGGTGTCGATCCGCGCGGCGGCGGCGGACGTCGAGGCCGCGCTGCGGGACGGCGCGGCCATCGCGGCGATCAACGGCCCGGAGTCGACGGTGATCTCCGGCGACGAGGAGACCGTCCTCGCGATCGCCGCCGAATGGGACGAACGGGGACGCGCGACGCAGCGGCTGCGCGTGAGCCACGCCTTCCACTCGTCCCACATGGACCCGGCCCTGGAGGAGTTCCGCGCCGTCGCGGCGGGGCTGGCGTTCCGGCCCGCGCGGATCCCGATCGTCACGAACGTGACGGGCGCGGTCGCGTCCGACGCGGAACTGGCGTCCCCGGACCACTGGGTCCGGCACCTGCGCGGGACGGTGCGGTTCCACGACGGGCTCGCGACGCTGCGGGACGCCGGTGTCGCCACCTACGTCGAGGTCGGGCCGGACGCGGTGCTCGCCTCCCTGGCCCGCACCGCGCACGGCTCGGGCGCGACGGTGGTCCCGCTGCTGCGGCGGCGCCGTCCGGAACCGGAGACGCTGGTCACCGCGCTCGCGCAGGCGCACGCGGTGGGCGTGCCCGTCGCATGGGACCGGGTGTTCGCGGGACGCGACGCGCGGGTGCCGCTGCCGACCTACGCGTTCGAGACGCACCCCGCACTGGCTCGCGGACGACGCCCCCGCACCGGCCGCGGCAACCGCGGCCGGACCGGCGGTGGCCGCGGCCGGACCGGCGGGGCGGGCGCCGCGGAGGGGCGCGCGCGAGCTGACCGCGCTCGTCCTGGGAGCAGGCCGCGCTCGTGCTGGGCCACGACGGCGCGCGTCGATCGACCCGGAGCTGCCGTTCCAGGACCTCGGGTTCGACTCGATGCTCGGCGTCGAACTGAGCGAGCGCCTCGCCCGGGAAACGGGCGTCCCGCTGCCGGAGACCCTGGTGTACGAGAACCCGACGCCCGCCGCGGTGGCGCGGCGGCTCGCCGCCGACCTGAACGGCGACGCCCCCGGCGACGGCACCGAAGACGGCGGGGCGCCGCGGCGCGACGAGCCGATCGCGATCGTCGGCGTGGGCTGCCGGTTCCCGGGCGGCGCCGACACCCCGGACCGGTTCTGGGACCTGATCGCGTCCGGCACGGACGCCGTAGGCCCGTTCCCGTCCGACCGAGGCTGGGACCTGTCCACGCTGCTCGCCCCGGCACCGGCAACGGCGGGGCCGACGGCGACACCGGGCACACCAGGAAAGCCGGGCACGTTGGGTGCATCGGGGACGCCGGTAGCGCCGGCACCACCAAGAGGACCAGAAACACCGGAAGCACCGGCGGCACCCGGGACGTCGTACGTCGCGGCCGGGGGGTTTCTGCGGGACGCCGCCGCGTTCGATCCCGAGTTCTTCGGGATCAGTCCGCGCGAGGCCGTCGCGATGGACCCGCAGCAGCGGTTGCTGCTGGAGACGGCCTGGGAGGCGGTCGAGCGCGCCCGGATCGACCCGCGGTCGCTGCACGGCGGCCGGGTGGGCGTGTTCATGGGCGTGACGGCCGCGGACTACGGTCCGCGCCTGCACGAGCGGGACGCCGCGGGCGGGCACCTGCTGACGGGGACGGCGCCGAGCGTCGCGTCCGGCCGGATCGCCTACACGCTGGGTCTGCGGGGCCCGGCCGTCACCGTCGACACCGCGTGCTCGTCCTCGATGGTGGCGCTGCACCTCGCGGGGCAGGCGCTGCGGGGCGGCGAGTGCGACCTCGCGCTGGCGGGCGGCGCGGCGGTGCTGTCCAACCCCGGCATGTTCGTCGAGTTCAGCCGCCAGCGGGGGCTGGCCCCGGACGGGCGCTGCAAGCCGTTCTCCGCGGCGGCCGACGGGACGGCCTGGGCGGAGGGCGCCGGTGTGCTGCTGCTGGCGAGGCTGTCGGACGCCGTGCGCGACGGCCTGCCCGTCCTGGCGGTGGTCCGCGGGTCGGCCGTCAACCAGGACGGCGCCAGCAACGGGCTCACCGCGCCGAGCGGCGCCGCGCAGGAGGGCGTCATCCGGGCGGCGCTGGCCGCGGCGCGGCTGGCCCCCGGCGACGTCGACGCCGTGGAGGCGCACGGGACGGGCACCGTCCTCGGCGACCCGATCGAGGCGCGCGCGCTGCAGGCCGTCTACGGCCGTGACCGGGACGAGCCGCTGTGGCTGGGGTCGATCAAGTCGAACATCGGGCACACGCAGGCGGCGGCGGGCGTCGCGGGCGTCATCAAGA
>NZ_MKJY01000443.1 GCF_001942465.1 Actinomadura sp. CNU-125
CCGGCGGCGGCACGTGGGAGCCGTCGGCCCGGCGCGGTTCGGCCGGCTGCTCCCCCGCCGGCGCCGCGCGGCGCTCGGCCAGGACGGCCATCAACGCGCGCGCCGTGTCCGCGTCCATCCGCAGCAGGACGCTCGGCGTCCCGCCCTGGTCGACGAAGGGGGACACCGACGGGTCGGTCGGCAGCTGCGAAAGCGCGGCCCGCATCTCCTCGCGGAGATCCTGGGCCAGCCGCAGCGCCTGTCGGTCACTGTCGCTCAAGTGTGCGGTCATCGCGATCTCCGGCGAGTTCACGTGCGGGGGTCCGGGGCAATCCTGCTAGCAATGGCGTGCATGTGCAAGAGCCGATGCACGTGCATTTTACGGTATATCTCCCCGTAACCTTCGCGCACGCCGCTCGTTCGTGACCGCCCCATGCACCGCGTTCCGGCCGTCCGTAACGTCTTGACCAGCACAAATGCCGATCACCGACGGTGAGCCCTGATCGTCGCGGCACCGCGGCGGGCGGACGGCCCGGGCCGCGGACCCGGTCGGCGACGTTGCGAGTTCCCGCCGGTCGGAGGGGCGTCCGCATAGCGCCCCGACGAGCGGGAACGCCACCGGCGCCGGCACGTCCGCTCCGCCCTGAGACTTATCTCACTCGCCCGGAAGACGCCGGGCGCGCGCCTCGCCGACGGCCGTGTCCTATTACTCCCCGCGCCAGGGAAGACTCAGCGCCGCCGCGACCGCGAGAACGCACACGACGACGGCGACCACCCGGTACCCGGCGGACAGCCCGCCGGTGAACACCTCGATCACCCGGGCCCGCGCCGCCGTGTCCCCGCCCGCGGCGCCCAGAGCTTCCCCGACCGAGTGCGCCGGCCCGCCCGTCCCGGACGGCGGCCCGCCCGCGAGGCGGCCGGTCAGGACCGTCCCGAGGACGGCGACGCCGAGCGCACTGCCGATCTCCCGTGCGGCGCTGTTCAGGCCGGAGCCGAGACCGGCGCGGGCGGGCGGCAGCGAGGCCATGACGCGGACCGACAGCGGCGGCACGCACAACCCCATCCCGATCGACATGAGCGTCAGGACGAGCGCGTACAGGGGATAGGGCGTCGATGCGTCCGCGAAGGACAGCAGCCCCAGTGCCCCGCGATCGTGAACAGGCCGAGCGCGGCCACCGCACGGACGCCGAACCGCTCCGTCAGCCCCACGCTCCGCCGCGACACCACCACCATGCCGACCACGAGCGGGACGATCGCCGCACCGGTGAGCAGCGGCGAGTAGCCCTTCGCGTACTGCAGGTACTGGGCGTTGACGAAGAACAGCGCGAACAGCCCGAAGAACGCCAGGGCGATCCCGAGCACCCCGCCGCGCACCGGCGCGATGGCGAACAAGCGCGGGTCCAGCACCGGATGCGCCGTGCGCGCGCGCACACCGCGAACAGCGGAAGCAGGACGGCGGCGCAGCGAACCCGGCGAGCACCGGCGCGGACGTCCAGCCGCGCACGGGCCCCTCGATCACGGCGAGCAGCAGCGCGAACGGCCCGCCGGTGATCAGCGCGACACCGGGCGCGTCGAGGGCGGCCGGGGGCCGCTCACCGCGCGGCGCGAGCGCGCGACCAGCGCCGCCAGGACGACCGCGACCGGCGCGCCCTGGCAGGAAAAGGCGCCTGCCAGGGCAGCCACTGCAGGACCGCTCCCCCGGCGACGTTCGCGACGCGCCGCGACGCCCGTCGCGGCCGTCCAGGCGGCGATGGCGCGGGCCCGCCCCGGCGACCAGCCGTCCCGCCAGCATGACGGGCACCGCGGTCGCGGCGGCCGACAGCAGGCAGCCCGCGGCGAAGACGCCGAGCCCCGCGAGCAGGACGCCTTTGCGTCCGTACCTGTCGCCGAGGGCCCCGGCGAGGATCAGCAGGCAGCCGAACACCAGGACATAGGAGTCGACGATCCACAGCAGCTCCGTGGACGACGGGGCGAGCGATCCCGCCGAGAGTGCGGGGATCGACAGGTTGATCGCGGCGACCATGGCCACGACCAGCACGACACAGCCGCACATCAGCGACGTCATCGCGCGTCCGGGTCGGGCGGGGGCGCCGATCGCGATGACGCGGGCCGGGGCGGCGCGGCGTCACGGGCGGCATCGGGCGTCATGGGACCTCCGGGGTCGGTGAAGAGACGCGGCTCATCCGGCCGCACTGACCGGGACGTTCACGCTGCAGGCCGAGGACGGCACCATCAGCGTGCTGGCCGGGACGCTGCTCGACCGGATCGCGGCGGACGCCCCCGGCGTCACGCTCCGGTTCCTCGGCGAGGGCCCGCGCGACGCCCACCTGCTGCGCCACGCGGAGGTCGACCTGGAGGTCGGGTGATCGACGCCGCCGTCCCCGACACCAGGGTCGAACCGCTCCTGGAGGACCGGTTCGCCTCGGTCGTCCGCCCGGGCCGTCCGCTGGCCGGCCGGACGCCGACGATCGCCGAGTGGGCGTCGGCCGCCCACATCGTCAACACCCGGCGCGGCCGCCTGACCGGGCCGATGGACGCGCGGCTCGCCGAAGCCGGGCTCGGCCGACGGCCGGCGGCAACCGTCCCCACGGTCGCCGCCGCACTGCTCGTCGTCCGGGGAAGCGGCCTGATGGGCTTCGCCGCCGAACGGCTCCACCGGCCCCTGGTCGAGGACCTCGGGCTCGTGTGGGTACCGATCCCGCTGGAACTGCCGCCGCTCGTCCTGTCCCTGGCGTGGCACGCTCGCTACGACGCCGATCCGGCCCACGCGTGGCTGCGGGAGTGCGTCCGGGCGGCGGTCCACGACGTCGCCACAGGACCCGCAGTAGGGTCGGCACGGTGACGCAGACCCTCGGCATCCGGGCCCTCAACCGGGCGACCCTGGCACGGCAGTTGCTCCTGGCGCGGGAACGGGCACCGGTCACCGAGGCCGTGGGCCGGCTGCTCGGGATGCAGGCGCAGGAGCCCAAACCGCCCTTCCTCGGCCTGTGGACGCGCCTGGACGGCTTCGACGCGGCCGAACTCCGCGCGGCGCTGCACGACCGCACGCTCGTCCGGGCGACGGCGATGCGCGCCACGCTGCACCTGATGACGGCACCGGACTACACCGCCTTCCGCACGACGTTCCAGCCGGTCCTGGACGGCGCGATGCGGGCGCTGGGCGACCGCGCCGAGGGGCTCGACGTCGGGAAAACGGTCGAGGCGGCACGCGCGCTGCTGCAGGACGGGCCGAGAACGTTCAACGAGATCCGCGCGCTCCTTCAGGAGGAGTTCCCGGACGTCAACGAACGCGCGCTCGGCTACGCCGTCCGGATGTGCGTCCCGCTGGTCATGGCGCCGACGGACGACCGGTGGACCTTCCCCCGCGCGTCCGGGTTCGCGCTCGCCGACTCGTGGCTCGGCTCGGCGCCCGCCGCCGAACCGGACGTCGACGCGCTGATGCTGCGCTACCTGGCGGCCTACGGGCCCGCCTCGGCCGCCGACGCGCAGACCTGGTCGGGGCTGGCCGCGCTCGGCGAGGTGTTCGACCGGCTGCGGCCGCGGCTGCGCGTCTTCGCCGACGACGCGGGCTGCGAGCTGTTCGACCTTCCCGACGCGCCGCGTCCGGACGAGGACGTCCCGGCGCCCGCGCGGTTCCTGCCGGAGTTCGACGCGCTCGTCCTGGCGCACGCCGACCGGCGGCGGATCATCGCCGACGCCCACCGCCCGTCGCTCACCACGAAGAACCTGCGCGTCCGCGCCGTGTTCCTGTGGGACGGGTTCGCCCGGGGCGTCTGGGAGACCGAGTACAAACGCCGCGTCGCCACCCTGCGGCTCCGCCCGTTCGAGCCGCTGCCACCGGAGGCCGTCGAGGCGCTCACCGCCGAGGGCGAGGCGCTGCTGCGCTTCGTCGAACCGGCGGCGAAGGAGACCGCGGTCGCCGTAGCATGACGCTATGGGGGCGATCAACTCCGAATAGTGATCGATCTGATATCTGTATTGATTGAAAGATCCACCATTTCGGCGCAAGCTGTCTCCGACGTCAGGAATGTCCCGCCCGTTCCTTCCGACACACCGCCGACAGGACGCGACCATGTTCGAGATCTGGGAGACGAACGAGCCGGCCCGGCTCATCAGCGACGCGGGGAGCCTGGAGGTGGCGCTGGAGAAGGTCGACACCATGTGCCGGCTCCGGCACGACCAGGCCGTCGCCCACATCGGCGACGAACGGGAGAACTACCACTTCGAGATCCGCGGCGACGACGGCCGGGCCCTCGCCCGCCTGAGCTACGTTCCCGACACCTCCCGCGCCTACCAGAGCGTCGTGATCGAGGAGATGCGCCACCCGCACCCGGCCACCGACGGACACTGACGGGCACTGACGGGCACCGCCGCGCCCCGTCCCGACCGGCGCGTCCCAAGGCCACAGACAGCCACCGGCCCACCGACGCGTCCCCGCACGGACGCGGGCGGGGACGTGACAGGATGCCTCCTGTCGTCGACGGAGCAGCCTCACCAGACGGGAGTGCCGGTGCGCAAGGCGCGGCGATCGCCACTGCGGGACGAGGCGGCGGAAGAGGCCGGAGAGCTGACCGCCGCGGCCCTGGCCGCGCTGTCGCACGGCGACCCCGACGCCTTCCGGGAGCGGACGTCGCCCTCGCCACGCACGCGGGCGGCCCGTGGACGCGGGCCGTCGACCGCTGCCTGGCCGGACGGCTGCACGGCGCGGTCACCACCGCGTGGGAGCGCGGCTGGCAGCCCGCCGACGTCGTCCGTTACACGGCGCGCCGTCGCACCGCCCGGCATGCGCGGATCGCGGCGGACGCGATCGCCGCGGAGTTGCGCGCCTACTCCGCCGCGACCGTGGACGAGCGCTGGCACGAGCAGCTCGCCGACCTCGACGCCCGGGTCTGGTGGGGCGAAGACGCCGACTACGCGGACGCCTGGTGCGCGCGCGAGGACGCGGACCGCGGGACCTTCGTGGCATGCACCGCCGAGCTCGTCCACCTCCTGGAGGGGCTGCCCCGGCTCGCGCGGATCGGGCCGCTGCCGGGGGCCGCGCGGCAGGACGTCCCGCGACACCGCGCCCGCGACGTCGACCAGCGGATGCTCGGCCGGGTACGGGCCCTGCTCGCGAAGGCGGAGTCGACGGAATTTCCTGAAGAGGCCGAGGCGCTCAGCGCGCGCGCCCAGGAACTCATCGCCCGCCACAGCATCGACCGCGCGCTCCTGGACGCCGAGTCGGACGACGTGGCCGGGCCCGCCGGGTGCCGTGTGCCCGTGGACAACCCGTACGACGCGCCCAAGGCCGTCCTGCTGACGGTCGTGGCGGACGCCAACCACTGCCGGGCCGTCTGGCACCGCGAGCTCGGCTTCTCGACGGTGCTGGGCTTCCCCGCCGATCTGGCGGCGGTGGAGATGCTGTTCACGTCCCTGCTGGTGCAAGCGACGTCGGCGATGGTGCACGCGGGCCCCCGGCGGGACGCGCACGGGCGCTCACGGACGCGGTCGTTCCGCCACGCGTTCCTCAACGCCTACGCGGCGCGGATCGGCGAACGGTTGCGGGACGCGGCCGGCGGGGTCGCGGAACGGGCCGCCGCGGAACGGGAGGCATCGGGCGCCGACGGGAAGGATCCGCTTCCCGTGCTGGCGGCGCGCGACGGGGTCGTCGACCGGGCCGTCGAGACGATGTTCCCGAATCTGGCCAGGGGACGGGCGGGTTCGGTGTCGAACCTCGAAGGCTGGGCGGCCGGGCGGGCGGCCGCGGACCTCGCCAGCCTGAACGGCCGCTCCGAGGTCACCGGGGCGCGTCGCCGTACCTAGGCTCCGCGCACGGGGTCCCCCCGGGGGGCGAGGGGGACGTCCGTTCAAGTGCTCGCCTCTGCTCGTCGGGATCGGACGGGGAGCGGGTCAGCCCTTCTTGCGCCGGGTGTTCCCGCCGCGGCCGCGCAGCGGGACCTGCGCCTCCTTCAGGACGTTGTAGATGAACCCGTACGACCGGCCCGTCTCGGCCGCCAGATCCCGGATGCTCTCGCCGGCCGCGTACCGGGGAGCGAGCTCCTTGGCCAGCTGCCGGCGTTCGTCACCGGTGACTCGGGTACCCCTCGACAGCGTTCGGGTCACGGCAACCTCCTCTTCGACGGCTGGGCCGCGGGTCCGTCCCCGCAGCTCACAGCAGTGTTGATCTACCCAACGTACACATTCCCCCCAATTACGCCCGCGATGCCGCACGAATCGCCGCGAATTCGGCCGAAGCTGGTCTTTTCCGTGGTGAACGGCGTGTCGTGACCCGATCTCGACCCCGGTTATCCACAGAACGCGTTTCTACTGCGCCGGACCGTCACGGCGGCACATGCTGTCCCCGTTCCCGTCCCGCTCGGAAGGAGCCCCGCATGACCGTCACGATCCCGGTTCCCGCGACGACCACTTCCCGCTTCGCCGTGGCCGCCGACCACGTCCCCGACGATCTGGTGAACCTCCTGCTGCGCACCCCGGCCGCCCGTACGCTCCGCACATCGCCGGGCGTGTCGGCTCTCCCCAGCTCGACCTCGCCCGGGACGAACCGACCAGCATGCGCTGGAACCCCCTGGGCGTCAGGGCCGCCCGTCCCGAGGACCGGCGGGACGAGTGGGCCTTCCACGACGCCGAGCAGTTCGCCGTCGTCACGGCCGCCGCCCCGATCACCGACCAGCCCCGTGCGGGACAGGTCGCCCGCGCCGCCGCCCGCGCCCTCGCCGAAGCCGTCGGCGGGGTCGCCGCGGACCTGGTCACCGGCCACATCCTCGCGCCCGGTGCCGAACGGCCCCGTTTCGTCCTCGCCGACCAGTGGCTCGGCGACGTCCTGCCGCCCTTCCGGGCGAACGGCCGCTGCACCGCCGCCGAGCCCGAGCGCGATCCCGAGGGCGTCAACGGCTGCTCGTGCGTCCGTCTACGCACCCGCGGCCTCCGCCGCTTCGGGCTTCCCGAACTCCAGATCGACGGCGTCGCCTGCCCGCACGATCTCGCCGCGCTGAACGTTCTGCGCAGCACCGCACGCAGGCTCCTGACCGACCACTGGTCCTGGCTCGCCACCGGCCCCACCGACCGCTCCCGCACCATTGACCACGACGTCCACCTCACCGGGACCGACTTCGGCGAGTTCTGGGGTTCAAGCCGCCGCGCCCACCCCGTACCAAGCCCCTTCCGGGTCCGTCTCGGCCCGCTCGCCCCGCGCCTGCTGACCGTCGGCCCGCCCGAAGAGTTCGAGGGCACCGTCAACGACTGGCTCTGGGGCGACCAAATCCCCCTTGGCCTCTATGACGTGGTCAGCTCCCCCGCCGACCCGCCTCTTCCGACGGCCGCCTGACGCATCACCCGGCGGTTCGACATGTGTGGCTCCCACTGCAGCGTGGGAGCACCGCACGGTCACTTGCCCCGCCCCCGCAAATCACGCGAAACCACCAGGCAGCGCACCGGGAACACGAAAAAGATCTACACCCCCAGAATCTTAAAGTGACCGAATCTCCACGCTCCGTAGTCGATCCGGTTACGATCGGAACCCGACGGTGACCAAGGCGATCCCCCGGGGCGAACATGAACCGTTTCGTGCCAGATCTCAGACTCGCCGCCGTGGCCGGCAACCTGTGCCGCTCCGCATGCGGCGCGCTGGGCTGCACGGCCGCGGCCGGCGTCATTTCCATCGGCGCCCCCGCCGCGGGAGCGGAGGCCGCCCACGCCGGCGAGCCACGGCCACGCAGGCAGGTCTCGGCCGCCTGCAACCACCCCGAGCGGATCAGAGCAGCACCCTTCATCGCACCCGCCGTCCACGAACCGGGCGACTCGGCCGAGCCGTCTCGTCCCGTGGCCGTCGCGAACGCGCCCGGGCATACACGGCCATCGCCGGTCCGTTCTCCTGTCGGCCCGCTGGAGACGGTGCTCTTCCTGCTCCTCCTGCTCCCGGTCATCGCGGGGATCTGCTACCCGCTGCGGCGCCGCGCCGCAGCGCGCACGCGAGCAGCCGAGCCGGCCCCCCGGACGGTGCTCCGCTGCAGGCCCCCGTTCGACCCGTTCGCCATCGAAGCCGTGGGCCTGGCCGGTCCGGGAGCCCTCGCGACGGCGCGCGTGATGGGCCTCGCGGCGCTCGGGACGCACACCTCCTCCCTGGTTGTGATCCCCCGGCCCGACGCCATCAGAATGTTCGGCCTCGACGAAGACGAATTCCTCGACGACGACATCACCGAACTGTTCATTCCGGGAAACCTCGACGCCGCCCTGGCATACCTGGAAACCGAGCTGGCCATCCGAAAGAACGCCGGAAAGCCCGCCGTCCCCCGTTTGCTCCTCATCGCCGACTGCGCGGGCGAAACCGACCGGATCCACGAACTCCTGGCCCGACATCAGAATGGCGTGTCGGCGATCCTGATGGGCCCCTGGACCGGTGACCGCGCGACCATCACCGCAGGCGGTCTGGTGATCGGCCCACCGGACGAGACCGAGCTCCCCGATCGCCTGCCGACGATGTCCACGATGCAGGCCCGCGACCTCCTCCACGCCGCCGCCGTCCCCCCACCGGTCCGCAAACGCCCCTCCCGTCGCCCCTGACGAACACAGTGGTCCGGTCTAGTCGCGTCGGCGTTCAGAACCCGGCCGGTAGATACTCGCGGGACGCCACCGGACCACAAACAACGCCGACGCACAACCAGAGAATCGTGGCAACCGACAGAAGCCACCCGACACCCGAACCACAACAAAGACACGCGAAAGCGCCTCGCCCCCAGCCCCGCGTAGACACCCAGTTGATCACCCCCAAAGGTGAACCGAGGTACGAACAAACGGACGACGAACAAGTCACCCCACAAGTCCCGCCGCCCAACGGTCGTCACAACACTGGTCATGTTGATCAAACACCGACCAGTTCATGCAGACGCTCGGCCACACGGGCGAAACGGCCGTTAAGTTCGCGAACACCGGCATCGGGTTCACGGGTGTGGAGGGGCCGCGCTCTCGCAAGGTGCTGCCGCAACCAGCCGTTGGCGTTCTCGCCAGAACCGCACCCCAAGCCGGGTAACTGAAGCAGGCCATGATCGCGGGGCCATGACGAGCGCACCCGGCGCGATAGTCCCGCCGCCCGACCCCAAGCGCGCCTGAGGCGGGACGGCAAGTCTGAACAGCCGTGACCAGCACGTCCCGGAAGCTTTCGACACCGTGGTCACCAAGAGAATCCGGGAGCGGGACGTACCGGACCACCCGCTCGACGGATCTGCCGATGTTTGCAAAGAGCCGAGGCATCAGGCATTTCGAGGCACACGGGCGTGACGTGAGGCACGCAGGTCCGCCGTAGAACACGCGGGCCTTGCCGGAGCAAGCGCACCGGGCTTGGCACGCGCCCGCTCCGCCGCGACCCGCAGCACTTCGGCGAGCGCGTCCCGGCGCCTCGCGTGACCACGCGCGTCGGGCTTGGCGCACGCCTTGCATGGGTGCACGGCACTCGCGTAAGCACGCGGTTCCAGTGCGCAGCACACCGGTGCGACGCGGAGCACCCAGATCTCGCATCGGCACACGGGCGTCGCGCGGGCACGCGCGCCGGGCGTGGCACGCGCACCTTGATGGGCGCACAGCACTTGCGTGAGCACGCGGATCCGGCGCGAGGCACGCAGATCTCGCATGGACATGCATACGGGCCTCAACTGGGCACGCGCGCCTTGCATGACCACGCGCGCCTTGCATGGGTGCACGGCGCTCGCGTGAGCACGCGATCCGGCGCGAGGCACGCAGGTCTCACGTGGGCACCCAGACCCGCATCGGCATGCGGGCCTCACTTGGGCGCGCGGGTCTGGAGTGGCACGCGGAAGCGTAGCGGGGCTGGTGCGAGGGCTTGGCTTGCGCAGGTGGGCGGGGCGCGTGGGGGTTTGGGAGCCAGGTTGTGCATTCGGTGTGCGGTGGGGCAGAGGGTCGGCATGGCGGGCTTCTCTCAGGGGTCGGGGAAGGCGTCCGTATCGACCCTGACGCTTCGGAGGGCGCGGAGCGCCCGGCGGAGGACCGCCGTGTCCGGTGGCTCGTCGACGCCTCGGTCGAGGTAGGAGTCGCAGCGCGCGAGCCAGGCTCGGGCGGCTTCCTCGATGCGGGCCTCGGCTCTCCGGGATCTCGCCAGAGCCAGGTCGCGTTTCTCGGCGAGGATCCGGCGGGTCAGTTCGTCGTCGGCGGCGAGGGCCTGGACGTCGCGGAGTTCGAAACGGCCCAGCCGGTCCCGTTCGAGTCCGCGTTCGTCGGCCGTCCGGTCGAAGGTCTTCCTCGGCCAGTCGAGGATCATCGCGGCTCCGCCGGCGTCGACGCTGTCGAGGAGGGGGCCTTTGCGCGCCGCGACGACCTGCCGGACGGCCTCGGCATCGAGCGCGTCCAGGTCGCGGAGGAGGTAGACGGGGTGGCCGCGGAAGCTGCTGATGACGGTGAGGTCGCCGCGGGCGGCCAGCACCTCCACGTCGCGGCGTTCCACGTCGAGGCGGACCCGGACGGCGAGGCGGGCGGCGGCCCGGGTGGAGCCGATCGGCGGCTCCTCTCCGAAGGCGGCGACGAGTCGTTCGCCGCGATCGCGGCATTCCTCCGCGAGCCCGGACGACCAGCGTTCGCCGTCCAGGTCGGGATCGGGGAGGAGTCCGTGCTCCCGGCCGAGGCGCATCTGCCAGCGGGAGATTCCGACGTACCGGGCGAACTGGTGAGTGCCGTAGTGGGCGGGCATGGTCGGGCCTTTCATCCGAAGCGGAACGTTGTCTGGATCCAGCGTCACCCGCGCGGCTCGCGACCGTCACAGAAAAGCGCCCCTGTGGATAACTTCGCGGAACGTTTCTCCCATTTCGGTTATTGCAGGTCATTTCATTGGGCTTCTCGGAACTCACGACTTGAGAGGGTCGCAAAACGTGCAAAGGTAAGGACATGAACTCGATGAGGCGGTTGGGAATCGGGCTGGCGGCGGTGGGCCGTCCGGCGTACATCAATGTGGGCAGGGCCGAGGAACTGCCGTTGCACCGGAGCGTGGACGAGCTGCGCAGAGCCACCTGGGAGCTCTTGGACGCGGCGTTCGCGGCGGGCATCCGCTGGATCGACGCGGCCAGGTCGTACGGCAGAGCGGAGGAGTTCCTCGGCGGCTGGCTCGAGGATCGCGCGCCCCACAACGTGACCGTGTCGAGCAAGTGGGGTTACGCGTACGTCGGGGACTGGGACATCGAAGCGCCGGTGCACGAACTCAAGGAGCACAGCCTGGCGCGGTACCGGTCCCAGTACCTGGAGACCCGTGCCCTGCTGGGCGATCGTCTGTCCGTCTACCAGGTGCATTCGCTCACCATGGACAGCACCCTCTTCAAGGACGTCCGGCTCCAGGCCGCCATCGCGGAAGCCGCCTCCGACGGCGTGCGGGTCGGGTTCTCCACATCCGGGCCCGCACAGGCCGAAACCATTCGGCGGGCGATGGCGCTGGAAGTGTCGGGCCAGCGCCTTTTCAGCACGGTCCAGTCGACCTGGAACATTCTGGAGACCTCGGCGGAGGACGCATTGCGGGAGGCCCACGCGGACGGCTTGCACGTGATCCTCAAAGAGGTGATGGCGAACGGGAAACTGGCCCTGAGACCACCCATGGCGGCGCGGACGGTCGCATTCGAGAACCGGGTGGAACCTGACGCCCTCGCCATCGCGGCCGCATTGCACCGTCCGTGGGCGGACACCGTCCTGGTCGGCGCGGTCAGCCCCGCACAGCTCGAGGCCAACCTGCAGGCGATGGGCGTCTCGCTGGACGAGCGGGAACTGCGGGTGCTCGCGCGCCTGAGCGTCCCTCCGGAGCGCTACTGGGCCGAGCGGAGCGCCCTTCCCTGGACCTGACCGGCGCGCGGGCGGCGAGGCCGCCGGTTCATGGCACGATGAAGCGCGCCCACCAAGATCGGATTCGTGTCGATGCAGCCAGAACCTCCCCAGATGATCGGCCCTTACCGCGTTGTCGCGCGGCTCGGTTCGGGCGGGATGGGCGAGGTGTTCCTCGCTACGTCGCCGAGCCGCCGGGCGGTCGCCGTGAAGGTCATCCGTGAGGAGCTGGTGGACGATCCGAAATGGCGCGCGGGTTTCCGGCGGGAGGTGACGTCGGCGCGGTCGGTCAGCGGCTTCTACACGGCGCCCGTCGTCGATGCGGACCCCGATGCCGACCGGCCGTGGCTGGCCACCCAGTACATCCGGGGCGTGAGCCTCTCTACGGCGGTGCGGGAGAAGGGGCCCCTGCCGGAACGGGCCGCGTGCAGGCTCGGGGCCGGGCTGGCGGAAGCCCTGATGGCGATCCACGACGCGGGGATCGTGCATCGTGATCTCAAGCCGTCGAACGTGCTGCTGGCGTCGGACGGGCCCCGCGTGATCGACTTCGGCATCGCGCGACCGCTCGGGGCCGTCTCGCTCGGGCGTACGGAGATCATGGGGACGCCGGCGTACATGTCACCTGAACAGGCGCTCGGCGAACCCGTGACGCCGCGCAGCGACGTCTTCGCGCTGGGGTCGACGCTCGTCTTCGCGGCGACGGCTCGGCTCCGTTCGGCGTCGGCCGCAAGGTGCGCGGGCGGATCGTCCACGGCGTGCCGGACCTGAGCAGGCTGCCCGACCCGATGCGGGGCGTGGTGACGCGCTGCCTCAGCAAGCCGGCGGAGGACCGTCCGTCACCGGATCAGGTCCTCACCGCGTTCTCCACGCTCCTGGACGCGCATTACGGCGTGGAGTGGCTGCCCTCGGGCGTCGAGGAGCTCATCGGCGCGCACGAGCGGACGCTCCCGGAGGTCACCGCCGAACTGCCCACGCTCCGCGAGCCCTCCCCGTAGGGGTCAGAGACCCTCGGCGAGGGCGTCCCAGAAGGCCGTCTCGTAAGCGTGCATGAGCCGTGCGCAGCGGACGGCGTCGACGGGGTCGTCGCCCGCGTCGAGGCCCGCCGCCACGACGGCCGAGGCTTTCCCGTCGAAGCCGGGCGGAGGCTCGGCGAAAAAGGAGAAGAAGGCGACCGCCTCCTCCGAAAAGCCGTAGCGGGCGCGCAGGGCGCGGGCCGTGCGGCCGCAGTACGTTCCCCACTCCTCCAGGTTGACCAGCATGGCCAGGGCCACTTCCGTGGCCGTCCCGAAGGCGGCCCGCTGGGCGAGGTGGGCCGGGTAGGTCTGGGCGAACGGCAGCGGCTCATACGTGTTGAGATTCTTCTCACTTTCCCCGAGCGCCATGGCGAAGTCGTCCAGCAGGGTCAGTGCCCGCCCCTCCCCCTGTGCGAGCCCCAGGAAAAGGTCGCCGGAGGGCGGATCCGGATACCGTGCCGCCAGGAGGGCGAAACTACGCTGATCGCTCCGCACGATGCGATACTCCTCGACGGCCAGCCAGACCAGGCGTTCTCGGGGCAAGTCGCCCGTTTCAAGGAGATCAAGGAAGCGGTTGCCAGCCGAACCGGCCTCGATCTCCCGGCGGGCGCGCGCGACCAGCCCGGCCGCCTCGTGGTCGCTCATGACTCCACGTGAGCACCCCGGGACCCATCCGTCAACGCACCAGGCCCGGATTGGCCCATGTGATCACCTGGATACGATGAAGAGCGGAACGTCTACGCAGGTGTGGACCCAGTTGGGAGCGAGCGAGTATGTCGGATTTCGAGCTCAACCACGCGGGTGGCCGGATGCCGCTCGAGGTGACCGAGGCGACCGAGGGCCCCTCCGGACTGGGGGTGAACACTCTGCTCAAGGACACGGGACACGTGACCCTTGATCCGGGTTTCACGAACACCGCGTCCACCACGTCGGCCATCACCTATATCGACGGTGAGGCGGGCATCCTGCGTTACCGGGGCTACCCCATCGAGGAACTGGCCGAGAAATCGTCCTTCCTTGAGGTCGCCTACCTGCTGATCTATGGGGAGCTGCCGTCCGGCGACCAGCTCGCCGCATTCACCGACAACGTCCGCAACCACACCTTGCTCGACGAGAAGTTCCGCGCGTTCTTCTCGGCCTTCCCGCGGCGCGCCCACCCGATGGCGGTGCTGTCGTCCGCGGTGAGCGCGCTGTCGACGTTCTACCAGGACAGCCTCGACCCCTTCGACCCGGAGCAGGTCGACCAGTCCAGCATCCGGCTGATCGCCAAACTCCCGACGATCGCGGCGTACGCGTACAAGACGTCCAATGGCCAGCCGCTCCTGTACCCGGACAACAGCCTGGGTTACGTCGAGAACTTCCTGCGCATGACGTTCGGGCTGCCCACGCAGCCGTACGAGGTCGACCCGGAGATCGTCCGGGTGCTGGACATGCTGTTCATCCTGCACGCCGACCACGAGCAGAACTGTTCCACCTCCACCGTGCGGCTCGTCGGCTCCAGCCAGGCCAACCTGTTCTCGTCGGTCTCCGCGGGCGTCGACGCCCTGTTCGGCCCGCTGCACGGGGGCGCCAACCAGGCGGTCCTGGAGATGCTGGAGAAGATCCACGAGGACGGCGACGACATCGATTCGTTCGTCCGTCGCGTCAAGAACAAGGAGCCCGGCGTCAAGCTGATGGGCTTCGGGCACCGCGTGTACCGGAACTACGACCCGCGCGCCGCGGTGGTCAAGAAGGCCACGGGCAAGGTCCTGGAGGCGCTCGGCAAGTCGGACCCGCTCCTCGACCTCGCCATGCGCCTGGAAGAGGTCGCGCTGAGCGACGATTACTTCGTCGAGCGCAAGCTCTACCCGAACGTCGACTTCTACACCGGCGTCATCTACAAGGCGATGGGCTTCCCCGCCAACACCTTCACGGTGCTGTTCGCGCTCGGCCGGCTGCCCGGCTGGATCGCCCAGTGGCGCGAGATGCTCAACGACACCACCACCAAGATCGGCCGTCCGCGTCAGGTCTACGTCGGCCCGGGCGAACGCCACTACACGGACGTGTCCGCCCGCTGAGGGCCGACCCGTCGAGGCCGGGCCGGCGTAGCCGGGCCCGGCCCGTAGCCGCCGCTCGACTTATCCACAGAATCCGATTCTAGTTACATGCCCTCCGGCGCTCGCCGAGGCTGGATTCAACACCAGCCGACCGCGCCGAGGAGGCAGCCATGCCCGTCACGATCACCGTTCCCGAGGAGACGACCGCACGGTTCGTCGTCGCCGCCGACCGGATTCCCGGCGACATCGCCGCCCTGATCCGCCGCGCCCTGCCCGGGCCGCAGGCCGAGGCGGTCTCGGACCGCTTCGGCACCCCCGGCCTCATGATCTCCGCCCACCCGGCGGACTCCGCACCGTGGAAGCTGGAGCACGCCACCGGTGTCGACGCGGCCGACGCCGAAGCGATCGAACGCGCGAAGCAGCACATCGGCGTCACATCGGTCATGCCGGCCGACGATCTTCCGGTGGCTCTCCACCTCGCCCGCACCACGGCCCTGCTGATCGCCGAGGAGATCTGCGGGGTCCCCGTCGACGTCGACACGGATCGGATCCTGCCCGCGTTACGCCCCGGCGACTTCGTCCTCGCCGACGAATGGCTCGGCGTGTCCCTCCCGCCCTACCGGAACGGCGGGCGCTGCGAAGCCGGGCCCGACGAAGGCTGCGCCTGCGTCCGCCTCCGCTCCCGCGGCCTGCGGCGCTTCGGTCTCCCCGAACTCGAGATCACGGGCGTGGCCTGCACGCTCGACGTCGCCGCGCTCAACATTCTGCGCACGACCGCGCAGCGCCTCCTCCCCCTCGGAAGGCATCCGGGCCATCACACGGTGAGTTCCGAACCGGCGCTGACCGGCACGGACTTCGCCGCCTTCTGGGGCGGCGGCAAACCGATGTGGGACGGCGCCCCCGTCCGCGTACGGCTGACCGCACCCGCTCCCGGGCGGCTGGCGATCGAGCAACCGGAGGACTTTCCCGGCACCCTGAACGACTGGCTGTGGGACGAACTGCCACCGGTCCTCTACCAGGTGCTGAGCCGCGAACCCGACCGAACACCGGCCACGTCCCCGCCCGGCGGCTAGCGTCGCCTGTCATGGAGGAGTCGTTGCAGAAGGTGCTGGCGGACGTCGCCGCCGAACGTGAAGCCCAGGATCGTCTCTGGGGCGTCCAGGATTTCCCCGACGGAACCGGACCGAAGTTCAACGAACGTGCCGAGCGCTCCAAGCGCGACTGCGCGGACGCCGCGGAATCCGGTGACCTGACCTGGCGGCACGTCCTCACCGAGGAATTCTTCGAAGCCCTGGCCGAATCCGGCATCGACGAACTGCGCGGCGAACTCGTGCAGACGGCCGCGGTGGCGGTCCAGTGGATCCAGGCACTCGATCGTCGAAAAGGCGCATCACCGGAGAAACTGGTCCGCGACCGCATCCCGGAGATCATCCTTCGCTCCGGCCGACACCCGCGAACTCGGTTCGCCGAACAAGACGAGTACACATCGCTGCTCCGCGCCAAGCTCTTCGAGGAGGCGACCGAATACACGACCGACGGTGACCCCGGCGAACTGGCCGACGTCCTCGAGGTCCTGCACGCCCTCGCCGCCGTCCACGGGCTCACTCCGGAGGACCTGGAGCACCTCCGCGCGACCAAAGCCGCCGAACGAGGAGGTTTCACCGCTCGGACCGTCCTGCAACTCCCCGCATCGCGCGGTTGACCAGCCCGCCACGGCCTCGCCCGCACTGCGCCCGCATCAACCTCCGACCGGACTCAACGGGCTCGCACGCCCCGAACCGCTCTTTCTTCGGGTCTTGGTCGACTCGAAGGTAACGGCCGCCCGTCCCGGCCCGGACGCGGACGTCCTGAAGACCGGCTGCTTGGACACCGGGCCCCAGTCGATGACCGTCGGTTCGTTCACCGAGCGACCAACGAGCGAATGGGCCCATGGGCGATGGAGGTGGTGGCTCGACCGCTGAACCTTCTCCGAAGGCTTCGATCGTGAGGACGTCCGCAGACTTCATCCGGTTCGGCTCCCGGTCCCGCAGCGGGCTCGGTGGGAACATTTGTCCAAGACAGGTGGACGAGTGCCGGTGCATCGTTCTCTGCATGAGCAAGTCTGAGGTTGAGAGCTCGTATCGGATGCACGTGGTCCATGACGGCTCGCGCCGGGCGGCGCCGTTGTTGCTCGTCCACGGGTCGGGGGCCGCGGGCGGCTCTTGGAGTCCCGTGGTCCCGGCTCTCGCCGGCCGCCATCACCTCGTCCGGGTCGACCTGCCGGGTTGCGGTCAGTCCCCGCCCGCGGAGTCGCACGATGTGCCCGACCACGCGGGACGGGTGGCGGCGGTGCTGGACGATCTCGGCTTGGACCGCGTCACCGTTGTCGGGCACTCCAGCGGCGGTTACGTCGCCACCGCGCTCGCCGAGCAGCGTCCCGACCTGGTGCGGTCGATCGCGCTGATCAGCACCGGGCCGTCTCCCGACGCGCTCCTTCCGCAGCCGCTCGTCTTGCGGGTGCTGCTCGAGCCGCCCGTCGGCCCGCTGCTGTGGTCGAGACGTTCCGACGCGATGATCCGCAAGGGTATCGAGGCGACGGCCGCCCGGCCGGTGGACGTCCCCGACGACATGGTCGCCGAACTCCGGAGCACCACCTACCGCACGTTCAGGACGGCGCTGCGCAAGAACACCGCCTACATCGCCGAACGGAGCCTGCCCGATCGCCTGGCCGCCCTCGACCTCCCGGTCCTGGTGATCTTCGGCGCCGCCCCGCCCTGGGAGCCGTCGTCGGCGCACCGGTACGACGCGGTACCGGGCGCGCGGGTCGAATCGCTGCCCGGCGTCGGGCACATGCCCATGTTGGAAGCGCCCGAGGCCACCAGCGAGTTTCTGCTGAAGTTCGCGGCCGCGGGAGGCTGACGCCCGGCCACCTCGCGCGGCGGCCATATGCTGGACACGTGCCGCCGACCGCATTGCCATTCGACTGGGCGGACGTGGAAGTCGCCGTCCCGCGCTCGTCGAACGGGCTGCCGGGGATCAGCATGGCGGGGTTCCGCCACCGGGTTCCCGGACGCGTCGACATCGCCATGGTCGCGCATCCGTCCGTCACCCTGCTCATCGATCTGGCCGACGGAGAAGGCATCGTCCACGACGGACCCGGTCGGCGGGAGCGCGGCAGCGTCGTCGTCGGCCTGCTCCCCGGCGATCTCCGGACCGCCGGCCACGGAACCGGGGAGTGCCTGCAGATCCGCCTGGAGCCGGACGCGGCGGCCGCGGTGCTCGGCGCGTCGTCCGAGCTCACCGGGACGCTGGCGCCCCTCACCGACGTCTGGGGCCGCGACGCCGTGCGAGCCGAGGACAGGCTGCGCGCCGCCCTGTCCTGGGACGAGCGGTTCGCGATCGCCGCGGACATCCTCGGCCGACGACTCGATGCCCGTCCCCCGGTCGATCCGGAGGTCGCCCGCACTTGGCGGCGGACGCTCGCCGGCCGGGGAAGGGTGCGGGTCGACCGCCTGGCCGACGAGGTCGGCTGGAGCCGCAAGCGCCTGTGGTCGCGCTTCCGGTCCCAGCTCGGCATCACGCCCAAACACGCCGCCCGGCTGGTGCGCTTCGACCACGCCGCGCACCTTCTCGCAGCCGGGCACACCGCCGCGGACGTCGCCACCCGGAGCGGCTACGCCGACCAGTCCCATCTCCACCACGAAGTCAAAACGTTCACCGGCTGCACGCCCACTGCCCTCGCCTCCGCGCCTTGGCTCGCGGTCGACGACGTCACGTGGCCGACTCCATCGCCGGCTCGCGAGCCCTCCAAGAACGCACCCCGTCGCTGAACTGCCCGTCTGCTCCGCCCGGGAACGTCCCGTCTGCAGATCGGGCACACAGGCACATCCCTGCTCATCGTCGGCAGGACGACCCGTGCGTCGAGCCCTCAGCCAGGCGTCCATGCCAGCGATCGCAGCGGCGGCCAATCTGCAGATGTTCTCGGTGAACCGACACCGTGGACGCCCCGCTCAGCCCACAGCGGCGGGCCGATCTGCGGATCTTGTCGGTGAACCGGCGCCGTGAACGCCCCCGCCCGGCCCGCAACGGCGGCGGGCCAACCTGCGGGCGCGTCGGTGAACCGGCGCCGTGAACGCCCCCGCCCGGCCCGCAACGGCGGCGGCGATCTGCAGGTGTTGTCGGTGAACCGGCCGCCCTGGACGCCCCTGCCCGGCCCACAACGGCGGCGGGCCAACCTGCGGGCGTTGTCGGTGAACCGGCGCCGTGAACGCCCCCGCCCGGCCCGCAACGGCGGCGGGCCGATCTGCAGGTGTTGTCGGTGAACCGGCCGCCCTGGACGCCCCTGCCCGGCCCACAGCAGCCGGGTCCTGGTCGGCATGTCCGGGACACCGTGCAGTCATTGGCGTTTCCGGCGGTGACCACGATCGACGGCGGGTGGCCGTGCCCTTCGGTCGGCGCCGGTTCTTCGGCATGTCGGCTGCGAAGGGTCACTCGGGGGTTCTCATGGCACGACGACGAGTCTTCTGAGCAGGTCGAACTGGGGGACCGCTCCGTGGGCGCTGCCGGAGGGCCGGGGCGCCGTCGTGCTTGTCCGGGCGGAGCGTCGAGCCTGGCAACATGGGCGGCGTGAAGCCGGTCGGTGGGCTTCGGGCGGAGCGGAATGGGGGCGATGGTGCGGGAGCTGGATTCAGCGGTCGTGCTCATCACGGGCGTCATGGCGTCCGGGAAATCGACGACCGCCCAGCTGGTGGCCGAGAGGTTGCCGCGCTCCGTGCACCTGCGCGGCGACGGCTTCCGGCGGATGATCGTGTCCGGTCGTGAGGAGATCACCCCGGAGCCCACCGCTGAGGCGACGGCGCAGCTGCGACTGCGCTACCGGGCGTCCGCCGCTGTCGCGGACCTGTACGCGGGGGCGGGGTGGACCGTCGTCGTCCAGGACATCGTTCTCGGCGAGCACCTGGACGCCTACCTGGACGCGGTGACCACGAGGCCCCTGTTTCTGGTCGTGCTCGCGCCGCGCCCCGAAGCGGTCGCGGCGAGGGAAGCCGGTCGGTCCAAGAACGGCTATGGCGGTCCCTGGACGGTCGACGCCCTCGACGAGGCGTTGCGGCGGGACACCGCGTGTCGCGGGCTCTGGCTCGATACCTCGGACCAGACGCCCGACCAGACGGTGGAGCAGATCTTCGCAGGGTTGGACTCGGCTCGCATCGGCGGTTGAGTCGGTCGACCGGTTGTTCAGGCGGCGCCTATGCGTTGTGCCAGTTCGGGCTCCAGGGGGTAGAGGCGTTCCGGGGGCAGCAGCGCGCTCGCCTTCGATGTCTTGCCGTCCTGGACCAGGCGGTGGATGCGGCGGACGAGCGGGGTGCGGTCCTCGATTCCGAGGATCCAATCGTCCACGTAGCGGTCGATTATGTGGCGGCTCAGGCCGACCTGGATGCTGCGTTGTTCGAGTTTGCTTCCACGCAGGGAGCGTTCGGGGTCCCATTGCACGTGGACGGTCGCTTCGGCGAAACGGCGGCGCCATTCGTCGGAGTCGCGGAAGACGCGGCGGTCCGCATGGGTGGGGACGGCCGAGGCGAGGGCCTCCTCCCAACCGGCGCGGCCGATCCGTACCGCGAGGACCATTTCCTGACCGGGTTTGCGCGCCCAGTTGCTTCGGGCCATCAGCCAGAGGAAGGAGGGCTTGATCCATGTCATCCGGCCTCGCGAGAAGGGTTCCACGAAGGTTCCGCTCCGCACCGCGGGGACGCCGATGTCCGGCCGGTACGCCTGATAGACGGTGATCGAGTCGCGGTCGTATTCGGCGCGGATCCGCCGGAGTGAAGTGGCCATACCCTCTGCTGCGTTTCGTGACGGCTCGCCGTTGATGGTGGCCGCTCGGCCGGTTTGCGTCAACGTATTTGTCGCCGCCGACGGAGAGCGGCCTCCGGGGCGTGCCGGGCATGGTGGAGATGGGTGTGACGGTGCTACTCGGGTACGTCTCGTCGTTCGCGTGGCCGGTCAGGTGCGGGCGCGGCGGCGGTGGGCCTTCTGCCGGCAGGCCGGGCCGCAGTAGCGCGCGGGACGGCCGGTCCGGGCCGGTTTCAGCGGGCCGCCGCAGACCTCGCACACGTTTCGTGACACTTTCGTTTCGTCACCCTGTTTCGTTACGCGAGGGCGGAGGGCGTCGAAGGTCAGGGTGGTGATGCGGCGCGGCGGGACGGCGACGCGGCGGAGACGTTCCATGAGCATGCAGCCGTTCACCAGCGTCCGCACGTCGTGGACGTCCACGTCGTCCCGGACGGCGCCCGCCTCCGTCGCCCTGCGGAGCAGGACGTCCAGGGCGTCGGTGAACGCCGCGTCCATGCATTCCCTGTTCACCGTCCCGGCCCCCTCTTCGAGGAGGGCTTCGCAGAGCGCGTGGTTGACCATCGCGGCCTCTACCACTCGCGTCAGGTAGTCGTAGAACACCGTCCCCGGGTCGTCCGCGGTCTGCAGTTCTCTCGCCTCGTCCACCATGGCTTTGATGCGGACCGTCACCACGGCCTCGAACAGGGCCTCCTTGGTGGCGAAGTTCCGGTAGACGGTGCCCGCGCCGACGCCCGCGCGGCGCGCGATCTCGTCGAGGGGGACGAGCCTGCCGTCCGCGGCGAACGCCTCCAGGGCCGCCCCCATGATGCGTTCCCGGTTCCGGCGCGCGTCCGCGCGCCTGGGCGGTCGGTCCACGGGCGCTCCTTCGGTTGACAAGCGGGGCGTGCGTTCCGGTACGGTCCTAAGCGGGCCATACGTTCCGATTCTACGGGAGAGCCATGACGACGGTGGACGAGGCGAAGCGGCGGCTGGGACCGATCGGCGCGGGACTGATGACGCCCATCGCGCCGGCGCACGAGTGGCGGCGGGCCGCGAAGCGCGTGGAGGACGCGGGGTACGGAACCGTCTGGATGAACGAGGCCATCGGCGGCCGGGAGGTGTTCGCGCAGCTCGGCGTGCTGCTCGCGGCCACCGAGCGGATCGCGGTGGGATCGTCGATCGCCAACCTCTGGGCGCGGCACCCCGCCGCCATGCAGGGCGCCGCGGCCGTGCTCGCGGACGCCTACCCGGGGCGGCTGGCCCTCGGCGTGGGCGTCAGCATGCCCATGCTCGTCGAGCAGAGCGGGCAGAAGTGGGCGAGCCCGCTGGCGCGGACGCGCGAGTACCTGGACGCATGGACGCCGCCGTGGACGCGCGCCCGTGCCGGAGGTCCCGTTCCCGCGGCTGCTGGCCGCGCTCGGGCCGAAGATGCAGGAACTGGCCGGGGAACGCGCCGACGGCGTGCTGCCCGCGGCGATGCCGCCCGAGCACACCCGCCGGGCGCGGGAGCGGCTCGGGGACGGGAAGCTGGTGGTGGTGCTGCAGACGGCGATCCTCGCGACGGACGCGGCGGCGGCGCGCGAGACCGCGCGGAGCACCGGGCTGCTGTCCCTGCCCGGTTCGCCCTACGTCCGCTCGCTCAAGGAGCTGGGCTACGCCGAGGCGGACATCATGGACGGCTCCGACGAGGTCGTCGACGCCTGCTTCGCCTGGGGCGACGAGGAGACGATCGCCCGGCGCGTCCGCGCGCACCTGGACGCGGGCGCCGATCACGTGGCGGTGTCGGTGCTGGCCCCCGACCTCGCGTCGGCCGCGGACCAGTACGAGCGGCTCGCGCCCGCGCTCCAGGTTCAGCGGGCCGCCGGGCGGACGAGTCCCGTCTCGTAGGCGGCGATGACGAGCTGGGCGCGGTCACGGGCGTGCAGCTTGGCCAGCAGGCGGCCGATGTGGGTCTTGACCGTGGCCGGGCTGAGGTGCAGGTGATCGGCCAGTTCGGCGTTGGACAGGCCGCGCGCGACGAGGGTGAGGACCTCCCGCTCGCGGGCGGTGAGGGCGCCGAGCCCGGCGGGCGCGGGCCGGACGGGCCCGGGCCCGCGGACGAACTCGGCGATCAGCCGCCGGGTCACGGTGGGCGCGAGCAGCGACTCCCCCTCGGCGATCACCCGGACGGCCGCGAGCAGGTCGGCGGGCGGGGTGTCCTTGAGCAGGAAGCCGCTCGCCCCCGCCCGCAGCGCCCCGTAGACGTAGGAGTCGAGGTCGAACGTGGTGAGGATCAGCACGCGGACGTCCGGGAGGGCGGCGCAGATCCGGCGGGTGGCCTCGAGCCCGTCCATCTCGGGCATGCGGACGTCCATGAGGACGACGTCGGGACGTTCGCGCCCGGCGAGTTCGACGGCCTCGGCGCCGGTCCCCGCCTCCCCCACGACGCGCAGCCCGGGCGCGGTGTCGATGAGGACGCCGAAGCTGCCGCGGACGAGGGCCTGGTCGTCGGCGACCAGGACGCGGAGTTCTTCCACGGTTCTCACGTTTCGTAGGGGAATCGGGCGGTGACGGCGAATCCGCCCTCGGGCCGGGGCCCGGCGCCGAACTCGCCGCCGTACATCATGACGCGTTCGCGCATCCCGATGATGCCGTGTCCGCCGCCGGGGTCGCCGGGCAGGACGCGCGCGCCGGGGCCGTCGTCGGTGACGTCGACGGCGACCCGGCCGCCGCCGGTGTCGACGCGGACGCTGCAGCGGGCGGGCGCGGCGTGCTTGACGACGTTGGTGACGGCCTCCTGGACGATGCGGTAGACCGACAGCGCGACGCTCTCGGGGACGTCGCCCGCGCGCACGTCGAGATCGACGCGGACGCCCGCCATGGCGGCGCGCTCGGCGAGCGCGTCGAGGGCGGACAGGCCGGGGGCGGGCGCCAGGTCGCCGTCCCCGGCGGCGTCGGCGCGCAGGACGCCGAGGAGTTGGCGCATCTCGGCGAGGGTGCCGCGGCTCGTGGCCTCGATGATCCGGAGCGCGTCGACGGCCTCGGCGGGGCGTGCTTGCGCGACGTGGACGGCGACGCCGCTCTTGACGGCGATGAGGCTCATGCTGTGCGCGACGATGTCGTGCAGTTCGCGGGCGATGCGCAGGCGCTCCTCCCCCACGGCGCGGTCGGCGAGTTCCCGGGCGAAGCGCGCGGCGTGGTCGCGGCGGTCGCGGACGGCTCGGCCGAGCGCCCAGGACGCGCCGAGCACGGCGAGGCCGAGCAGGACGGCGCCGAAGCGTTCGGCTTCCGGGACGACGGGTCCGGCGAGGGCGGCGAGGAGGATGACGGCGCTGCTCAGCACGCCGATGAGGGTGGTGGGCACCCACCGGCGGCGGCGCCGGGTGACGGCGACCGTGTAGAGGGCGTACGCGGCGGCCACGTAGGCGTCCGGCGGCAGGCCGAGGACCGGCCGCAGGGTGGAGGCGGCGAACACGACGGCGAACACGGGGACGGGCCGGACGCGCCGGACGGCGAGCGGCGCGCCGCACGCGAGGGCGAGGAGCACGGCGGGGACCGCCGGAACGCCGGGCCCCGCGGACGGCCGTCAGCACGAGCCACGTAGACGACCGCCGCCGCGGCGTCCCGGGCGATCGGCCGCGACCCGGCGGCCGCGGGGCGGGCGGGACGCGCGCTTCGGGTTCGTGCACGCCGCAACGGTATCCGCAGGTGCCGCGGCGGCGCGTCCGTCCGGCGGGCGTCGGACCGTGGTCGCAGGCGGGCGGACGGTCTCCGCCCGCGGTCGTACGGACGGGTCCGGCCCACGTTCCGATGTGCGCGGCGCCGTCCCGGGCGACCGTTGAGGGCATGATCGAGGTACGGGAACTGACCAAGCGCTACGGCGCGACGACGGCGGTGGACGGCCTGTCGTTCACGGTGCGCCCCGGGACGGTCACCGGGTTCCTCGGGCCGAACGGCGCGGGAAAGTCGACGACCATGCGGATACTGCTGGGCCTGGACGCGGCCTCGTCCGGCGAGGCGCTGGTGAACGGCGGCCGGTACGCGGCGGTGCGCCGGCCGATGTTCGAGGTGGGCGCGCTGCTGGACGCGGGCGCGGTGCACGGCGGGCGGCGGGCGCTGGACCACCTGGGCTGGCTGGCGCGCAGCAACGGCGTGGCGCCGCGCCGGGCGGCCGAGGTGCTGGAGCTGGTGGGCCTGGCCGGGGTGGCGCGCAAGCGGGTCGCGGGCTTCTCGCTGGGCATGCGGCAGCGGCTCGGGATCGCGGCGGCGCTGCTCGGCGACCCGGGCGTGCTGCTGTTCGACGAGCCGGTGAACGGCCTGGACCCGGACGGCGTGCGCTGGATCCGCGAGCTGACGCGGTCCCTCGCGGCGGAGGGCCGGACGGTGCTGATCTCCAGCCATCTGATGAGCGAGATGGAGCTGACCGCCGACCGGCTGGTCGTCGTCGGCCGGGGACGGCTGATCGCCGACACGTCGGTGCGGGAGCTGGCGGACCGGTTCGCGCGCGGGGTGCGGGTGCGTTCGCCGCGCCCGGACGAGCTGACGGCGGTCCTCGCGGCCGCCGGGGGGCGCGTGGAGACCGGGCAGGGCGACGCGCTCACGGTGACGGGGCTGGAGGTGGCCGAGATCGGCGACCGGGCCGCGGCGCACGGCATCCCGCTGCACGAGGTGGCGACGCAGAGCGCGTCGCTGGAGGAGGCGTACATGGAGCTGACCGCGGGCAGCGCGAATTCGGGACGGTGGCGCGATGAGCGCGGTGGAGGCGGGGACGCCGCGGGGCGCGGCGGGAGGCGCGGTCGCGGCCGAGTGGCACAAGCTGCGCACCGTCCGGTCGACGACCGCGATCCTGGCGGTGATCGGCGTCGGCTTCGTCCTGGCCCTGGTCTGGTCGCTGTACGCGGTGCGGTACTGGGACGGGCTGTCGTCGGCGGAGAGGGCGGACCTGACCCCTGCACCGCCCACGCAGTTCCTCCTCACGCTGCTCCCGGTCTGCGGTGTGGTGCTCGGCACCCTGACGCTGACGTCGGAGTACGCGACCGGGATGATCCGCACGAGCCTCACCGTGCTCCCCCGGCGGCTGCCGCTGCTGGGCGCCAAGGCGCTGGCGGCGGCCGGGCTGATCGGTGCCGCCGGGCTGGTGAGCCTCATGGCGGCGGTCCTGGCGGGCCGGGCGATCGTGGGCGACCGCCCGATGCCGGGGTTCGACGGCCCGCTCGCCGAGTACGCCGCCAACGCGGCGGCCGTGGCGGCGACGACGGTGGCGATCACGCTGATGTCGCTGGGACTCGCGGCGCTGCTGCGCTCGACGGCCGCGACGATCACGACCGGGCTGGGGCTGCTGTTCGTCGCGCCGCCGCTGGTGCGGCTGCTGCCGTCGCCGTGGGACGACCGGGTCTGGCGGCTGCAGCCGGGCGGGTTCGCCGACGACATGGCGCCGATTCCGGGGGCGACGACGATTACGGACCCGCTGCCGGCGCCGGTCGCGGCGGCGCTCCTGGTCGGCTACGTCGTGGTCGTGCTGGGCGCCGGGGCGTGGGCGTTCGCGCGCCGGGACGCCTGAGGGACCGCCCCGCGACGGGCGCGGGAGGACGGCGCGTCCGGTGCGCACGGGGCGCCGCCGTCCGCGGGACCGCTCGGCCGATCGCTCAGCCGACCCGCGGGTTCGTGATGCGGACGGCGAGGCGGGAGCGCAGCAGCGCGATCGCCTCGACCAGCCGCGGGGCGGCCGCCTGGGCCCGCACGATCCGGCCGTCGAGCTCGATGACGGCCCGGGCCAGCGCCGGGCGGGGCAGTGCGGGGTCGGCCACGACGCTCAGCGTGACCTGGACGGACGTGACGGTGCCGTGGGCCTCCGCCAGCGCCTCGCCGACGGCGCGCTCGGCCGCGCGGCGTTCGTGCGCGCTGACGTCGCCCGAGATCAGGAACCTGATGTCCGGCCGCTCACGGGTCGCGTTCATGATTCCTCCGGTTCGATCGGTGAAGGGCGCTCGGATCCGGCGGGCGCCGGGCGGATCGCCGCGCGCGCCGCGCCTCTGTTCCAGTGAACGCCGGAACGGTCCGGAGAAAGCCCGCCCGAAGCGAGACCTTCGTCACCGCGGCGGGCACCTGGCACGATCCGGAGGAGATCCGGATCACGTGCGGCCGCCGTCACACGGCCGCCCCTGCCGGGGCCGAGCGGGGGCCGCGTGGGGATGCTCACCGCGCGGCGCCGTCCGGACGATCGGCGTCCCGCGGCCGCACGAAATATTCAACGAACCGTTCGACGTCCGTCATTATCACGTCGCACGAACCGGTCTGGAAATCGCCGCCGATTGGTCGCCGGGGACGTCCGAGAACGCCCGGCAATTCATGTGCCATCAAGGTCGCGCGGCCGTGGAATTGCCGCCGGGCGGCCGGTCCCGGGGCCACGGTCCGCCGCCGCGCCGCCACCGACCGCGCCGACCGGCCGCTCGGGCACGGTCCAAATCGCCCTTCCGCGCCCGCCGGAACGATGGGCGCGTTGGCGCAGGATAGGCGAGAGGGGTATCGTCTGCGACTCCGAACGGCGGGCCCGTCCGCTCTCGAAGCCCCACGGCGCCGCGCCGCGCGGCCCGTTCCAGCACGATTGGGAGATTGTCGAAGGCGCCTTTTCCGTACTTTCCCACAATCGTGCTTCCATCCTCTAACATAGGGCGGTGCCGTTCCGCCCCGCGCAGACCCGTCGACTGGCTGGTGACCCCCTTGCCCCAGGATTCAGCTGTCCCGACTCCGTCGGCCGATGACGATGATCCGGCCGGACGGGTGATCGACTATCCGCGGCGCGGCGGACCGACCGTGCTGCGCATTCTGCTCGGCGCACAACTCCGCCGCCTCCGGGAGGAATGCGGCATCTCCACCGAGCAGGCCGGATACGAGATCCGCGGTTCCCATTCGAAGATCAGCCGGATGGAACTGGGCCGCGTCGGCTTCAAGTCCCGCGACGTCGCCGACCTGCTGACGCTCTACGGCGTCACCGACCCCGCCGAGCGCGCCCCGATGCTGGAGTTGGCCAAGGAGGCCAACACCCCGGGCTGGTGGCACCGGTACGGGGACGTGCTGCCGAACTGGTTCGAGGCGTATCTCGGGCTCGAAGAGGCCGCCTCCCTGCTGCGCTCCTACGAACTCCAGTTCGTTCCGGGCCTGCTCCAGACCGAGGACTACGCCCGCGCGGTCGTCCGCCTCGGCTTCCCCGACGCGTCCGACGAGGAGCTCGAACGGCGGGTGCGGGTGCGGACCACCCGGCAGGAGCGGTTCACCGCGCCGAACGCGCCGACGCTGTGGGCGGTCGTGGACGAGGCGGTCGTGCGGCGGCCGCTGGGCGGCCGCGGGGTGATGCGGCGGCAGCTGGAGCACCTGATGGAGATGTCGGAGCTGCCCAACGTGACGCTGCAGATCGTGCCGTTCGGCGCGGGCGGCCACGCCGCGGCCGGGGGCCCGTTCACGATCCTGCGGTTCGCCGAGCCCGGCCTGTCCGACGTCGTGTATCTGGAGCAGCTCACCAGCGCCCTTTACCTCGACAAGCCCACCGACGTCGACACTTACATGCGCGCGATGAACAACCTCTGCATCACCGCGGCCCGCCCGGACGACACCGGCGGCCTGCTGCGGGGCGTCCTGCACGACCTCTGACCGGCCCGCTGCGACCGGCCCCTGTGTCGGCCCGCTGTGACGGGCTCGTCCGCACGATCGCGCATCGGGTGCGGGCGACGGGGAAGGTCGTCGGAAATCGGCACGCCCACGGGAGGGAACGAAGGATGCTGTTCGGCAAGGAGCACGTCGCCCGCTACCAGGAGACCGACGGCGCGGAGGGGCACGACTGGCAGGGGACGGTCACGCTGCTGCTCACCACGACCGGGCGGCGCACCGGGCGGGAGCGCACCACCCCGCTGATCTACCAGCCGGAGGGCGACGCGTACCTGGTGGTCGCGTCCCTGGGCGGCGCGGACGAGCATCCGCAGTGGTACCTGAACCTGCGGGAGAACCCCGAGGTGAAGGTTCAGGTGAAGGGCGACAGATTCACCGCGCGGGCCCGCACCGCCACGCCGGAGGAGAAGCCCGCGTTCTGGCGGAAGATGGCCGCGACCTGGCCCCAGTACGACGAGTACCAGAAGAAGACCGAGCGGGAGATCCCCGTGGTCGTCCTCGAACGCGTCTGAGCGCGTCCGGGCGCGGTTCGCTTTCGCCGCGGTGGCGGGCCGTGTAGCGTCGGCCTTGAACATCCGTTCGACCGCGGTCCGTCCGAGGCCGCCGAGGTGCACAGTGCCGACGTCACAGACCGCTGACAGCGCCGTCGGCATCCGCGCCGCCGAGAACGCCGCCGGGCAGCCCGCGCGGCTGCTGCGGCGCTGGGAGATCGGGCCGGACGCGCGGTTCGCCGAGCCCGGCCCGGACGCGGCCGCGTTCCGGCGGTCCCGGCGCGTCGACACGGCGAACGGCGCGTTCCTGCTGAAGGAGCATCCCGTCCCGGACCGGCGGCGCATCCTGTTCCGGCACCGGATCACCGGCGCGCTCGACGCGGCGGGCCTGCCCGTCCTCGCGCCCGTCCCCGCCCGGACCGGCCGGACATTGGTCACCGCCGCCGGCCGGGGGTACGAGCTGTTCCCCTGGGCCGGCGGGCGCGGACGGGACGGCCTGGAGCTGACGTTCGCGCAGTGCGAGGAGCTCGGCGGGCTGCTCGGCCGGCTGCACGCGGAGATGGAGCGGCTGACGCCGCCGGTGCAGCAGAGCATGCTGGTGCCCGTGCCGCGCGCCGCGGACGCCGCGGCGGCCGTCGACGCCATGCTGGCGACCGTCCCGCGCGACGGCGGCGGCACCGACTTCGACGCGCTGTCGGAGCGGCGGCTGCGGGAACGGCGGGCGCTGCTGGCGGAGTTCGCCGACCACCAGCCGCCGGACGCGGAGGTCTGCACGGTCGCGCATCTGCACGGTTCGTTCCACGCGGGGAACCTCCGCCACGCGGGTTCGGGCAACGTCACGGCGGTCCTCGGCTGGGACGGGCTCACCACGGGGCCCGTGGCGGGCGAGGTGGTCCGGGCGGCGGCGCGGCTGTTCGCGTGCGAGGACGACCGGGGCCTCGACCTCGACCGGGTGCAGGCGTTCGTCCGGGGGCATCGCGCGTCGTTCCCCCTCGACGCCGGGCAGATCCAGTCGGCGGTGCACCGCGCCTGGTGGGAGCGGCTCTGCGACGTCGCGCCGCTGCGGCACCGGTACCTCGGCGAGGACGGGACCGGCGTCCCGGAGCGGCAGGTCCAGGAGCGCGGCCAGGCGGCGCTCGTGACGTGGTGGACGGCGCACCTGGAGGGCACGCTCGACGCGTTCGCGGCCCCGTACGCGCCGGGCGCGGCGGACGTCCAGGGCGACGAGCACGCGTACGGCTGATCGGGGGCCGGGTGCCCGGGTGCCCGGGGGCGGTGCCGGGCGGCGCGCGCGTCCGGGCGAGGATGAAGCCATGGAGATTCTGAGCAGCCGGATCTTGCTGCGCCCGGCGGACGCCCCGCGCAGCCAGCGCTTCTACCGGGACGTCCTGGGGCTCGCCGTCTACCGGGAGTTCGGCCCGGCCGACTCCCCCGGCGTCGTGTTCTTCCTCGGTTCCGGCTTCCTGGAGGTGTCGGGGCACGGGGACGCCGCGGACGGGTCGGCGGCGATGATCTGGCTCCAGGTCCGCGACGTGCGCGCCGAGCACGAACGGCTCGCGGCGGCCGGGGCACGGATCGTCCGGGAGCCGCGCGAGGAACCCTGGGGCCTGGTGGAGATGTGGATCGAGGACCCGGCGGGCGTCAAGATCGTTATCGTGGAGGTGCCGGAGGGGCACCCGCTTCGCCGCGACACCCGCTGACCAGGCTCCGGACCGTCGCGGAGCCGTCCCAAGCCGTCCCGGAGCGGTCGCCGTTCCGCCTCCGTTTCGTCGGCGCGAATACTGGAAAAACCTGGAATTGTCTGGAGCCTCCTGTACTGTCTGCCGCATGTCCCGGTCCCCCGGCGCGCCGACCCCCGACGCGCTCGAAGCCCGCATCGCCGAGCTGCGTGCGGCCGTGCGGCGGGCGATGGCGTCCGGAGACCGGCGGGGCTCCGCGAGCTGCACGCCGACCTGCGCCGCGCCGAGGAGGCGTGGGACGACGCGGTCCTCGGCAAAGACGGCGACGAGGCTCCCGCCGCGCCCCGCGCCCCCGCCCGCTCGTCCGGACGCCGCCGCGGCGCGACGTCCGGGAACGGTGCGGCCGCCGGGAAGGGCGCGCGCGCCAAGAAGGGCAAGGCCACCGAGGGCGCGCCAAGGGAGGCGCCAAGGGGGGCTCGAAGCGCGGCCTGCTGCCGGTCCGCGAGCAGGTGCACCAGGCGCTGACGCTGCTCGGCGTCCCGTCCGCCCCCAAGCTGGTCGGGACGGTGTACACGGCGTTCTTCCCCGGCGAGATCGCGGCGGGCCGGCTGTCGAGCCTGCGCCGCGACGAGGAACGCTCGTTCCGCACCGCGCCCTACAACCGGCCGTACTACCTGTGCGCCGCGCTGACCGCGGACCTGCTCGCCCCCGCCCGCGGCCTGCTCACCGTCAGCACGTGGCCGCTGGAGCGCCGCATCGTGGGCCCGCTGAGCCCGCGCACCGATTTCCTGACGTCCGCGATCCGGCTGGCCGAGCACGCCGCTGCCCGGCCGACCGGACGCGGCGGACCGAACCCCGACGTGCAGCGGCTGCTGTGGCGTTTCGCGTCCAACATTCCCGGTGCGGTCGACGGTACGGTCGGTACAGTCGATCCGGCCGTGCTCGCCGAAGCCGCCCGGGAGGAGCTGGAAGTGCACCGGGAGGCGGACCGGCGGCGGCGCGAGTCGGCCGCCGGGCGCGCCCTGGACCGGCTCGACGACGCGGAACGGCTGTTCGGCAGCCGGCTGCGGGCCCTGCAGGACGCGCCACGGCGCCCTGCCGTCAATGGAGAGATCGACCGATGACCGAGACCGCGCCGGACCTGGACCGGCTGCGCGGCGGCGCCGCCCCGCGCAACCACGACGCACGCACGATCGCCGCGCTGACCGGCAATCCCGGCTGCGCCCGCCGCGGGGTGATGGACGCGGCGGGGGTCGACAAGGACGCGGTGGCGCGGGAGCTCGGGTTCCCGGCGCCGTTCGGCCAGTCGCAGTTCGCGATCACGCGCGGCAACGCGTTCGAGGCCCAGGTGAAGGCGGACGGCTGCGCGGAGCTGCTGACGCTGCTGCGCGACACGCTCGGGCTGGCCGTCCCGGAGGTCGCCTACGACGACCTCGAAGTGGTCGCGGGCAACGAGGGCCGGGAGCTGCGGCACACCCGGACGCGGCGGCTGCTGGCCCGCGCGCTGGAGTCCGGCGAGGGCACCCTGTTCGACCATCCGCTACTGCGCCTCGACATCGCCGGGCAGCCCGCCTACCTGGAGCCGGACGTCATCGCGTTCCAGCTCGCGGGGCGCCTGCACGTGATCGAGGTGAAGTCGTTCGCGGTCGTCGACGGGCAGGCCGAACCGGAGCAGGTCGCGGCCGCGGCCCGGCAGTCGGCGGTGTACGTGCTGGCGCTGCGCCGGCTGGTGGCCGAGCTGGGCCACGACCCGCGGCGGGTGTCGCACGAGGTGTTCCTCGTCTGCCCGGAGAACTTCTCGAACCGGCCGACGGCGACGCCGCTGGACGTGCGCCCGCAGCTCGCCGTCCTGGAGCGGCAGCTCGCCCGCATCACCCGCATCGACCGGATCCTCGACGCGCTCCCGGACGACCTGACGTTCGAGCCGGGCGACGCGCTCGCCGCGTCGGTCCGCGCGGTCGAGGCCCGGTACGCGCCCGAGTGCATGGCGGGCTGCGAGATGGCGCTGTTCTGCCGGGACGAGGCGCGGGCGTGCGGCGCGACGGGCGCCCTCGGCCGCTCGGTCCGCGACGACCTCGGCGGCGTGGACGCGATCGGGACGGCGCTGGCGCTCGCCGACGGGACCCTGCTGCCGTCCGACGACCTGGCCGAGACCGCCGAGCAGCTGCGCACCGCGGCCCGGCTGCGCGCCGAGGCGCTGGCCGGAGCCGCGCAGGGCGCCGCGTGATCGGCACATGAGCGCGCTGTCCTCGCTCGCCCGCCTGCAGGCGGCGGCCGCCGGGGTCGCGCAGCCGCTCGCCACCGTGCGGCACTGCCATGTCTCGCCGGCGCGCTGGTGCTGATCCCGCTGCGGCTCGCCGGGGAGGCGGCGGCGCCGCTGGCGATCATGCTCGGCAGCGACCCGGACGACCCGTCGCTGCTGGTCGTGCCGCAGCCGCGCAACCGCGACCTGCGGTTCGCGTTCGCCGCCGAGGCCGCCAAACTCGTCCTGAACCACATCGAGACCAGCCGCGGCGCCGTCGAGCTGCTGGCGCCGAGCAAATCGGCCGCCAAGTCCGGGGAGGCCGAGGAACGGATCCGGTACGGGGACGCGCCGCAGGTGCTGGTGCCCAACCGCGGCGGGGTCACGTTCCTGCGGCTGCTGGGCCGCTCCACCCGGTTCCGCAGCACGGAGGGCCCCTACTCGGTCGATCCGGCGGTCCCGGTGCTGGGCCGGTGGCTGACCTGGTTCGCCGACCGGTACGACCATCCCGGATCGTCGATGCTGCTGGCGATGACGGAGACGCTGCGGCTGCACTGGGCGACCGGGCAGAGCTCCCTGGAGGACGGGAACCTCGCCGCGCTGCTCGGCTGGATCGACCCGCCGGACGGGCTGGACGGCCCGGCCGCCGCGGCCCGCGCGGAGGACCCGGTGACGTGGCCGCCGGCCGGGCCCGCGACCGACCCGACGTTCGACAACGAGGTGCTCGCGCCCGCGATCGCCGCCTACGACCGGTCGAACGGCGCGCCCCGCACCGAGGAGCGGCTGCGCACGGCCGTCGCGTCCCAGCTCGCCCCCACCTGGAACCTGATGTGGCGCGCGGCCGACCTGCTGCGCGCCCTGCCGGAGGGCGCGAGCGTCCAGCGCCGCTGGGAGCGCGACCGCGACTCCTTCACCTATTACCACCAGACGTTCGGCGAGGCGTATCCTCAGGCGCGCCGCGACACGCCCGTCCGCGCGGCCCGGCGGCTGCACGATCTGGAGCGGGCGCAGGACGCCTACGAGGCGCAGCGGGCGTTCGACGACCCGCTGGTCATGGCCGAGCACCGGCTGTCGGGCCAGGCGTTCGGCGGCGTCGTCACCGAGTCCGACCCGACCCGGCTGGACGAGACGGGCAAGCGGCCGAAGCTGCGCCCGTACCTGCGGGTGTCCACCGAGGACCCGGTCCGGCTCGATGTGGGGACGACCGTGTGCAACGCGGCGCGGCCCGCACTGAAGGGGAGGATCGTGGAGTTCGGCACGGGAGGCGTGCTGCTGGAGCTGACCGGCGGGATGGGCCGCAAGCTCGTCCCGGAGGCCGGCGTGGTCCCGCGGGTGGGCGAACAGGTGTGCTTCACGTCGCTGACGGAGGGTTCGTTCGGGCAGGCGAAGTTCCCCGACCGCGAGGACACGCCGTGGACGCACGGCGGGCCGCCCGAAGACTACGTGCCGACCGACGAGGACGCCGAAGAGGACTGGTCATGACGACGGGCGAGAGCACGCGCCGCCTGACCCCGGTGCCGTCGGGCGTCCCCCGCCCCGCCGGGCGTCCGGCGGTGGACCCGGGCGGGCTCCCGGCCGAGGACCCGGGGAAGGCCGCGGCCCGCGTCGTCGACGCCGTCCTGGCGGACCTGTCCGGTGCCCATAAGGGCGTGGTCGTCGACTCCCCGCCCGGTGCCGGGAAGTCCACGCTGGTGGTGCGCGCCGCCGGGCACCTCGCGGACGCGGGCGAGCGGCTGATGATCGTCGCGCAGACCAACGAGCAGGTCGACGACCTCATCGAGCGGATCGCCGAGGCGCATCCGCGGCTGACGATCGGCCGCCTGTCGGCGTCGCAGTACGTGCCGTCCGAGCGGGTGCTGGCCTGTCCGCAGGTGCAGGTGCGGCAGAAGGTCGGCGACCTCGCCGAGCAGATCGTCGTGATCGCGACGGCCGCGAAGTGGGCGACGCTGTCGGACGGCTCGTGGCCGTGGGCGATCGTCGACGAGGCGTACCAGATGCGGTCGGACATGCTGCTGCGCATCGCCGGGCGGTTCGAGCGGGCGCTGTTCGTGGGCGACCCCGGCCAGCTCGACCCGTTCTCCACGGTCGAGGTGGAGCGCTGGGCGGGCCTGGCGTGGGACCCGATGCGCAGCGCCGTGTCCGTCCTGCTCGCCCACAACCCGGACCTGCCCGTCCACCGGCTGCCGGTGTCGTGGCGGCTGCCGGCGTCGGCGGCGCCGGTGGTCGCGGACGCCTTCTACCCGTTCACCCCGTTCCGTGCCGGGACGGGCCCGGCCGACCGGCGGCTCGAGTTCTCCGCGGGCGGCATGGGCACCACCTACGACCGGGCGCTGGAGGAGGCCGCGGCCACCGGCTGGGCCCTGTTCGAGCTGCCCGCCCGGCACACGCTGCGCACCGACTCCGAGGCGGTCCGGGCGACGGCGGCGCTCGCCGTCCGGCTGCTGCAGCGCGGCCCGATCGCGCACTCGGAGAAGGGGACGGCGCAGGTGGACGCGTCGCGCGTCGCGATCGGCGCGGCGCACCGCGACCAGGTAGCCGCGATCCGCGCCGCGCTCGGCCCGCACGGCGCGGGCATCACCGTCGACACCGCGAACCGCCTGCAGGGCCGCGAGTACGACGTCACGGTCTTCCTGCATCCGCTGTCGGGGCGCCGGGACGCCACCGCGTTCCATCTGGAGACCGGACGGCTGTGCGTGCTGGCGTCCCGGCACCGGCACGCGTGCGTCGTGGTGGCGCGGGCGGGCATCCCCGAGCTGCTGGACGCCCACCCGTCGGCCGAGCCGGTGCACCTCGGCGTGCCGGTGAAGTTCCCGGACGGGTGGGAGGCGAACCAGTCGGTCCTCGCGCACCTCGCCCGGCACCGCGTCGCGGCGGGCTGACCGCCCGGTCGCCCGCCCGCCCGGCGGGTCCGGGTCAGGCCGGGCCCGCGGTCGCGGCCCAGCGGCCGGCGTGCCGGGTGATCGTGATCGGGTGGTCGAAGCATTCGCTGACGGCCTCGGTGGTGAGCACCTCGCCGGCCGGACCGGACGCCAGCACCCGTCCTTCCCGCAGGAGCAGCGCGTGGCTCGTGCTCGTCGGCAGCTCCTCCAGATGGTGGGTGACCAGGACGGTCGTCAGGTCCGGACGGTCGGCGCGCAGCTGGTCGATGCTCGCGAGCAGCCGTTCGCGGGCGGCGACGTCCAGGCCGGTGGCGGGCTCGTCAAGGAGCAGCAGCGGCGGGTCCGGCATCAGCGCCCGCGCGATGAGCGCCCGGCCGCGCTCGCCCTGCGACAGGTTCGGCCAGCGGGCGTCGGTGCGCGGCGTCAGGCCGAGCAGCGCGATCAGCTCGTCGGCGCGGCGCAGGTCGTCGCCGGTGGGCGTCCAGCGCGGCACCAGCTCGATCGTCCCGGTGACGCCAGTCAGGACGATCTCGCGGACCGTCCGCGCCGACTCCAGCGGGTGCCGCGGGTTCACCTGCCCGATCATCGGCCGGAGCCGCTGCACGTCGACGCGCCCGAGGCGGTGCCCGAGGATCTCGGCGGTGCCGCGCGTCGGGTGGGTGTAGGCGCCGAGGATGCCGAGCAGGGTGCTCTTGCCGGCGCCGTTCGGGCCGAGCAGTGCCCAGTGCTCGCCGCGCAGGACGGTCATGGTGACCCGGTCGAGCAGCAGCCGCCGCTCGCGGACGAGATCGATCTTGTCGGCGTTCAGGACGACGCCGGATTCGGCGGGGGGCATCGGCACCTCCGTTCGGGGTGCGGGCGCGCACGCAGGGGCCGAAAGAGCCCGCGAAAGATCACAGATCACCGGGTCACGGGCATCGGACCATGGGACGCGCCGGGCGCGGACGGACGCGGGCGGAGGCCGGGATCGCCGGGGCGCGGGCGTCGGGGAAGATCTGCAACTTATCCGAAGAGCCCGGCACCCGGGTACAACGGGAGCCGCCGGGCGGATACTGTGAGAGCCGGTGCCTCAGCGATCAGGGGAGGGACATGGAGGACATCGGCTTCATGTGCGCCCGCTGCGGCGGCGAGGTGCACGACGTCACGCACAACCGCGAGGGATCGCTGGACGGCGTCGGCTACCGCCACAACCGCAGGGTGGAGCCGTGGGACCACGAGCTTGAGCTCGCGGTGGGCGAGCCCGCCGCGCAGGACCGGGCGTGCGACTTCTGCGGCGGACCGGAGACGAGCTGGCTGTACTACCCCACGCTCGACCCGGAGGACACCGACATGTTCGAGGTCGAGCTCGACACCACGCACCTGTCGGACGACGACACCGCGGTCGCCGTCCTCAACATGCTGTACCCGTGGTACGCGTGCGACACGTGCTCGGTGATCGTCGCCGACCGCAACGTCGACCGGCTCATCGACCGGGCCCTGGACCGCACGCCCGTCCGCGCCGACGGGCCCGTGGACGAGGAGACCGTCCGGGCGCGGCTGCGGGGGTCGCTGTCGGTGTTCTTCACCACCCGGCCGGGCCGCCCGCAGCCCTCGCGCGCCGTCTGAACGGTCCCGGCCGCGGTGCCGCGGCCGGCGCCCCGCCGGACGTCCCGCCGGCCCGTCCCGCCGTTGCGGGCGGGGTCGGCGCTTCGGACGTCCGACCCGCTCATTATGATCGGTCCCGTTTTTGCGGCGGATCGTGAGCACGGGGGAAACGGCACGTGATCATTGAAAGACGGTTCCACGGACCGGATGAATCGGGCAACGGCGGCTATGTGGCGGGGCTGCTGGCGAAGCGGGTGCCCACCGACACCGTCACGGTGTCCCTGCGGCGGCCTCCGCCGCTGGAGACCGAACTGACCGTCACGGTGGAGGACGAGCGCGGCCACAGCGTCCGGCTGTGGGACGGCGAGCGGCTGATCGCCGAGGGGCTGGCCGGTGCGATCGTCGTGCCGCCCGTCCCGGGCGTCCCGTTCGAGGAGGCGGTGACGGCGGCGGAGAAGTACCGGGCGGCGGAGAACAACCCGTTCCCCGGCTGCTTCGTGTGCGGCCCGGACCGCGAGCCCGGGGACGGGCTGCGGCTGGAGCCGGGGCCGGTCGCCGAGGACACGGTGGCGGCCCCCTGGACGCCCGAGGAGCTCCCCGGGCGGGAGCTGGTGTGGGCGGCGCTGGACTGCCCGGGCGCCTGGTCGTTCGACGTGGCCGCGCGCCCCGCCGTGCTCGGCACGATGACCGCGCAGGTCTCCGACGTTCCCGAGGCCGGGGAGCGGTGCGTGGTCATGGGGGCGACGCGCAGCCGCGAGGGCCGCAAGACGCACACGGCGACGGCGCTGTACGGGGCGGACGGACGGCTGCTGGGCCGCGCCGAGCAGATCTGGATCGAGATCGACCCGGAGCGGTTCCGGAGCTGATCGCGAGCGGTTCCGGAGCCGATCCGGTGCCCGGCGGCCGGACGTCCGCGCCGCCGGGCGGTCCGCCCGGGCCCGCCGGGGCGGGTCACGGGCCGGTGAACAGGGGGTCCTCCCGGTCCGAGCCGTTCACGCCGCGGCCGTGGTCCCCGGCCTGGCCGCCGCCGCTCTGGTTCGGGGGCCGGTAGGGCGAGGCGGGCGGCAGCTCCGGGCCGGGAGTCCCGTGGGGCCCGGTGCCGCCGGGGAAGGGCCGCCGATGGGCGGCGGGCCCGGGGGCACGCCGGGGGCTGCGAGCCGTTCGGTACCTGCCCGTTCTGCGGTTGCCCGTTCTGCGGCTGCGCGTCCTGCGGCTGCCCGTCCTGCATGGCGGTGCTCTGCATCTGGCCGCTCTGCATCCGGCCGCCCTGCGGCGTGCCGGGCGTGAAGGTGCCCTGGGTGAACTGGTCCACCTGACGGCGCGCGCGGTCGGCCTCGGCGCGGGCCGCGTCGCGCTCTTCGGCCAGCGCGGTCAGCGCGGCCTGCTGGTCGGCGACCGACTGCGACAGCTGCCGCAGCTGCGTCGACTGGTCGTTCAGCCTGCCCGTCAGCTCGTCGCGTTCGGTCGCCGCGGCCTGCGCCTGCGCCTGCGCGGCGTCGCGGTCCTTGACGGCCTCGTCGGCGCGCGCCCGGACCCGGACGACCTCGGCCTCGGCCTCGGACTGGGCGCGCAGCGCGGTGCTGCGCTCGGCCTCGGCCTTGCTGGCGGCCTGCATGGCGCGCTGCCGCTGCGCCTCGGCGTCCCGCATGGCGTTGCGCAGGTCCTCGGCGCCCTGCTTGGCGACGGCCGCCTCGACCCGCTGCGACTCGGCGCCGCTCTCCGCCTCCGACACCTTGGCGTGCAGCTCGACGAGCTCGGCGCGGGCGCTCTCCAGCGCGGACAGCAGTTCGGCCTCGCGGGCCGCGATGCGGTCCCGCTCGCTCTCGGCGGCGAGCTTCGCGGTCATCGACTGCTGCGCGATCTGGTGCGCCTCCTCCCAGGCCTGCTGGGCGGCGTCCCGCTTGGCGGTCGCGAGCCTGGCCTCCTCGCGGGCGCGGTCGGCGTCCTGCTCGGCGCCGTCGGCGCGCTGGCGGGCGGACGTGGCCTCCTGCCAGGCTTCCTCGGCCCGGCGCTGGGACGCGTCGCGCTCGCTCTGCGCGATGGCGAGCTCGCGGGCGGCCTCGGCCCGCACCTCGGCGACGCGCCGCTCGACCCCGGCGACGCTCAGCTCGGAGGTCAGCGACTCGGCGAGCACGTCGGCGGCCTTCTCCAGCCGCTCGACCATCTCCCAGGTCGAGGCGACATGCCCGGTGAGGCCCGGCGCGTCCCGGCCGCGTTCCCGGCGGTCGCGGGCCTCGCGGGCGCACGTGCCGTCGTCGTCCCGGCAGTACCGGACGACGCGGGTCGCGCCCACCGGCTGCGGTACGGGACGTCCGCAGTTCGCGCACGGCCACACCGTGACGGGGTCGCCCATGCGGGCCACCGCCGTCTCCCCCGTCCCCCCGGATGCGCGTACGGCGTCGCCCGGTCCCCCGGGGACCGCGGCCGGAGACGTCGCGGCCGTCTCCTGCGGGCCGCTATTGTCGCGCTCTTGGCTGTTTGGCATGGAACGAACGATACGCACTAGTTGGCGCGACCGCAGTGACTTGGGTGGCACATGTGGGGGCGCCCGCGACGCACCCGGCGACGGAAAACGGCCCCGGCCGCCGATCGGACGGCCCGCGGGCCGCGCCGTCGGGGCCGGAAGGCGTCTCCGTCAGGGCCGGAAGGCGTCGGTCGCCTCGATCAGCCGGTGCCGGATGCCCGGTTCGGATCCGCCGTGCCCCGCGTCCTCGACGATGTGGAACTCCGCCTCGGGCCACGCCCGGTGCAGCTCCCACGCCTGGTCGGGCGGGGTCTTCATGTCGTAGCGGCCGTTCACGATGACGGCCGGGACGTGCCGGATCCGGTCGACGCCCGCCAGGAGGCCCCCGGGCGGCAGGAATCCACCGGCGGAGATGTAGTGGTGGGTGATGCGGGCGAAGGCGAGGACGAGCGAGTCGTCCAGCTCCGGCGGCGGCACCGGCAGCAGCGTGTTCGCGGCCAGCTCCCAGCCGATCCACGCGCGGGCCGCGGGCATCCGGACGGCCGGGTCGCGGTGGCCGATGCGGCGGCCGTACGCGGCGATCAGGTCGTCCCGCTCGGCGGGCGGGATCGCGTCGCGGAACGCCGCCCACTCGGCGGGGAACAGCCGCGACGCGCCGCCGGGGGCGAACACCCACGCCTCGTCCGCCGGACGGACGAGGTAGACGCCGCGCAGCACCAGTTCGGTGACGCGGCCCGGGTGCGCCTGCGCGTAGGCGAGCGCGAGCGTGCTGCCCCAGCTGCCGCCGAAGACGAGCCAGCGGTCGACGCCGAGATGCTCGCGGAGCCGCTCCATGTCGGCGACCAGGTGCGGGGTCGTGTTGCGTTCCAGCGAGACGGACGGGTCGCTCGCGTGCGGGCGGCTGTTCCCGCAGCCGCGCTGGTCGAACAGCACGATCCGGTAGGCGGACGGGTCGAAGAAGCGCCGGTGGTCCGGCAGGAGACCGCCGCCCGGGCCGCCGTGCAGGAAGACCGCGGGCTTGCCGTCCGGGTTGCCGCAGACCTCCCAGTAGATCTCCTCGCCGCCGCCGACGTCGAGGAACCCCGAATCGTACGGCCGGACGACCGGATAGAACTCTCGCGACCCCATGCGTTCAGTCGTATCCGGTGAACGATCAAGGACGCAACCGGCCTACTATCACGGCGTGACGGCGATCAGATGCACGCAGTGCGACGGCACGGACCTGGACCCCGGGTTCGTCGAGGACTCCGGCGACCACAGCAAGGGGTACGCCCGGTGGATCCCCGGCCCGCTGAAGGTCGGGGTCTTCGGGGGCGCGAAACGCTTCGGCAAGGACCGCTGGCAGATCGACGCGTACCGGTGCCGCAAGTGCGGCCACCTGGAACTGTACGCCTCGGCACAGGCCTACTGAACTCTGCCGGCCTCCCGGCGACGACCCCTCACAGCTGGGCCATCGCCTTCCGGATGCGCTTGTCCGACACCGGGTAACGCGTCCCGAGCTGCTGGGCGAACAGGCTCACCCGGAACTCCTCGATCATCCACCGGACGTGCTCCACCGGCTCGTCCTCGCGGCGCGCCGGGTGAAGCCGCTGCAGCGTCCGCCGGTACTCGGCCTTCAGCGCCTCGACCTGGCCCGCGAGCAGCCGGTCGCGGTTCGGGTTCTCGGGGAGCTTGTCGAGCCGGGCCTGGACGCCCCGCAAATAGCGGACGAGGTCGGGCAGCCGCTGCCAGCCGGTCCGGGTGACGAAACCGGGACGGATCAGCGTCTCCAGGTGGCCGCGCGCGTCGGCCAGCGCCGGGACGAGCGTGATGCTCTTCGTCGCGCGGATGCGGCGGTCGGCCTCGTGGGCCTCGGCCAGGACCCGCTCGACCTGCGCGACGATCTGCGCGGTCGCGTCGTGCAGGTCGGCGCGGACCCGGTCGTACAGGGCGCGGAACCCGGCCTCGTCCCACGCGGGCCCGCCCGCGTCGGCGATGAGCCGGTCGGCGGCGGCGGTGACGCAGTCGTCGAACAGCGCGGCGACCGACCCGTGCGGGTTGTGGCTGAGCGCCAGCTTGCCCTGGTTGGTGAGGCGGCTCTGGATGAGCTTCACCGGGGACGGCGCGTTCAGCAGGACGAGGCGGCGGGTGCCGCGCCACATCGCGCGGCGCTGCTCGGCCTCCGTCTCGTACATGCGGACGGCCACGGTGTCGCCCTCGTCGGTGAGCGCCGGGTACGCCTTGACGTCGTAGCCGGCCTGGTTGCGCTCGTAGGTGCGGGGCAGCTCGCCGATCGTCCAGTCGGTGAGGCCGGTCCGCTCGACGGTGGACGCCGCCTTCGACAGCGTGCCCCGCACCTTGCCCGCGAGGCGGCGTTTCAGCTCGTCCAGGTCGGTGCCCTCGCCGAGGGTGCGCTTACGGTCGTCGACGACGCGGAACGTGATCCGCAGGTGCGCCGACAGCCGTCCGGCGTCCCACGCCTCGCGCGCCACCGGGACGCTCGTCAGCGCCGTGAGCTCGCGCTCCAGCGCGTCCAGGAGCGGCTCGCTGCGCGGCGCCACCCGGTCGAGGACCTTGCGGGCGTAGTCGGGCGCGGGCACGAAGTTGACCCGCAGCTGCTTGGGCAGCGACCGGATCAGCTCGGTGACCAGTTCGGCGCGCAGGCCGGGGACCTGCCATTCGAAGCCGTCCGCGCGCACCTGGTTGAGGACCTGCACCGGGATGTGGACGGTCACGCCGTCGGCGTCCGCGCCCGGCTCGAACTGGTACGTCAGCCGCAGCCGCAGCGGGCCCTGCTTCCACACGTCCGGGTAGTCGGCCCCGCTGACGCCGCCCGCGGTGTCGTTGATGAGCATCGACTTCTCGAACCCGAGCAGGTCGGGGTCGGCGCGGCGCGCCTTCTTCCACCAGGAGTCGAAGTGCCGGCCGGACACGACGTCCTCGGGGATCCGCGCGTCGTAGAAGTCGAACAGGGTCTCGTCGTCCACGAGGATGTCGCGGCGCCGCGCGCGGTGCTCCAGTTCCTCGACCTCGTCCAGGAGCGCCCGGTTGTCGTGGAAGAACTTGTGGTGGGTCTCCCAGTCGCCTTCGACGAGCGCGTGCCGGATGAACAGCTCGCGGGACAGCGCCGGGTCGATCGATCCGTAGTTGACGCGGCGGTCGGCGACGATGGGGACGCCGTAGAGCGTCACCTTCTCGTGCGCCATGACGGCCGCCTGCTTCTTCGACCAGTGCGGCTCGCTGTAGTTGCGTTTCACCAGATGACCGGCGAGCGGCTCGATCCACTCCGGCTCGATCTTGGCGTTGATCCGGCCCCAGAGCCGGGACGTCTCGACCAGCTCGGCCGACATCACCCAGCGCGGCGGCTTCTTGAACAGCGCCGACCCGGGGAAGACGGCGAACTTCGCGCCGCGCGCGCCGATGTACTCGTGCCCGCGCCGCGGTTTCTCGCGCTTGGACGGGTCGTTCCGCGCGGCCTTCTCGGACCGTCCGGGCGCGTCCATCAGACCGATGTGCGACAGCAGGCCGGACAGCAGCGACACGTGGACGCGGTCGGGCGCGGCGTCGGCGTCGTTCAGCGTCACGCCGAGCGACTTGGCGACCTGCTTGAGCTGCCCGTGCAGGTCCTGCCATTCGCGGATGCGCAGGAAGTGCAGGAACTCGTTCTTGCAGGTGCGGCGGAACGCGCTGCCCGACAGCTCCCGCTGCTGCTCGCGCAGGTAGTTCCACAGGTTCAGGTAGGCGAGGAAGTCGGAGGTGGGGTCGGCGAACCGGCGGTGCTTCTCGTCGGCGGCCTGCTGGTGCTCGGCGGGCCGCTCGCGCGGGTCCTGGATGGACAGTGCGGCGGCGATGACGAGGACCTCGCGGACGCAGCCGTTGCGGTCGGCCTCCAGGACCATGCGGGCCAGCCGCGGGTCGACGGGCAGCTGCGCGAGGCGGCGGCCGAGCGGGGTGAGGCGCTTCTTCGGGTCCTGTTCCGCCGGGTCGATCGCGCCCAGCTCGTGGAGGAGGTCGACGCCGGCCTTGACGTTGCGGCGGTCCGGCGGCTCCACGAACGGGAACGCGGCGATGTCGCCGAGGCCGAGCGCGGTCATCTGCAGGATGACCGACGCGAGGTTGGTGCGCAGGATCTCCGGGTCGGTGAACTCGGGACGGGACTCGAAGTCCTCCTCGGAGTACAGCCGGATGCACACGCCCTCGGACACGCGCCCGCAGCGGCCCTTGCGCTGGTTCGCCGACGCCTGCGACACCGGCTCGATCGGGAGCCGCTGCACCTTCAGCCGGTGGCTGTAGCGGGAGATGCGGGCGGTGCCGGGGTCCACGACGTACTTGATGCCGGGGACGGTCAGGGACGTCTCCGCGACGTTCGTCGACAGGACGACGCGCGCCCGCGGTGGGACTGGAACACGCGGTGCTGCTCGGCCGCCGACAGCCGCGCGTACAGCGGCAGGACCTCGCTCGTCCCCCGCTGTTTCGCGAGGTGCTTGGTCAGGGCCTCGGCGGTGTCGCGGATCTCCCGCTCGCCGCTGAGGAAGACGAGCACGTCGCCGGGTGCCTCGCGGCCCAGTTCGTCGACCGCGTCGATGATCGCCTGGATCTGGTCGCGGTCGGGGTCGGCGGACGGGTCGTCGGGGTCGGTGACCGGCCGGTACCGGACCTCGACCGGGTACGTGCGGCCGGACACCTCCACGATCGGGGCGTCGCCGAAGTGCCGGGAGAACCGCTCCGGGTCGATCGTCGCGGAGGTGATGATCACCTTGAGGTCGGGGCGCTTCGGCAGGATCTCCCTGATGTACCCGAGCAGGAAGTCGATGTTGAGGCTGCGCTCGTGCGCCTCGTCGATGATCAGCGTGTCGTACTGCCGCAGCAGCCGGTCCGTCTGGATCTCGGCGAGCAGGATGCCGTCGGTCATCAGCTTGACGAGCGTGCCGTCGCTGGACCTGTCGGTGAACCGCACCTTGTAGCCGACGGTCTCGCCGAGGTCGGTGCCGAGTTCCTCGGCGATGCGGTCGGCGACGGTGCGGGCGGCTAGCCGGCGCGGCTGGGTGTGCCCGATCGAGCCGAGCACGCCGCGTCCGAGCTCCAGGCAGATCTTGGGGATCTGGGTCGTCTTGCCTGACCCGGTCTCTCCCGCGACGATCACGACCTGGTTGTCGCGGACGGCCTCCAGGATGTCGTCCTTCTTCTGCGCGACCGGCAGCTCCGCCGGGTAGGTGATCGCCGGGACGGCCGCGCGGCGCCGCTCGACGCGGCGCTCGGCGGCGCCGACCTCGGCGGCGATCTCCTCGGCGACCTTCGCACGCCGCCCGGCGTCCTTCATCTTCTCGGTGCCGTCGATGCGGCGGCGCAGCCGGCTCCGGTCGCGCGGCATCAATTCGGGCAGGCGCGCGCGCAGGTCGGCGAGCGGCGATCTCACAGGCGTCCTCATAACCGTTGACAAGGATAGGCCGCGGGCGTCGCGCCCCTCCCCCGGCCGTGGCCCACCGGGCGCCGCCCTCGGAACCTTTGCACGGTAGCCGGGAGGCTCCCGCGGGGGCGATCCATTTTTTCCGCGGACGCCCGAACCACAACGCGTCCATGACCGCCGCAATTCCCTGGCGTATCGGACGTACCGGATTCATCGCTCAACGTAGTGCGCGCACGCGCCGGATCGGTCACCATGGGTAGACGTGGAGACACCGAGCGCAGCGGGCCGCTACCGGATCGAGCGCCTTCTCGGGACGGGCGGCTTCGCGTCCGTCTGGCTGGGGCACGATCCGGACCTCGACGCCCCCGTCGCCATCAAGATCCTCGGCGAGCACTGGACGATGCACATGGACGTGCGGGAGCGGTTCGTCCAGGAGGCCCGGCTGCTGCGCCGCGCCGACTCGCACCGGCTCGTGCAGGTCTTCGACATCGGCGAACTGCCCGGCGAGCGCCCCTACTTCGTGATGACCTACGCCGACCGCGGCACGCTGGAGGAGCGGCTCGCGGCGGCGGACGCGCCCGCGGACGGGCCGCCGGACGCGCTGCCGGACGCGCCCGCCGACGCGCTGACGGACGCGCTCGTCCTCGCCGGCGAGATCATCCGGGGCGCGCAGGACCTGCACGACCTCGGCATCGTGCACCGGGACCTCAAACCGTCGAACGTGCTGCTGCGCACGGCGCCCGGCGGCACCGGCGAGCGGGTCGTGCTCGCCGACCTCGGCATCGCGCGGAGCGGCGACCACCTGTCGAGCCTGACGCTGCCCGCCGGGTCGCCCGGCTACATGTCCCCGGAGCAGACGCAGGTCGACGGGGCGCCGGACCACCGCGCCGACGTGTACGGGCTCGGGGCGCTCACTTACCGGCTGCTCACCGGGGAACCGCCCGGCACGCCCGCCCGGCCGCCCGGCGACGTCCGTCCGAGGATCCCGCCGGACGTGGACGCGGCCGTGATGCGGGCACTGGACCCCGACCGGGAGCGGCGCTGGCAGAGCGCGGCCGAGTTCGGGGCGGCGCTGGAGGCGGCGGCCCCGCCG
>NZ_MKJY01000444.1 GCF_001942465.1 Actinomadura sp. CNU-125
GGCGACGGCCCGTGCAACGCCCAGCGCATGGCGCACCGGCGCGCCGCGCACGAGGACGGCGCGTGGGTGCGCGAGGCCGCGACGGCGTTCGCCGAGAGGTCGGCCGCGCGGGCGCGGGAGGAGGCACGATGAGCGCCGACCGGCGGGAATGGCCGCTGTACGAGGTGTTCGTGCGCGGCAAGCGCGGCCTCAACCACGTGCACGTCGGGTCGCTGCACGCGCCCGACGACGCGATGGCCCTGCGGCACGCCCGCGACGTCTACACGCGCCGCAACGAGGGCGTGAGCATCTGGGTCGTGCGCGCCGACGCGATCACCGCGTCCAGCCCGGACGAGAAGGACCCGCTGTTCTCGCCCAGCGGCGACAAGGTCTACCGGCACCCGACGTTCTACGAGATCCCCGAGAACGTCCCGCACATGTGATCGATCCGATCGTCCCCACCGACCCCCACGACCTGAAGGCCTACCACCATGAGCGACGAACACGGCACCATCTTCGATGGCCTGATCGGCGGCGACTCCTCGCAGTGGGCGTTCGGCACCGGCTTCGAGGACCCCCTCGCCGGCGTCGACACCACCGTGCCGGACGGCGTCGTCGGCGCCGACCTCGCCGCGTACTGCCTGATGCTCGGCGACGACGCGCTCGTCATGGCGCAGCGTCTGTCGGAGTGGTGCAGCCGCGCCCCCGACCTCGAAGAGGACATCGCGCTCGCGAACATGGCCCTCGACCTGCTCGGGCAGGCGCGGCTGCTGCTGACACGGGCGGCCGCCGCCGACCCCGGCATCGTCCCCGTCCTCCCAGCGGGCTCTCCGGTGCCTGGCGAGGACGCGCTCGCCTTCTTTCGCGAGGCCGGCGAATTCCGCAATGTCCGCCTCGCCGAGGTCGCCAACGGCGACTTCGCGCACGTCGTCGTCCGCCTGCTGCTGTTCTCCGTGGCGCGGCTCGCGCTGCTGGAACGGCTCCGCGCCAGCACCGACCAAGTGCTGGCGGCCGTGGCCGCCAAGGGCGTCAAAGAGGTCGCCTACCACCGCGACTGGGCGGGCCGCTGGTTCCTCACCCTCGCGCAGGGCACCGACGAATCACGCCGCCGGCTGCTCACGGCACTCGACGCGCTCTGGCCGTACCAGAACGAGCTGGTCTCGCTTCACCCCGTCGAGTCGCGTGTCGCCGAGGCGGGCGCCGGTGTCGATCCCCGCTCGCTGCGCGGCGAAGTGGACGCCGTCCTCGACCAGGTGCTGGCCGTCAGCGGCGTCGACCGGCCGGACCGCGCGCCCCTCGCCGGGATCGGCGGGCGGACGGGACGCGACGGCATGCACACCGAGGCGCTCAGCCGGATGCTCGCCGAGATGCAGGCCGTCGCGCGCGCACACCCGGGCGGGCGTTGGTGAGCGTCCGCGAGCGCGCCCTCGAAGCGGCCGGGCGGGTGCGCGACCCCGAGATGCCGATGCTCACCCTCGCCGACCTCGGCGTGCTGCGCGGCGTCGACGTCGAGCGCGACGCCGACGGCGGAGAGGCCGTCGTCGCCTCGATCACCCCGACCTACACCGGCTGCCCGGCCCTCGCGACGATGCGCGACGACCTCGTCCACCGGCTGAACGACGCGGGCTTCGAGCGCGTGCGCGTCCGGGTCGTCCTGGACCCGCCGTGGTCGAGCGACTGGATCTCCGAGCACGGCCGGGCCGCGCTGCGGGCGGCGGGCCTGTCGCCGCCCGGCCCGGCGCCGCGCCGCACCGGGCCGGTGGCGCTCACGCTCGGGCGGGTCCGCCGTGCCCCCGCCTGCCCGCGCTGCGGCGCTGCCGCGACCGGGCTGACCTCGGAGTTCGGCGCCACCGCCTGCAAGGCCCTGTACCGCTGCAACGCCTGCCTCGAGCCGTTCGAGCACGTCAAGGAGATCTGACATGACCACCCTCGCGCCCGCGGCCGCACCCGCCCGGTCGGCCGTCTTCCACCCACTCACCGTGGCGGCGGTCGACCAGATCTGCGAGGACGCGGTGGCGATCACCTTTACCGTCCCCGATGGCCTGCGCGAGGACTACGCCTTCCGCGCCGGGCAGTCACTCACCCTGCGCCGCATCATCGACGGGCGGGAGGAACGCCGCTCCTACTCGATCTGCGCGCCCGCCGGCGACGCGCCGCGCATCGGCGTCCGCGAGATCCCCGGCGGGCTGTTCTCCTCCTGGCTCGTGCACGACGTCACGCCCGGCACGCGCATCGAGGTACAGACGCCCGCCGGCTCCTGGCGCGCCGACCCCGCGGCGGGCGAACGGCACCTGTGCATCGCCGCGGGCTCGGGCATCACCCCCATGCTCTCGGTCACCTCCACCGTCCTGACCCACCCCGACGCGCAGGTGACACTGCTGTACGGCAACCGCACCAGCCGCACCGTCATGTTCACCGAAGAACTCGGCGACCTGAAGAACCAGTACGGTCCCCGACTGCAGATCGCCCACCTGCTCTCCCGCGAACCCCGCGACGTCGAACTGTTCTCCGGCCGCCTCGACCACGACCGCCTCGCCCGCCTGCTCACCGACCTCGTTCCCGCCGAGGTCTTCGACCACGTCTGGCTCTGCGGGCCGCTGGAGATGGTGCAGGACGCGCGGCGAGTGCTCACCGGCCTCGATGTCCCCGCCGACCGTGTGCACGTCGAACTGTTCTACGTCGACGCGCCGCCGCCTCAGCCGCGGCGGACCGAGCACGGGGTCACTGCGGGCGCGACCACCGAACTGACGACGGTGCTCGACGGCTTCCAGACGACCAGCACCGTCGCCCGGGACACCACGATCCTGGACGGAGCCCAGGCCACCCGCGCCGACCTGCCGTTCGCCTGCAAGGGCGGCGTCTGCGGCACCTGCCGCGCCCGCGTCCGCGACGGCGAAACCGACATGCGCCGCAACTACGCCCTCGAACCGTCCGAGGTCGACGCCGGCTTCGTCCTCACCTGCCAGACGTTCCCGGTCAGCGAGCAGGTGACCGTCGACTTCGACTCCTGACTCCGCCCCGCCCTTTCCCTCCCGCACCTGAGCAAGGAGCATTTCCCGTGCCGGAAGCCTTTGTGGTGTCCGCGGTCCGGACACCGATCGGCCGCTACGGCGGCGCGCTCGCCCATGCACGCCCCGACGACCTGGCCGCCCTCGTCGTGAGTGAGGCCGTCACCCGCTCCGGGATCGAGCCGGACCTGATCGATGAAGTGGTGTTCGGCGCGGCCAACCAGGCCGGGGAGGACAACCGCAACGTCGCCCGGATGGCGGTGCTGCTGGCGGGTCTGCCGGACACGGTGCCCGGCTTCACCGTCAACCGGCTGTGCGCGTCCGGCCTCACCGCCGTCGCGGCCGCACGTGCCCTCATCGCCGCGGGCGACGCCGACGTCGTCGTGGCGGGCGGGGTGGAGTCGATGACCCGGGCGCCATGGGTCACCGAGAAGCCGGCCAAGGCGTTCGCCAAGCCCGGGCCCTCTTTCGACACCTCGATCGGCTGGCGTTTCACCAACCCCCGATTGGACCCGGCCATGACCGCGTCCATGCCGCAGACGGCCGAGACGGTCGCCGAGCGGTGGGGCCTGACTCGCGAGCAGTTGGACGCGTTCGCGCTGCGTTCCCACGAGCGCGCCGTCGCGGCGATCAAGGACGGCCGGTTCACCGACGAGATCGTCCCCGTGCCGGCCGGCGGCGGCGCCGTCGACACCGACGAAGGGCCCCGGGCGGACACGAGCCTGCAGCGGCTGGCCCGGTTGCGCCCGGTCAACGATCCCGAAGGGGTCGTCACCGCCGGGAACTCCAGCTCCCTCAACGACGGCGCCGCAGCGGTCGTGGTGGTCGCGACCGCTTCCTCGCCCGATCCGGGCTGACGCCGCGGGCCCGGCTGGTCGCGGCCGCCAACGCCGGGGTGCCGCCCGAGGTGATGGGGATCGGCCCGGTCCCGGCGACCCGCAAGGTTCTGGAACGCACCGGATGGTCCGTCGGCGACCTCGACGCCGTCGAACTCAACGAGGCGTTCGCCTCCCAGAGCCTGGCGTGCATCGGTGATCTGGACTTGGACCCCGACCGGGTCAACGCCGACGGCGGCGCGATCGCGCTCGGGCACCCGCTGGGGGCGTCCGGCACCCGCATCCTGGTCACCCTGCTGGGCCGCCTGGAACGCACGGGCGGCCGCCGCGGGCTGGCGACCATGTGCGTGGGCGTCGGTCAGGGAAGCGCGCTGCTGGTGGAGCGGCCATGACGAATCTGATCATCGAGCAGGCCGCCGATCGGGTGGTGTGGCGACTCAACCGCCCGCACAGGCCCGCAACGCGATCGACCAGGAGATGGTCGCCGCCCTGCACGACGCCTGCGCCGACGTTGAACAGGACCCGCGGGTCGTCCTGCTGATCGGTGAAGGCCCCGCCTTCGCGGCCGGAGCCGACATCGCCCAGCTTCGCGACCGCCGCCGCGACGACGCACTGCGCGGCATCAACTCGGGGATCTTCGACCGGATCCACCGGCTGCCGATGCCGACGGTGGCGCTCGTCGACGGGTACGCCCTGGGCGGTGGTGCCGAACTGGCCTACGCCTGCGACTTCAGGATCGGCACACCTCGCACCCGGATCGGCAACCCCGAGACCGGCCTGGGCATCCTCGCGGCGGCCGGCGCGGCCTGGCGGCTGGCCGAACTGGTCGGTGAACCCTTGGCCAAGGAGATCCTGCTCGCCGGCCGAGTGCTCACCGCCGACGAAGCCCGGGCGGTGCGGCTGCTCAACGACGTTGTCGAACCGGAGGAACTGCCGGCCGCCGGGCATCGGCTCGCCGACCGCATCACCGCCCAGGCCCCATTGGCGACACGACTGACCAAAGCGGTCTTCCACGCACCCCGCGACGCACACCCGTTCATCGACGACCTCGCCCAGGCGGTCCTGTTCGAAACCGCCGACAAACACACGCGCATGACCGCGTTCCTGGACCGTAGAAAGGCGAACGGATCATGACCCGCGACACAGGCGGGCTGCCGGACAAGGTCGGGGTCATCGGCGGTGGACGCATGGGAGCCGGGATCGCCCAGACCTTTCTCACCCGCGGTACCGGCGTCGTCATCGTCGACAGCGACCCGCAGCGGGCGGACGCGGCACGCACCCGGGTCAGCGACGGCCTGACCAAAGCCCACAGCAAGGACGGGTCCGTCGTTGCGCCCGCCGCCGCTCTGTCCCGGCTGCGCACCTGCGTCGATCCTGGTGACCTGGCGGGCTGCGGGTTGATCGTCGAGGCGGTCCCCGAGGAGCCGGTGCTCAAGGCCAAGGTGCTCCAGGCCGCTGCCGCGGCCGCGCCGGATGCGGTCCTGGCCTCCAACACCAGCAGCCTCTCCATCGACGGGCTCGCCGACGGGCTGCCCCGGCCCGAGCACTTCATCGGTCTGCACTTCTTCAACCCCGTCCCCGTCAGCGGCCTGGTCGAGATCGTCGTCGGCTCACGCACCGCGCCGACCCTGGTGTCGGCGGCGCAGGACTGGGCTCGGGCGCTGGGCAAGGCACCGATCACCGTGACCGACTCGCCGGGCTTCGCCAGCAGCAGGCTCGGGGTCTGCCTGGCGCTGGAGGCCATGCGGATGCTGGAGGAAGGCGTCGCGAGCGCCGCCGACATCGACACCGCGATGACCCTGGGCTACCGGCATCCGATGGGCCCCTTGCGCACCACCGACCTCGTCGGACTCGACGTACGGCTCGCGATCGCCGAACACCTGGCCGGCGAACTGGGGCCCCGCTTCCAGCCACCGCGGATCCTGCGCGACCTCGTCGCCAAGGGAAATCTCGGGCGCAAAACCGGACAGGGCTTCTACACCTGGTGAACCGACCGGACGTACCGGGCGCTGGTGCCCACGATCGGCGCTGTCCGCAGGCGCGTGACCGGCACCGACCCGCGCTCGGACAGGGTGAGTTCGTCGCTACTGCTCAGCCGGCGTTCCGGGCCATTCGGGGCGGAGGATGGAGTGGACGACCGAGTCCCGCCAGGCGTCGTTCACGCGGATGTGGCCGCGGATGCGGCCTTCTTCGATCATTCCGAGGTTGGTCATGAGTCGGGCCGAGGCGGTGTTGTCGGGGCTGCGAGCGCCCCAGAGCCGGTAGAGGTTCAGTTCCTCGAATCCGAGGCGGAGGAGGAGCCGGACGGTTTCGGTGCCCAGGCCCCTCCTCCAGTGGCCGGTGGCCAGGGCGAAGCCGAGCTGGCCGCTGGACTGGCCGGGGTGCTGGGCGTCGATGGCGAGGCGGGCGAAGCCGATCGCCTCGGCCGACTCCCTCGCCACGACGGCGAGGGAGTACTCCGTTCGCGGGTCGGCTGCCCCGGCTTCGATCACGCCGGTGAGGGTGGCGGCGACCTGTTCACGGTTCCGCGGTTCGAACGACAGGTGCTCGACCACGGTCGGGTCGCCGTACACCTTCAGAATCGCGTCGACGTCGTCGGGCGTGAACTCGCGCAGCGCCACGGCGCCGCCTGCGATCGATACCGGGTGCATGGGAGGACGTTAACGGCCGGGCGGGAGCGCCGGTCCATTACGGCGTGCTCAGGTTCCGTTGTCTTCTGCCGGCGTGGCAACGCAAAGTTCCCGGTACGCCTCCTGCAACTCGGCCGCCATGGGAACCTGCCGCGCTTCCATGGCCTTGATCACCTCGGCCGCACGCCAGTAGTTCGACGGCAGGAGACGGCCGCTCTCCACCGCCTCCTGCGCCGTGGCCGCCGCCTCGTCCGGCTGGTCGGCGGCGAGCAGCGCGAGCGCCAAGTCGAGGCGCGCGGACACCGCACGGCGGGGCCGGGCGGGGCCGCTCATCGGTTTCTCCAGTCGGGCGAGCACGCCGCGCGCGTACGGTTCGGCGGCCGGGTCGCCGATCCACGCGAGGGTCGTCGCGGTGTAGGCGTCGCTCTTGGCCGGGTCGTACCGGTAGTGGTGCTCGGGCCGGTCCGGCATCGGCAGGGGCGCGACGAGCCGCTCGACGCGGCCGAGCGCCCCCCGCGTCTCGGCTCCGGCACCGAGCCTCGCCCACGCCCGTCCCTCCTGCGCGGTCGCCTGGATGAACGCCGACCCAGTGCGCGGCGCGATTTCCTGCGCGCCCTGGGAGAGCATGATCGCTTCGCGGTAGTCCCCATCGGTGAGCCGCTGCCACGCTTGCGTCTCCAGCGTCCACGCCAGGATCTCGGGATGCTCGGCGTGGCGGGCGAGCTGTGCGGTCGTGCGGAGGCGCGCGGCGGCGGCCGGACGCTGTCCGAGGTCGATGTCACAGGTCGCGGCGAGCAGGGACAGCCATCCGCCGACGACCACCAGACGGCGCCGCTCACCGAGTGTCATGCGTGCGTCCATGAGCCGCGATACGTACCCGAGGTGCTGGCGGACGCGCATCAGCAGTTGGTCCGGCGGCACCTGCGGGTAGGCCGACGCGAGTTCGTCCACAGTCATCTCGAGCGCGACGAGCGTGTCGTCCCCGACATCGCTTGCGGCGACCCGTCGTGAAAGGTCGAGCGCCTCCAATTCGTCGTCGACCACGCTGGGAGAGACGACGCACCGAGTACCTCGACGGGCGGTGAGGACGGGGCGAACAGTTCGTCCTCGGTCATGTCGAATGCGCGGGAGTACAGCAGCCGGTAGCGGGGGCCGGGCTCGGTACCTGCCTCGTGCCCGCGGATCGTGCGCTCCAGGTCAACCAGCTTGGGTAGGCGACGCCGGACGTGCTCGGGCGCGACGTCGCGCCACCGTTCGGCGAGGTCGGCGACCGTGAGTCCGCGTTCCCTTCGCGCCGCGCGCAGACGTGCGCCGATGGCTTGCTTGTCGGCTGGCATGTCGCGACGCACCTCAGGCCGGATGTCCGCGGACACGGTCTCGTGTCCGTGCTCATCCGCGATTATCACGCTGACGTGCCCGGTCCGCCATGGGTTCACTAACAGTGACCGAACGCACGCTGCCCCGGCCCGCTGCGCGAACAGCGGGAGCTCCGGGGCCTGACCAGGAACGAGGTCCTGGCTATGAGCAACGTAGCCGATCCCCCGCCCGCGCCGAAGCCCGAACAGGACGGCCCGGATGAGCGGCTCGCCACGTTGATGCACCTGCTCAGGGGGCGTCCGTTCCGCCTCGAACTGGACGGCGACGTCCTGCTCGTCCGGTTGGCCGGAGCCGAGGCACCGGCTCTGCGGATCACGTGCGCGCCATGGCCACTGCGCAGGATGCATTGTGGTTCCTGGTCGACGGGCACGCGTTCGAGGCGGCCGGAGAACTCGACCACATTGAGACGGCGGCGTATCTCATCGGGGGGCGGTTGACGCAGATGGCGCGGGAAGCCCAGCGTGCCTGAGCCGTTCATGCACGTCCCGTTCCCTGTTGCTCTTCCCTCCATGAGCCATTGGAGTCCCACCCCCGATCTCGTAGGAACCGCCATGCCCGCAACGACATTGCCGCAAATTCGGGCCAAAGCCGCCTTGGAGAAGGAATTCCCTGGGTGGCGGGTCATCATCACCGACCGCTCCAACTGGTGGGCCATGCGCGGTCCGCTCCCGCCCGACCGGATGAACGAGCGGGACACGGTCGAGGCGACCTCGCCCGAAAAGCTTCGCGAGGCGCTGCAGCGCTTGGCGACGTTGGCGGGCGAAGAGCCGGCGGCGGCCGTACGTCCGGACGTCGACCATCTGTCCTCGGGTGGGAGGTCGTAGGTGATCGAGGTCGAACTCATGCCGCCTGACGTCTGTGGATTCGATCCGGCGGTACCGAACTGGCCTCGGGTGTGGAATCACTGGCTGGGCGGCCGGGACAGCTACGTAGTGGACCGTCACTACGCGGACGGGGTCGCCCGCTTCATGCCCGGCATCCGCCTCCAGGCCCGCGTGCATCGCCACTGGATGTGCCGGGTCGTGCGCTTCATGGCCGCTGAGCAGGAGATCGGTCAGTTCCTGCAGGTGGGTGTCGGGTTTCCGATGGACGAGGACGACCCGCACCGGCTCGCGCGGCGCATGAGGCAGGACGCGCGGTTCGTCCACGCCGACAGCGACCCGCTGGTCCTAGCACATGCCCGGGCCTTGGCCGCCGACGGATCGTCCGGTGCGTGCGCGGTCGTGGAGGCGGCCCTCGGCGATGCCGCAACGATCCTGGAGAGCGCCGCAGCCCACCTCGACCTGCACGTACCGGTCGGCGTCCTGTTGCCCGGCGTCCTGCACCGGCTGCCTGGCGCGGAGGCACGCGAGTTGGTCACGGGCCTCGCGGACGCGATCGTCCCGGGCAGCTTCCTCGCGATCGCGCACCCCACCGCGATCACCGCCCCCACGGCCATGCGGACGGCCGCGCACTGGTTCGAGGCCGCAGGCGGCGGCACGTTCGTCGCACTCGAACGACCGGCACGGCCGTCACCAGCGGTGCCGCCGAGGCCGCTGGGCGCGGATGGTCCGCCGACTGGCTCCGTTCCGGGCCGCGCCGGACGCGACGGCGCCGGAGCCGCGCGTTCGTCCGAGCACGGGCGGCGATGCTGTGTGGCGAGAGATCTGCGACCAGACGGCGCTGCGGATCGAGACGTTGACCGAGCAGGTCCGCCCCGCCTTGGACGCGCTGGAGAGCGACGAAGCCGACCCCGAGCGGGTGCAGCGCCTCTACGACGTGGACCACGGCATCTCCCGGATGCGCCGCACGGCCCGCGACCTGCGGATCCTGGCAGGTCGGTGCCCGGACGAGATCGGGAGATCCCCGACCTCGTTGCTGGACGTGGTGCGGGTGGCGACGTCCATGATCGAGCACTACGGGCGTGTCCAGGCCGAGGGGATCGCCGACCGGGTGGTTCTAGGGCATGCCGCCGACGACCTGGCGGCCCTCCTTGCGGCACTGCTGGACAACGCCACCCGGTACTCGCCGGTCCCCGCATGCGTCGGCACCCACGTGTTCGGCGACGGCAGCCTGCTCGTCCGCATCGAGGACGGCGGGCCCGGCATGGATCCGGCCTCGCTCGAAAAGCTCAACCGGACGCTCGCGGGGCCGGTCCGTCCGGTCGGCGCGGCCACCGTCCGGCGGACAGGTTTCGCGGTCGTGCACCGACTGGCCCGCAAGCACGGCATGGAGCTGGCGCTGGTCAACCGGGGAGCGGCCCGCGCCGTCCGAGGGCGGTGCAACACCGGAGACCAGAGCGGCACGGTGGCGATGGTGACCGTGCCGCCCGAACTGCTGACCGTCCTCGACAGACCCACCGGCGGAGCTCCGCCGCACGTCCGCGAAGGTTGCTGAACAGGGGGTACGCCCGCCCGGCGAAGTGCGGTGGTCCGGTCCTTGTCGGGGTGGTGTTGGTCGCCAGCAGCAGCCCTACGGCATGCGCGCTGCACTCGTGCGTTCCGACGGTCTCGGGGCGGACGAACGCCTGCCCGCGGCCGCCGTCCTCATAGGCCACGTCGCCGACCTACCGACGATCCTCGACGCGACCCCACAAGTGAGAAGACCGCGGGTGGAGCAACGCAGCAGCCGAGGGTGTCGGCTGCCCGTGATTTCAGCAGACGGTGCCTCCTTCGTAGGCGAACCAGCCACACTTGTTGTCCTGGTCCAGGAACTGGCAACCTCGCCGGGACATACGCCGTAAAGGGTCGTAGGCCGTTCCTTCGATCAATCAACGGCGAGGCTGATTGTAACTATGTGTTGATCATTGATAGCCAAGCGAGATGGCGCACGATGTTCCCCCGGCACCGGATGGGCAGCTCCCTCCCGAGCCCTACGACGAACCCTGGCGGGTCACTCCCCCGCCGCGTTCCGGCCGCTTTCGCTGGCGGTGGGCGATCCCCGCAACGGTCACCGGCATACTCGCAGTGTTCGGAACCGGCGCCGCCCTTCAGCTCGGCGGTACGCCGAGCGGGCCATCACCGTCGGCGCCGCCGCGGGCGGTGACCGCGACCGAGCAGGAAGCGTCACCGAGTTCGAAGGCGACCGGACGAGCGGAGAAGGCCACCCCCAGGCGGACGCCGAAGCAGCGGAAGCAGCAGAACGAGGATCGGCGTGCTCCGGATCGGCGGCGGGCCGAGACGGACAGAGACCCGGCACCGAAGAGGACGTCCGGCAGTACTCGGCCGCCCCGAGTGCCCCCGCGCCATGAAGAAAAGCCCCGGCGACGCGACGACGTGCGCGACCGTCCGCGCGTTCGCAAGCCGCGGCCCAAGCCCGGATGGATCGGCGCCGAGTGTCGCCGCCGTTTCCCCAAGGACGCCACCCGCCGCAATGCGTGCACGGCAGCCCTGCGCGGCTACTTCGGCAGGTGACCCCTCTGGATACGTCGGCGGTGGTTCGCCGCCGAACCGGCCGCCGACCACATCGAGGAGACGGTGCAACGGCCGGTCAGGGGATCTGGAAGTCGTTGGACAGGGCGACGTCGAGTGACATGTCGAGCCGACGGTCCATGAAGTCGAAGGCGGTCTCGATCATCTCGACGGCGATGTCGCGCTGCTCGGGCTTGATCGGCCGGTCCAGGAAGGGCGGCGCCGCGACTTTCCGGCGTCCGGCCAGGTAGTCGAGGCGCAGTCCGGTGTCCGACTCGGCCCTCTCCGCCAGGGGCACGAGGTTGCCGAGGAGGATGTCGGTGGCCTCCGACATCGCGCTGACGAGCCACAGGCGCAGCATCGGGTCATGATGCCCTGTCGCGAACTTGGTCATCGCGACCCGGTTGTGGCGGTGCACGTCCATCGTCCGGCTCAGGTAGTAGAACTCGAGGGTGTCACCGGCGTTCCAGCCGAGCAGTTCGTCGAGGTCGAGCCGTTTCCAGTCGTCGACGAAGAGCTCGTTGCGATCGGTCAGCTCCTCTCCCCAGACGTTCACGGTGCGCTCCAGTTCGGAGGCGGGCTCGGGGTAGCCGACGGCATAGCGGTGGAGATCGCGGTATCCCATGACGTCCATCGCCCACAGCGGGACGAACCGCTGGAGGACCTGCGTCGCGGAGATGCCGGGGCCATGGTGGCCGAGCCATGTGTAGAACGGGTGCCTGCCGCTCCGGGTCCGGCACTCCTGCAGAAACCGTACGACCGGCGCCTGGGAGGGGTGGACCGGAACATCGGCGGTCGCGATGCGCCCTGCCGGTCCGGGGGGCCGGTCCGCAGCGGGACGAGGCGGGGTGCCCGTCGCGGCGTGCTTCAGCGCGTACTCGTGGATCCCGTCCAGGATCTCCCGGAACACGTCGATCATGACATCTGCCAGCTCACGGGCCCGCCGCCGACGCTCAGGGTCCAGCACCAGCGACTCGAAGACCTCCTCGGCTCCTTCCCCCTCCGCCTCGATGTGGTGCGCGCCGAAGTAGAGCATGGCGAGGCCCGTCCGGTCCGATAGCTCCCCGGCGACCGCGGAAATGTGCTTGAAGAACAGCTCGCGCGCACACAGTTCGCCGACTTCGGCGTGTGCGAAGCGCAGCAGCGGGTCCCCGCGGTCGGCGGCGGCGATCGACAGGAAGTACATGCAGTGGCCGCGGATCACCTCGTTGGCGTCGGCCCGGAAGAGCCACCACAAGGTGTCGGAGGCGTCCCATCCCAGGCGGCGGTCGAGCCCCAGCCGTTTCCAGTCCTCGAGGAACAGCCGCGAGTGGGTCTGGTCCTCGAAGGTGTGGACGTTGATGCCGCGTTCCAGGTCGTCGGCCGCGTGGGGGTAGCGCAGCACCCATTTGTTCACGTCGCGGAAGCCCATCGCGACCGTCGCCACGCTCGGCAGGATCATCAAGCGTTGCTTGGGCGGCAGTTCGTCCGAGGCCAGCCAGGCGAACAGCGGGTGGTCGTCCAGAGCCGCGACCCGCCGCTCGACGTACGCCAGGACGTCCTTCACGGTGTCACGCTCCTTGCGGTCGGGGAGGCCGTGCCGTTCACGCGATGCCGAACTTGTTCGAGAGGGCGACGTCGAGCGAGATCTCGAGTTGTTCGTCGGCGGCGTCGAAGACGGTCTCGATCATGTGGGCCGCCACCTCGCGCGCGGCCGGTGCCAGGGGCCGGTCCTTGAAATGGACGGCGGGCGCCGCGGAGGAGGCCGGAGCCTGGTGCGCGATCTCGTGGCGGTCGCCGAGATAGTCCAGACGGACGTCCGTTGCGGCCTCGGCCTCGTCCGCCAGCGCCTTGGTCCGTCGGAAGAACGGTTCTCCGCTGGTCTCCAGCGCGTGCATGAGCCACAGCCGCAGCAGCGGGTCGTCGTTGCCGACGGCGAGCTCGGTGAACTTGACGATGTTGCGGCGGTGCACGTCGGTCTGCGGGTCCAGGTAGCAGAACTCGAGGGTGTCGCTGCCGTTCCACCCGAGGATCTCGTCGAGCCCGAGCTGCTTCCAGTCGTTGAGGAAGAGGGTGTTGTGGGTCGTGAGGTCGTCGACCCAGGAGTTGACCGCGCGGTGGAGGTCCCCCGCCGGCTCGGCGTAGCGCATGGCGTACCTGTTGAGATCGCGGTACCCCATGATGTCCATCGTCCACATGGGGATGAAGCGCTGGAGGGCCTGGAGCGCGGTGACCCGGTCGCCGCGGTTCTCCAGCCAGGAGTAGAAGGGGTGCGCCTCGCTCCTCTTCCGGCGTTCCATCAGCAGTTTCTGGAGGGGCTCCTGGCTGGGATGGACCGGCCCGTCGGCGACCGGACGCGGGCCGGGGACGCCGCCCGCGCTCCTGTCGATCATCGGCCGGGCGGCCGGGCGCGGCGGGTTGCCGCTGTCGATGTACTTCTGGGCGTACACCAGCCACATGTCGAGCTGCTCGGAGAAGATCTGGTAGATCGTCTCGGCCAGTTCCAGGGCGCGTTCGCGGCGCCGTTCGTCGAGGCGCTGCTCCTCGAACAGTTCCTCGCAGTCCATGTGGCCTGTTTCGAGCGCCAGGTGGAAGGGCCCCATGTACGGGAGTTCGGTCCCGGTCCGCTCGGTGAACCGAATCGCGATCTTGGAGGCGTGCTTGAAGAAGACCGCTCCGAGCGCCTCCATCATCTCCGACTGCGCGAAGCGCAGGAGCGGGTCCTTGGCGTCCGCGACGGCCATGGACAGGAAGTAGACGCCGTGGTCGCGGGCCACCTCGTTGACCTCGGCCCGGAACAGCCACCAGAGGGCGTCACTGGCCTTCCAGCCGAGGCGCTCGTTCAGCCCCAGCCGTTTCCAGTCTTCGAGGAACAGCCGCGAGTGGGTCTGGTCCTCGAAGGTATGGACGTTGATCCCGCGCTCCAGGTCGTCGGCCGCCTCCGGGTACCGGAACACCCACTTGTTCACGTCCCGGAAGCCCATGGAGAACGTCACCATTGCCGGCATGATCAGCAGCGGATCCGGCACCGGCGTTTCGTCGGAGTTCATCCAAGCGAACAGAGGATGCCGATCGAGGTCCTTCTGTCGTTCCGCCACCAACGCGAGCACGTTCTCCACGAAAAGCCCCTCTCTTCATGCCCTTGGAGGCCATCCCCCGGCCTCAGGCAATCGTTGACACGGCTCGGAAGAACGGCAACTTCGAGATTGCTCTCCTGCCTTGTACAGCACGATCGAAGATGCCGTTGATGTCGGTCGCGCCTAATATCCGGGATCATGCATGCGCGCTATGGGCATGCGCGCCGGGGGACAGAGGAAAGCTCTTCCGGTCCGCTCCTTTGGATACGGTTCACGGTCCCATGCGATGACCGCTTATTTCGCGGCACGGTAAGAGCACGGTGGCGGCCGAAGGCTTTGCGAAGCCTGAGTGCCGAGGTGTCCGCCGATCTCTCGGCGTGTTGCGCGGTCCACTACGGGGACCGCTTTGACCTGCGCATGAGCACATGTCGCGGAGGCGCCGGACGGACATTCCAACGGGGCTTCACGCGATCGGCATCGGCCATGCGCCGGGCAGAGAGGGAATGGCATGTCGATTCATGAGCCCCCGGAAATTCGTGACCAGCCGGAACTGTTCGGCCCCGACTTCGTCCGCGACCCTTATCCGACGTACGCGTGGCTGCGCGAGCACAGCCCGGTCCACCGGTTCACACTGCCGCAGGGCATGCCCGCCTGGCTGGTCACCCGGTACGACGACGTCCGCGCGTGGCTGAACGACCCGCGGCTGGCCAAGGGCCTGGAACGGTTCCTCCCCCCGGAGGCCCTTCCCAGCCCGGCCATCCGGGACGTGCTCACCAACAACATGCTGCAGAGCGACCCGCCCGGGCACACCCGCCTGCGACGGCTCGCCGCGAAGGCGTTCACCGCCCATCGCGTCCAGGCCCTGCGCCCGCGCATCGAGGAGATCGCCGACGAGCTGCTGGACGAGATGGGCCCCGAGGGCGAGACGGACCTGATCGACACGCTGGGCCTGCTGCCGATCAGCATGATCTACGAGTTGCTCGGCGTGCCGAAGCGCGACTGGGAGACGTTCCGGCGGTGGTCGGTTCTCGGCTCGGACGAGCAGTCGACCGGCAGCGCGGAGTTCGAGGCGGCCACCGAGGCGCTCAAGGCGTACACCCGGGAGCTGATCGCCGACAAGCGCGTGACGCCGGGTGAGGACCTGCTCTCCGACCTCATCGTCGTCCGCGACGAAGGGGACGGGCTCTCCGACGACGAGCTGACCGCGATGGCCTTCCTGCTGCTCCTCGGCGGGCAGGAGACGACGATCAGCCTCATCGCCGCCGCCGTCTACCACCTGATCGGGCATCCGGACCAGTTGGCCCTCCTGCGGGCCGAGCCGGAGCGGTTGCCGGCGGCGATCGAGGAGGTCCTGCGGTTCGACGGTCCCGCCATGAACGCGAGCATGCGGTTCGCCACCGAGGACATCGAGGTGCGGGGCGTGCCCATCCCGGCGGGCGGCGTCGTCTTCCTCGGGCTGGGGTCGGCCGGGCACGACCCGGAACGGGTGCCCGACGGCGAGCGCTTCGACATCCGCCGGACGGGCGTCAGGCATCTGGCGTTCGGGCACGGGATCCACACCTGCATCGGGTCGGCCTTGGCGAGGCTGGAGGGGGAGGTCGCGATCGGCCGCCTGCTCGACCGCTATGCCGAGCTGGAGCTCGCCGTCGCCCCGGACGAGCTGAAGTGGCGGCCGGGAATGCATTTCCGCGGACCGGCCGAGCTTCCCATCCGCTACCGGTCCGAGCCCCGATGACGACCGAGATCAGAGTGGCCCCCGAGCGTCCGCGCGACGGCCGCCTCGACGACGACATGGCGACCGTGCTCGCCTGGCTTCGCGACTACATCGGCGCCCCGTCCGAGCACCTCGGCCGGCAAGGGCTGGTCTGCCCCTTCGTGCCCGCGGCCCTCAACGCCGAGGCGATCCGTTTCAGCTTCCACTACGGGGTCGACGCGTGCGACGTCGATGAACTTCAGCGCCTCGTCTCCGCCGAACTACGCGACTTCAAGGCGGCGACCGAACCGCCGAAGAGGTCGGGCGTCTCGCTGCACAGCCTGCTGGTCGTCCTGCCGGACGCCGCCGAGGAGGGCTGGCGGAGGATCGACGAGAGTTACGACGCGCTCAAGAACCTGGCCGTCGACGCGGAGCTCATGATCGGCCAGTTCCATCCGGCCTGCGCCGAACCGGCCGTGCACAACCCCGCCTTCCGGGTGTCCCGGTCGCCGATCGCGCTCTACGCCGTCCGGCACATGGCGCCGCACGACTCGCTGTTCCTGCACGCCGAGCGGCGATGGTTCGAGAAGTACCGGGCACGGTTCCCCGTGCGGGCCCGCTCCGCGGCCGCGGACGGTTCTGTCCGGCCACGGGCTCTGCCGGGGCGCCCGGACGGGTTGAGGAGGGGCAAGTGACCATGGTGGGCGAGACGCCGGGAGCGGTGCTGGTACGGCAGATGATCTTCGGGCAGTTGCTGTCCCGCGCCGTCTGCACCGCGGCCGAACTCGGCCTGTCGGATCTGCTCGCCGACGGCCCGCTGCAGGTGACGGAGCTGGCCGACCGCGCCGGTACCGATCCCCGCCGGTTGACGCAGCTCATGCGATGCCTGACGGCGTTCGGGGTGTACTCGGCCGGCTCCGACGGTTCTTACGAGCTGACCGCGGCCGGTGCGGCGCTGCGCACCGGCGCCCCCGGGTCGGCGCTCCCGACGGCCCTGCTCGCGGCCGGCGGGGTCGGCGCCGCGTGGACGGGCATGCTCGGCACCGTGCGGACCGGCAAGACGGCGTTCGACGAGCTGTTCGGCGAGAGCTTCTTCGAGCACCTCGGCCGCGACGGGCGGCTCCGGGGGCTGTTCGACCGCTCGCAGACCCACGATCAGGAGCTGGAGATCGACCAGTTGCTGTCGGCGGTCGACTTCTCCCGGCACCGCCGCATCGTGGACGTCGGCGGCGGCGACGGCGCGCTGCTGGCACGCCTGCTCCAGGCCCACCCCCGCACGGAGGGGGTCCTGCTGGACGGCGCCAAGACCGCGGCGAACGCACGAGCACGGATGAACCGGGAGGGCCTGACGGACCGCTGCACCGCGGTCGGCGGCGACTTCTTCTCCGCCGTGCCGGCGGACGGCGACCTCTACGTGCTGCGCCAGATCCTGCACGACTGGGACGACGAGCGCTGTGTCGAGATCCTGCGCGTCTGCCGGCAGGCCATGCCTCCGGGCGCCCGGCTCCTGATCATCGAGCGCATCGTCGAGGAGGGGGCCACCGGGCAGGACGCGCGGTTCGCGGCGCTCATGGACCTCTACATGATGACCGTCGTGGGCGGTGCGGAGCGCACCGCCCGGGAGTTCGGCGACCTGCTGGCAAAGGCGGATTTCGCCGTCGAAGCCGTCCACCGCCTGCCCACGGCCGCCGCGGTGATCGACGCCCGCCCCGGGGCAACGGCCGACTGAGACGGTCGCCCCTCGAAGGCGCCGGTGAGCCGCTGCAGCGCACCGGCGCCTTTACCGATGGCGCATCCGGCCGCCGCCGGGTCGGCCTTCTCGGGAAGCTCGTGACTCCGTAGGAGGCTCACTCCGCCGCGTTCGCGCCGTTACCGCGTTCTCCCGCCTCGGGTGATCCCGCGTGCGGCTCCATCGCGTCGTTGCAGAGCCCGTCGGTGCTCTTTCCGCACCAGCCGCCGCGGCGGCGGCCGGAAGGTCGCCCACGGTGGCCGCCCGCTTGAGCGGGGACGTGGGCCGGCCCCGCACCCGCACGTGCCGGTCATCGTGAGTCTGACGCCTCCTCCGGCTCCTGACACTGCTCAAGTTCGTCGAGGGCCGTCCCGGACCCGCGCGCCATTCAGAAACCGCTGGAGTGGACGTTTTCGCGTTCGGTGCGCCCTCGCTGAACGATGCCATGGACAGTCGGGCGTGGATGGCTCATGACGAGCCATTTAGTGATCCGAGTTGCAGTTCACCTCGGCCGCCGTGCGCCAGATGACTTCGCGGCAGATTTTCCGCGATCGCGTCGCGGGGTCCGTGACGGGACAGTCGTCCACTGGTTACCGATGTTGGCACAACAAGGGCTCCTGGCCATCTTTCAAATTGCGCAGGGTGGTGCCATGTGACCCAAGCTCCGTTAGATAACGCTCATATCTCAGACAACGTGCCCCCGGGGCCGCTGGTGATCCATCGATCATACGGGCTGCTTATAGACGTTTTGCTTGTTCGGAAGTTGATGAACCAATGATTCGTCTGTGTTGGTGAGGTAAGGCCGACGCCCGCCCGCGTGACGGGGTGTCGCAATTTGTGAGATGCGCATCCTAGAGCACGATCTCAGAATGCATAGGTGGCCGGGGAGCATCCTGACCGCGGCCGAGTGTGGGGGGTGAAAGTTCGGCCATCGGAGCTTCGTATCGGCCCTGTTCGCTCAGTTATCCGCTGTCCTGGACTTCGACTCAGAAATGCGCGCGAACGATGCTGGAGTCGTTCACAGCACAGGAGGAGATGCTTTATGCAAGATGCCGTGGAGCGGGTCATTGAAATGATGAGAGCGAACCTCGGTGAGCGGATCACCGTGGACGATATGGCGCGTACGGCAATGTTCAGTAAATTCCACTTTACTCGAAGATTCCAGGAGATCACCGGCGTTTCTCCCGGACGGTTCCTGTCGGCGTTGCGGCTGGCGGAGGCGAAGCGCCTGCTGCTGACCACGTCCCTGACGGTCACGGAGATCAGCAATCGGGTGGGGTACTCCAGCGTGGGCACCTTCAGCTCCCGGTTCAAGAACAGTGTGGGCCTGGCGCCGAGCGCGTTCCGGCAGACCGGCGGCTACCGCGATCAGATGGCCGCCGGCAACGGGCGGCGTCCCGCCGAGCCGGCCATGACCGTCCAGGGACGGATCCATCCGTGGCCGATGACCGCGCACGGGCCGGTGTTCGTCGGGCTTTTCCCGGGGTGCGTCCCGGAGGGAGTCCCGGTGAGCTGCGCGGTGCTGCGGGCGCCGGGCGACTTCACGCTGGACAACGTTCCGCGAGGCACCTGGTACCTGCTCGCCCACTCCGTCGCACCGGGACACGACGGCTTCGACGAGGCCCGTTCGTTCGTCGGCGTCTACGGGCCGATAACGATGCATCCGGAAACGATCGTCAAGCCGGCGAACGTGCGGCTGCGTCCCAAGCAGGTCCTCGACCCGCCGGTTCTGCTGGCCTTCGTGGGCCCCGACCCGGTGGCCGTGGCCGTCGAAGCGAGCTGAGCGGCCGGTGCGAACGGAGCGTTCCGGCCGCTGCGGCCGGGACGCTCCGGTGCCGGCGTCCGAAGGACCACGTGAGGCGGTCAGGCTCCGATGCGGTCGCCGTCCGCGGTGAAGCGGCCCCGGATGTTCCGCCGCCAGAGTTCGTAGGCCGGCTCGTCGTCGGGGAGGCCCGCGCGATGGGGCTCGGCGGTGTCGTCGGCCAGTTCCACCGCTTCGTCCATGGAAAGGGCGGTCAGTGCGGTGACGGTCGTCGCGCTATAGGAGGGGACGTGTCCGGCGTACGACCGGGCCTTCGCCGCGAAGACGGCGCCTTGGGCGAGATGCGGCAGGCACGGGCCGGCCTCCGCCCGCAGGGTCGCCAGACCTTCGGGCTCGCAACCGCCGGCGAAGGCCGCGGCCAGGCCGACGCCGCTCCACAGGTCGGCCTGCCGGTGGCGGGCGAAGCGGGCCACCGCGGAGGCCACCGCGGCGGGCTGCGCGCGGTGGATGAACCACAGTGCCCGCCCGATGCCCTGGTCGACCGCTCTCGGGAAGTACTCCGGTGCCCCGAGCCAGGGATAGGGCTCCGGGACCCGCTGCTCGTCGACCCATCGCCGGGTGTGGAAGTAGGCCAGGTCGAAGCCGTATCCGTCGACGGCCAGCCAGCTCATCGTCGGGTGGTACGGCGAACCGGGCAGGTCGGGCAGGACCCGGGACCACAGCCGCCGCGGAAGGCGGGTCATCGCGAACCCGATGCCGATGTAGGAGAGGAAGATGTGCCGCTCGCCGCCGCCGAGCAGCAGCTCGCGCGTCCGCCGTCCGCGCCCGCCCATGGCGTCGAGGATGGTGAAGGCCATCGTGGCGCCCTCGTAGGCGAAGCCGCGGTGCTCGGCCGCGACGAGCTGCAGCCGCCGTTCGACCTCCCAGCGGTCGCGTGCGTCGATCCCCCACTCGAAGCCGCAGATCACCGCCTGCGGGATCGCCTCCAGATGCGCGGTCGCCGTGGCGTCCGCGCCGGGGAACCCCCGTTCGGCGAAGGTCACCTTGCGAAGTGAGGGGGTGAGGACGAATCTGCGAAGCGAACCGAAAGCGGTCGGCATGTGCTCCCCCGCGCGGTCGAACGGCCCTGGACTTCGTTCCATGGTCATCGGCCGACGAGCGGAACGGCATCTCTGGGCGTGCGCGCCCGCGCCTTCAGGAAGGGAAGCGCACGGTGCGCATGAACTCCGGCAGCAGCCAGGGCCGCCGTCCTCCGACGCGCACTTTTCCGGAGGCCATGGCGCGGACTTTGCCGATCCGGCCGAACAGCATCAGGACGAGCGCGGTCGGCTCGAACGTCATGAGCAGGTCCGGCCGCTGTCCGGGCGGCTCGACGCTCACCCGGTCGCCGTCGACGACCAGCGTCACCGCGGTGATGTGCTCGGAGCGGAACTCGGCGGTGACGCGCCGGTCCTTCGGCGGTTTCGGCGTCTCCAGCAGCCGGCCCACCCCGTTCCGGGACATCCCGATGACGAACAGTTCGAAGAACCGCGCGGAGTCCTGGGAGGGGATCGTCCACGGCGTGTTCACGGCCCGGGCGATGTCGAGACCGTGCACCGCCATCTCGTTGGCGTGGTGGGCCAGCAGACCGGCCAGCGGCACCCGGGCTCCGCCCAGCCAGCTGACCGGGGTGGCGGGGTCCATGTCCTCGGTGGCGCGCAGGACTTCGTCGATGTCGGAGCGCAACCGTTCCGCGAGCACCTCGGTGTCCCGCTCGGGGTTCTCCGCGAGAGCGACCACGTTCAGGTCCGCCACCCGGTCGACGTTCGTCTCGCCGAGCCGGTCGGTGACCGCGGAGATCGGGCTGGGCGTCCCGTCCCGGCGGGTCAGCCAGACGTTCATCGTTCCGATGGAGAGGACGTGCGCGGCCGTGTCGGCCACCGTCCAGTCTGCGGTGGCCATCGCCCGCGGGTCGGTCGCGGCGATCAGGTCGGCGAACCGGGAGCCCGTGTTCCGCAGGCAGCCGCGGGCCGCCTCCCACTGGGCATCGGAGACGGCGGCGTTCACGCTTCTCCTCTTGGTCGAGCGCGACAACGGCAATGAGTCGGAATGATTCGACTTCCGCACGATAGCAGTGGAGAAAAGCGTTATGCGAAGCTCGGCCAATGACCGCTTCCGGTCATGTGACGTGGTGGACGGAACGCCGCAGGTCTGCCCTCACCGCGTTTCCCGTTATCGGATCACCTGGCGCGAGGTGGAACGGAGATAAAGGCGGGCAAGGCTTTTCTGCTGATCAAAGATCTGTGGGCATCCTCTGTACGCAGCCGGCCGGTCCGCCGATTCCGGGGGGCACACTCCTGTGACTCCCCGGGGGCGCGGGCAGGTGTGAAGACGGCCCCGGGATTCGCCGAAGGGCGCGTGTCACGCGGCGGCGGGCGGCTCTCCGCTCGACTCTGCCGGTGAGGTCAGCAGGCCGCGCGCGCGAAGCAACGGGAGCACGCCCTCACCGAAGGCGGTACGCCTCCTCCAGGTGCGGCTGGGCCGAAAGGATCAGATGCTCCACGCCGATCGAGTGGTACTCCTCGATGCGCTCGGCGACCTCCTCGTGGCTGCCCACGAGCGCCGCGCCGACCCCCGGACGGACCAGCCCGTAGCCGGCCCAGACGTTCGGGTGCACTTCCAGGTCCCGGGTGCGCCCCCCGTGCATGGCGGCCGCGCGCCGCTGCCCCTCCGACTCGCTCCGGCGGAACCGCCGCTGTGCCTGGCGGATGCGCTCGGGGTCCATGTCCGCCAGGAGCCGGTGGGCGATCGACCAGGCTTCCGCGGAGGTGTCCCGGCTGATCACATGGAACCGGGTGCCGAACGACAGTTCACGGCCCGTGCTCTCGGCGGCCCGGCGGGCCCGCCCGAACAGGTCGGCCAGCGCGGCGGGCTGCTCGCCCCACGCCAGCAGGACGTCGCCCGAGTCGGCCGCGACACGCGTTGCGGCGGCGGACGACCCGCCCACGAGGATCGTCGGCGGCACCGGATACGGCCTGGTCAGCAGGCCCTTCTCTAGCCGGTAGTGCTTGCCGTCGAAGTCGAACCGCTCGCCCGGCCACGCCCGCCGGAACACCTCGAGGAACTCCCCGGTGCGCTCGTAGCGCTCGGAGTGCTCGGCCCGGTCGCCGTAGCGCCGCTGCTCGTCGGGGTCGCCGCCGGTGACGATGTTGAGCTGCAGCCGTCCGCCCGACACCCGCTGGAACGTCGCGGCCATCTGCGCGGCGAGCAGCGGGGAGACCAGGCCGGGACGGAGCGCGATCATGAACTTCGTCCGGCGGGTCCGGCCCGCCAGCGCCGCGGCCGTCACCCAGGGGTCCTCGCAGAAGAGGCCGAAGGGAGTCAGCATCCCGGTGAACCCGAACCTGTCGACCGCGAGCGCGACCTGCGTCAGGTAGTCGAGCCCGGGTTCGCGGCGGGCGCCCTCGACGGTCGCCCCGGACGCCCGCTTGGCGATCTCCCTGCCGTCACCGTGCAGCGGCAGGAACCAGTGCAGCTCCAAGGACCCTCATCCTCCCCACGCCGGTACGGGATCCGTACCGCGTCCGCCGGACGACCGCCCGTCCGTCGCCGGCTGATCGCACCATAACCCGGTGAACCGGTCCCTGATCAGGGTCGGGAGCGAGGTCGGCAATCCATGAGAAGGGCGGGTGCGCAGCACACCGGGAGATGCGGCCGCGAACCCGCCGAGCCGACGATGACGCCGTGATGGCGGGCCCGGGACCGGTGCTCCGGCCCGGCGGTTCCGAGGTTGGGGAGGTGGACGCATGCGCGTGGAAGTCGACTACGACATGTGCGACGCGAACGGCCTGTGCGTCGAGGTCGCGCCAGAGATCTTCCAATTGGACGGCGACGACGAACTGCACGTCCTGGTGAAGCATCCGGGACCGGACCACGAGGAGGCGGCCGAGTCCGCCGCGCGGGCCTGCCCCAAGCTGGCCATCGCGCTGCGGGAGACGGACTGATGCCGTCGTCTCTCGGAGATCGCACGCCCGTCATCGTGGCGGCGGCGCGCACTCCGCTCGGGCGGCGCGGCGGGCGGCTGGCCGGGCTCAAAGCCGTCGAGCTGCTCCGGACCGTCCAGCTCGAGGTGATCGCGCGCGCCGCGATCGCCCCCGGCGAGGTGGAGCAGATCATCGGCGGCTGCGTGACCCAGTCGGGCGAGCAGAGCCTCAACGTCACCCGCAACGCCTGGCTCAGCACGGGCCAGGACCCGGCGGTCGGCTGCACCACCGTGGACGTCTCCTGTGGGTCCGCCCAGCAGGCGGGCCATCTGGTCGCGGCGCTGATCGCCGCGGGCGCGATCGACGTCGGGATCTCCTGCGGGGTCGAGTCGATGAGCCGTGTGCCGATCGGCACGAACCTGTACCAGGGGCCCGGGCACTACAAGACCTCCGACTACCCGTGGGACGACCCGCCGAAGGCGCAGTTCGGCGGATCGGAGCGCATCGCCGCCCGGGAGGGGATCACCCGCGCGGACGCCGACGCCTACGGCCTGCTGTCCCAGCGCCGCGCGGCCGCCGCGTGGGAGGACGGCCGGTTCGCGCGCGAGGTGGTGCCGGTCACCGCGCCGGTACTCGGCCCGGACGGCGAGCCGACCGGCGAGACCCGGCGCGTGGACCGCGACGAGGGCCTGCGCGAGACCACTCCCGACGGGCTCGCGGCGCTGCGGCCGAACGTCGAGGGCGGCGTGCACACGCCCGGCAGCACCTCCCAGGTGTCCGACGGGGCGGCCGCGATCCTCTGGACCTCGCTGGGGAGGGCCCGCGCGCTCGGGCTGCGGCCGCGGGCCGTCCTCGACCATCAGGTCGTCACCGGAGCGGACCCCTACTACCTGCTCGACGGCCCGGTCGCCGCGACCGGACGGATCCTGGACCGCTCCGGGATGAAGATCACGGACCTGGACCTGTACGAGGTCAACGAAGCGTTCGCGTCGGTGGTGCTCAACTGGGCGGGCGCCTATGACGTCGGCCTCGAGCGCGTGAACGTGAACGGCGGGGCGATCGCGCTGGGCCACCCGCTCGGCTGCACCGGCACGAGGCTGCTGGTGACGGCGCTCCACGAGCTGGAGCGGACCGGCGGCGAGACCGCACTGGTCGCGATGTGCTGCGGCGGATCGCTCGGCACCGCGTCCGTCCTGCGGCGGCTCTGACGGTTGCGGACACGGCACTCGGACACGGAAGGGCGTACCGGCGCATGCGCGACCAGGACTTCGGCGAGCAGGCTTTCTACCGGGAGGCGCGGGGCGGATCGCGCGGCCCGCTGGAGGGCGTGCGCGTGCTCGGCGTCACCAAGGTGTGGTCCGGCCCGCTGGCCACCTGCGTCCTCGCCGACCTCGGCGCGGACGTGATCAGCGTGGAGCTTCCCGAGAAACGGGACGGCCAGGTGCCGCCCGTCATCCCCGGCACGGAGCTGTCGTGGTTCCGCGAATCCGTGCATCGCAACAAGCGCAGCGTCGCGCTCGACCTGCGGGCCGACGAAGGACGGGCGCGTTTCCTACGGCTCGTGTCCACGGCGGACATGGTGGTGGAGAACTACCGGCCCGGCACGCTCGCGGAGTGGGGCATCGGTTACGACGACTGCAGGCGGGTGCGGCCGGACATCGTCTTCGTCTCCGTCTCCGGCTGGGGCCAGTACGGACCGAAGACCCGCGAACCGGCGTACGACCCGGTCGTGCAGGCGGCCGGCGGCTGGATGGCGCAGAACGGGCTGCCCGGCGGTTCGCCGGTGCGGGCTCCCACGTTCCTCGCCGACGAACTGGCCGGGCTGCACGCGGCCATCGGCGGGCTGGCCGCGCTCTCCCACCGGGACCGCACCGGGGAGGGGCAGCACGTCGACGTGTCCATGCTGGACAGCCTGCTGTTCAGCAGCAGCGGGCTGCCCACGCTGGCCGCGACCGGCGCGCCCCCGCCGCGGCTCGGGAACGAGACCGACTTCGTCGTGCCGTCGAACGTCTACGCCTGCTCGGACGGCCACGTCTACCTCGCCGTCGCTCTGAACAAGCACTGGCGCGCCCTCGCCGAGGCGATGGGCCGCCCCGAACTCGCGCGCGCACCCGGCTACCGGACGAACGAGGAGCGGCTCGCCGATCGCGACGGGATCAACGGGATCGTCGCCGACTGGTGCTCCGCGCGCACGGTGCGAGAGGTCCTCTCGGAGCTGTCGGGGCGGGGCCTCGTCGTCTCCGCGGTGCGGACGTTCGCGGAGGCGGCGGCCGACCCGCACGTGGCCGCCAGGCGCACGCTCGTCCCCACCAGGCTCAGCGACGGCACGGTGGTGCCGCTCGTCGCCCCGCCGGCCCGGTTCTCGCGGACGCCGACCGGGATCCGCCGGGGCGCTCCGGCGCCCGGTGCGGACACCGCGGAGGTGCTGGCCGAGGCGGCGGTCCCGGAACGGCGCCCGCGCCCGGGAAAAACGGATCGGGCCGACCACGCCGACCACCAAGCAAATTAGAGTAACGACCTTTTCGTGTCCAGCGTCTAGTGTGCATAAAGGAAAGGCGACCAGGGACGGTGGGCGGCGGATCGATGCGGTTCGGGAAGAGAAAGAATAATTCGAATTTCGGTCTCTATTTCAACGAATCGATCGAGGAGGCGGAGTGACCGGCCGGCAGGGTGTCCTGGTCACCGGGGCGTCGCGGGGCATCGGCCGCGCGGTGGTGCTGAGGCTCGCCCGCAATGGACACGCGGTCGCGGGCTGCTTCGGAAGTGACGGGCCCGCGGCGAAGGAAACCGAGGCGGAGGTGCGGGCACTCGGGGTTCCCTGCCATTTCGCGGCGTGCGACGTGGCCGACCCGGACGCGACCGAGGCGTTCATCGCCGACGCCGAAGAACGGCTCGGGCGGCTGGGGCTCCTGGTCAACAACGCCGGCATCGCCCGTGACGCTCCATTGGTTCTGTCCTCCAAGGAGGACTGGGACGCGGTTCTGGCGACCAATCTCTCCGGCACCCGCAATTTGTGCCGTTCCATGGCCTTCCGCTTCATGAAGAGCGGCGGCGGCGCGGTGGTGAACATGTCGTCGGTGGCCGGCGTGTACGGTAACGCCGCTCAGACGGCCTACGCCGCGAGCAAGGCCGGGATCATCGGTTTCAGCAAGTCCCTGGCCAAAGAGGTCGCCCGGTACGGGGTGCGCGTGAACGTGGTCGCCCCCGGGTTCATCGAGACCGACATGACCGGTGCGCTCCCGGAGAAGCTGCGGGAGCAGGCGCTCACCCAGATTCCGCTCGGGCGTTTCGGCCGGCCGGAGGAGGTCGCCGACCTCGTCGCCTTCCTCCTGTCGGAACGGGCGGCCTACGTCACGGGCCAGGTCTTCCAGGTCGACGGCGGGATCCTGCTGTGAGAGCCGCCGCCCCGGCCGGATGGACCCCGGTCATGAAGCCGCCCGCGGGGGCGGCGCCGCTCCGCGCGGTGGACGCCTGGCATTGCGAGCGCGACGGCACGAGGCTCGTCCTGCGCACCCAGACCCTCGTCCGCCGCGACGACCCGAACCTGCGCGGGCACTTTCCCGGGCAGCCGATCTTCCCCGGCGTCTTCGTCGTCGAGGCTCTGTGCCAGGGGATGACGCTGGCCTTCCCCGAGTCCGCTCCGGAACTGGTCGCGCTCCGGTCGGTCCGGTTCACGGCCCCGCTCCTGGCCGACGACAGGCTGTCGGTGGACGCCGTCGTGGAGCCCCGGGACGACGGCGGCTGGGACGCCGACGCGACCGGTCGCCGCCGGGACGGCACTGTCGCCACCCGCGTGCGCGCGCGGTTCGCCCCGTCCGGCGCGGCATCGCCGGCGGCGGGACCGGCCGCCCGGCGACGCGCCGCAACGCCGTCCACGGGGCGGGACGGCCGGCGGGACGGCGGCCGCCATGCCCGTGACCACCGGCAGGTCCGGACGGTGCTGCCGCAGCGGCATCCGCTGCTGCTGGTGGACCGGGTGCTGGACATGGAACCGGGGCGCTCCATCACCGCCGTCAAGGCCGTCACCGGAACGGAACCGGCATACGCGAGGCTCGCCGACGACGCCGGTCCCGGCCACTACCGCTACCCCCGTTCGCTGCTCGTCGAGTCGCTCGGGCAGACCGCCGCGCTGCTCTGGCTGGACGGCGCCCCCGCCGCGGCCGACGGCGCGGTGCTGATGTTCGCCGCCGCCAGGGACGTGCTCTTCGAGAGCCATGCGCTCCCCGGCGACGTCCTGCGGCACCACGTCCGGCTCGAGTCGGTGGTCGCCGACACGGCCTTCGCCTCGGGCGAGACCTGGATCGGCGACCGGCGCGTCGCCGCCGTCCGCTCGCTCATCGCCACCCGGCGCTCCGTGCGCCCGACAGAACTCGCGCCGCCCGGCCCCCGGGGCGGCGGCGCGGGCACCGGCCGCGCGGGCGGTGCCGCACCCACCGATGAAGCCAGGGAAGGAACAGGATGACGCAGAAAGAGCAGCTGGAGCAGCTCCGGGAGATGATCGCCGAGGTCCTCGAGGTGGAGCCCGAAGAGCTCACCGACGACGGCGACTTCGTCGAGGACTACGAGGCCGACTCGCTGCGCGCCATCGAGATCCTGGCGCGGATCGACAAGGTCCACAAGGTGGAGATCCCCCAGTCGGAACTCCCCGAGCTGCGCAACCTCAAGTCCGTCCACGCGGCGCTGCTGCGCCACTCGGGTCGGGGCTGAGCCATGGTCCGCGTCGCGGTGACCGGCCTCGGCCCGGTGTCGAGCATCGGGGTGGGGACGCGGGACTTCGCCGCCGCGCTGCGCGCGGGACGCTCCGGAATCTCCCGGATCACCAGCTTCGATCCGTCCGGGTTCCCGCACCGCAACGCCGGCGAGGTGCACGGCTTCGACCCCGCCCGGACGCTGCGCAGGCTGGACCCGGCCCGCTGGGGCCGGTCCAGCCAGTTCGCCGCGAGCGCGGCCCGGCTGGCCATGATGGACGGTGGTCTCGACCCGGCGGACGTCGCGCCCGAGCGCGCGCACGCCGTCATCGGGACCACCAGCGGCGAGTCACAGGTCGTCGAGGCCCTGACCGCCCAGATCGTGAACGGCGACTTCGCCGCGCAGGACCCGGCCGTGCTCGCGCAGCTGCCCGCCGGCCGACTGGCCAACGCGGTCAGCACGGAGCTGGGCCTGCGCGGTGAGTCGCTGACCATCGCCACGGCCTGCTCGGCCAGCAACTACGCCATCGGATACGGCTACGACCTGCTCGTCACCGGTGCGGCGGACATGGTGCTGGCGGGCGGTGCGGACTCGGTGTGCCGGTGGGCGCACGCGGGCTTCTACCGCCTCGGAGCGCTGGCCCGGGACGCCTGCGCGCCGTTCGACCGCGACCGGACCGGCATCGTCACCGGCGAGGGCGGCGCGGTGCTGATGCTGGAGACCTTCGAGCACGCCCGGGCGCGCGGCGCCAGAATCTACGCCGAACTGCTCGGTTACGGCTCAACTGCGACGCGGTGCATCCGGTCGCGCCGGACGCCGAGAGCGTCGCCGAGTGCATGCGCCTGGCGCATCGCAACGCCGGTGTGAAGCCCGAGGACGTGGACTACATCTGCGCCCACGGCACCGGGACGCCCACCAACGACCTGGTGGAGAGCCGGGCGATCCTGGAGGTCTTCGGGGACCGGCCGCCCCCGCTGAGCTCGATCAAGTCCATGATCGGCCACACCATGGGCGCGGCCTGCGGCTTCGGCGCGATCGCGGCCGTGCTGGCCATCGACCAGGGCTTCCTGCCGCCCACGGTCAACTGGGTCTCCCCCGACCCGGAGATGCCGGGCATCGACCCGGTGCCCAATACCGCCAGGCCGGCCGAGGTGCGGATCGCGCAGAACGACGGGTTCGCCTTCGGCGGTAACAACGCGATCGTGATGTTGGGAGCCGCCGCGTGACCGCCGTGACCGTCACCGGATGGAGCGTGCTGACCTCGGCGGGCGCGGGCGCCGCCGTACTCGCCGGCGCCCTGCGGGGGCGGGCGCCGGCCGGCCGTGGCGACGTCGTCACGGACATGTACCCGGAGCCGCTTCCCGAGCCCCGCGCGCACGTGCTGACCGACTTCGACGTCCGCGCGCGCCTCGGGCGCAAGGGCACCGGATCGTACGACCGGGCCACCGCCCTCGCCGTCGTCTGCTGCCAGGACGCGCTGCACGAGGCGGGGACGATCGTCGACGACGCCACCCGGGCCAGGGTCGGCGTCGCGCTCGGCACCAGCCTCGGCAGCTTCAAGTCGACCAGCGACTATTCCCGAGAGACCCTCGTCGCGGAGCGTCCCTACCAGGTCAACCCCCTGCTGTTCCCCAACACGGTGATGAACGGGGCGGCCGGTCAGGTCGCGATCCGGTTCGGGCTGCGCGCGGTGAACGCCACGATCGCGGGCGGTCCCCTGGCGTTCCTCAACGCGGTCCGCTACGCCGCCAACGCCATCGACCGCGGCTACGCCGACGTCATGCTGACGGGGGCGGCGGAGGAGTTCAGCCCGCACCGCGCCTGGGCCTCGCACCTCACCGGCGCGACCACCGCCGTCGCCTCCGGCGAGGGCGCGGCCGTGTTCGTCCTGGCCGCCGACGGGGGGCCGCCGGAGTGGGCGGGGACCCGGCGGGCGGCGCGCGTCCTGTCCGTCGCGACGGGTTTCGGACCGGACGGCGCCGAAAGCGTCGACGAGGCCCTGGCGGGCTGCGTCGCCCGCGCGCTCGCCGGCGCGTACGCGTATCCGGGAGAGGTGTCGGCCGTGCTGACCGGCGAAGCGGGCGAGGACGACCTCGCCGAGTACGGGCCCGCCGTCCGGGCGCTCGGGCACCGCCCCGAGCGGATCACGACCAAGGCCCTCTTCGGCGAGTGCGACGCGGCCTCCCCCGCGATGGGACTCGGCGCCCTGCTCGCCTCCGGCAGGCTGGGCGCCGCCCGCGACGGCCTGTGCCTGGTCACGGCCAGGGGGCCCGACGGCGCGGTCGGCGCCGCGCTCGTGGAGGGAGCCGCCGATGCCGGCGCTGATCGCCGCTAGCGCGGTGCGCACCTGCCTCGGGACGGGCGAGGAGACCTTCGCCGGGCTGCTGCGCGGAGAGTGCGGCGCCGGACCGCTGCGGTTCGGTGATCCCGGGGCGCTGAACGTGGCGGCGGGCTACCACGTTCCGGACGGCGACCCGGCACGGCCCTTCCGCGCCGGGCGGCTGCTGGCCGGGTGCGTGGCCGACGCGGCCCGGCGGGCCGCGCTGGACACCTCCCGGCAACGAGTGATCGTCGTCGTCGGAACCGGCCTCGGAGAGCTCTCGGCCATCGAGGACCGGGCCCTGAACGGCACCGCCGTCGCGCTCTCGGACCTGCACTTCGGCGCCGCCGTGCGGGCCGTCCTGCCGGGCGCGGCCGGGGTGACCACCGTCTCCAACGCCTGCGCCGCCGGCGGTCACGCGCTGGCGCTGGCGCAGGACCTGGTCGAACTCGGGGAGGCCGACGCGGTGGTGGCCGCGGCGACCGACACCATGACCCGGTCGATGCTGACGATGATCGGCAAGGTGGGCGACCCGCCGGCGGACCGGGTCAGGCCGTTCGACCGGAACCGCCGCGGGGTGCTGCTCGGCGACGGCGCGGCCGCCGCCGTGGTCGTCCCGGAAGGCGCTCCGGGGCCGGTGCTGGCGCGGCTCGCCGGGACCGGCCTGTCCTGCGACGCCCGCCATCAGACCGCTCCCGACGTCGCGGGGATCGGCCGGGCCATGCGGGACGCGTTCGAGCGCACCGGCCACGAGCCGTCCGACGTGGATCTGGTCGTGGCGCACGGAACCGGGACCGCCCTCAACGACCCGGCGGAGTGCGAGGCCCTGCGCGCGTCGTTCGCCGACGGCCGTTCCGGGACCGGGGCAGACGGCGTGCCCGGCGAGGGACCGCTGGTGACGGCGGTGAAGGGTGCCGTCGGCCACACCTCGGGCAGCGCCGCGCTGGTCAACCTGGACGTGGCCGTCCGCTGCCTGACCGAAGGCGTGGTGCCGCCGGTGGTCGGGCTCCGCAGCGTCCTGGACGAAGGAGAGGGACTGCGGTTCGTGACGGGTTCTCCGGTCCGGCGGCGACCGCGGCTCGTGCAGTCCGACGCGTTCGGCTTCGGCGGAGTCAACGCGGTGACCCTGCTGGAGGCCCCGTGAAGCCCCCCGTCCTGGCGACCGGGTGGAGCCTGTACCTTCCCGGGACGCGGCCCGCCGGGGCCGCCGCCGAACACTTCGGCCCGCTCCGCGGGGGCTGGGCGGAGGCCGAATCGCCGCCGCCGGGCGAGGCGGCGTCGGTGCTAGGGCGCAAGGGCCTGCTCGGTAAGGAGCCCGCGACCCGGCTCGCGCTCTGCGCCGTCCACCGGGCCCTCGGCCTCCCGCCCGGCCGCCGCCCGGCCGGGGCCGACCCCGACCCCCGGACGGCCGTGGTCGCCTGCGGGAACCTCGGCAACGCGGAGACGGTGGCGAACGTCGCCCGCGCGGTGGCCGCCGGTGAGGCCGGATCGGTCAGCGTTCTCGACGCACCGAACGTCTCCGGGAACGTCATCGCCAGCACGGTCGCGCTCTGGCACGGCTTCGGCGGTCCCAACCTGATGGTCTGCTCGGGCGGGGCCGCGGGATTCGACGGTCTGCGCCTCTCCATGCTCCTGCTGCGCGCCGGCCGCGCCGACCGGGTCGTCCTCGTCGGCGCGGAACCCGCCGACGCGACCGCCTCGGGACTGCACGCGGCGTCCCCGCCGCCGCGTCCGCCGTTGCACGCCGGCGCGGCGTGCCTCGTGCTCACCCGCACGGCGGACGTACCCGCGCGGGCGGTCCTGATCGAGGACGTGTCCGGCGCGGCACCCGACGCCGCCGCTCCGAGCGGGGCGCCGCTCGCCAGGGTCGGGCCCGGCGGGTTCGATCCGGCCGCGCACTGGGGAGACACGGCGCGGGCGGCCTCGTCGCACTCGCGCTGGCGGCGCACCTCGCCGCGGACGAGGGCGTCCCGGCGGTCGCGGTCCGCTGCGCGTCGCCGGACGGCGCGGGCGCGGCGCTGGTCCGGCCGGCCGGAGGTGAGGGACGGTGACCGGGCGGGCCTCGCCGCCGGTGGGCGTGCGGACCCTCGCCGAGGGCGAGCCGGGTGCGCCGCTGGTGGTCTTCGCGCACGGACTCGAGGACTCCTGGACGAGCTGGCGCCCGCTCGCCGCGGCGCTCGACCCACGCTGGCGCGCGCTCGCCCTCGACCTGCCCTGGCGGCCCGGCAACGACTACGGCTGGCGCGGCCGCCCCGCCCGCCACTGGCTGGGGCTCGGGCTCGACCTGGTCGGGGAACCGCCCGCCGCGCTGGTCGCGCATTCCTTCGGAGCGAGCACGGCCCTGGAGCTGATGTGCGCGCGCGACCGGCGGGTCGGCGCCGCGGCGGTTCTCATGTGCCCGCTCTACCGGATGCCGTCGCAGCCGGTGAGCAGGCACGCGTTCGAACGCGCGCGGGCGGCGTTCGTCCAGCACGTTCGGGACGGCGTGCGGGCCAAGATGGGCGACCGCGCCGACGCGCTGGACCCCGAGGTGCTCGCGGCGATGATGGACCGGGCCGTCGACCGGGTCGGCCCGCTGGCCTTCCTGGCCGTCTTCGAACGGTTCGTGGAGAGCGCCGCGCTCGGCCTGGGCGACATCTCCCTGCCCGCGCTCGTGCTCGCCGGCGGCGCCGACCCCACGCTGTCGGAACGCGCGGCGGCCGCGCTCGCGGCGGCCATCCCCGGCGCCGACCTGCACATCGACCCGGACTACGACCACTTCTGCCATCTCCGGAACGCACAACGCATCGGTGGCCTGGTCGGCGACCTCGTCGGCTCGGCCCATGCGCAGGACAGAACGGCGGGACGACCCAGATGACCCAGACCATGGAACCGACGGTGGTGCACGGCCGCCCCGCCCGCGAGGGCGCCAACATCCGCACCTGGATCGGCTTCAAGCACTTTCTCTATCTGGTCGAACAGGCCGTCCTGCAATGGGCGGCCGACCAGGGCGCGGGGGCCGCGGCCCTCTTCCACGACCACGGCCTCGGCCTGCGGATCGTCGACTGCTCGGTGCAGCTGCCGGCCGTTCTCGAACTGGACGACGACGTGCGCACCGAGGTCGCGGCCCGCGCCGACGGTCGGCTGGACGTCCGCATCGTCGTGTTCCGCGACGGCCGGGAGGTCACCGCGCTCCGCGGCAAGGTCGGCCTGGCGATCACCCGGGAGCGCGCCGCCGAGCGGCAGCGGCCCGCCCCGCCTGCGCTCGCCCGCTGGGAACGCGAGCCGGTGCCGCCGGACCCGATCCGCGTCCCGCCGGGCAGCCGGGTGGAGGACGTGATCGCGACCGGACCCGGCGCCTACCTGTGGTCGTGGCGAGCCCCGTACTACTACTGCCAGTACTCCGACGGTGTCCAGTTCTCCGGCTTCGTGCGGGCGCTGGAGGAAGTGGTCGACCGCTTCCTCGCCGACCGCGGGATCTCCGTCGGCCGCATGCTCCGGGAGCGCGCGTGGATCCCGGTGGTGTCCAGGGTCGGTCTCCGCCTGTTCTCTCCCGCCCAGATGGAGGAGGAGATCCACACCGTCTTCCGGGTGCGGGAAATCATGCGCGGAGTGATGTTCGACGCCGACATGGACTGCTACGTCCGCCGAGGCGACGAACTGGTGCACGTGGCCACCGCCCGCATCCTGCACGGGTACGCGATCGCCGCCGGCGAGGGGGCCGGAGGGCTGGCCGAACTCGACGACGGGGTCGTCGGCGCGCTGCTGGGGAGCGGGACGTGAGAGGGCGTCCGCGGCTGTACTTCTCGTTCCGCAGCCCCTACAGCTGGCTGACCGTGGACCGTCTCCGCCGCACGGCGCCGGACGCCTTCGAGGCGATGGACCTGTTTCCGTACTGGGATCCGGACGAACGCACCGGTGCGGCACTGGCCGGCCTGGGCGGCGAGTTCCACTACGTGCAGATGAGCAGGGCCAAGCACCTCTACATGCTGCTCGACACCAAGCGGCTGGCCGAGCGGCAGGGCATGCGGATGGCGTGGCCCGTCGACGTCGACCCCTGGTGGGAGCCGCCGCACCTGGCGTGGCTGTACGCGCGCAGGCAGGGCAGGGCGACGCGGTTCTACGACGCGATCGTCGAGGCGCGCTGGGGCCGGGGAGAGGACATCTGCCTCCCCGAAACGGTCCGGGCCGCGGCCGAGCGGGCCGGACTGGACCCCGACCGAGCCGCGGCGGCCCCCGACGACCCGGATATCCGGGAGGAAGCGGCCAACTGCCTCTATCAGGCGTATCTGGACGACGTGTTCGGCATTCCCTATTTCAAGTGGGGGCGGCACCGGTTCTGGGGGTTCGACCGCCTGGACGCCTTCCTGGACGTCTGGCGGCCCGCTACGGAAGGAGCGAGGGCATGACCGAGACCGAGATCGGGGCCGGCACGACGGCGCTGGGAGACCACGCGGACGAGCACGGGCGCGAGCACGACCCGTGGGCGGGCATCCCGGCGGAACTGCTCGACGCGGCCCGGTCCTACGGCACCGATACTCCCGGCGGCTGCGGATGAGCCGCGCGCGGCGTACACCCGACGCCGAACGGCTGTACCGCAAGCAGCGCCTCGCCGCAGCGCTGCGGCTGTTCGCCCGGCACGGCTTCGACGAGGGCGCGGGCGGCCACATCACCGCCCGCGACCCGCAGCGGCCGGACCGGTTCTGGATCAACCCGTTCGGCGTCCACTTCGGGCACGTGAGCGTCAGCGACCTGCTGCTCGTGGACGCGCCGGGACCGTCCTGGAGGGAGAGGGGACGGTCAACCCGGCGGGGTTCGCCATCCACTCCGAGGTGCACGCGGCCCGCCCGGACGTGGTGGCGGCCGCGCACACGCACTCCGTCCACGGCCGGGCCTGGTCGACGCTCGCCCGGCCGCTCGACCCGCTGACCCAGGACGCCTGCGCGTTCTACGGCGACCACGGCGTCTACGACGGTTTCGGGGGCGTCGTCCTGGACTCCGCGGAGGGCAAGCGCATCGCCGCGGCCCTCGGCGGCGGCAAGGCGGTCATCCTGCGCAACCACGGCCTGCTGACCGTCGGCGGCACGGTCGCGGAGGCGGTCTGGTGGTTCCTCACGATGGAGCGGTCGTGCCAGGTCCAGTTGCTCGCCGAGGCCGCGGGCGCCCCCGTGCACATCTCCGACGACGTCGCCCGGGACACCGCCGCGACCATGGGCGCGCCGGGCATGGGACGGCTGAACTTCAGGCCGCTGTACGACGACATCGTCCGCGCCGAACCCGACCTGCTCGATTGACCGGAGCCGCCCGGCCCGGAGAGAGGAAAAACGTTCATGCCCACCTTGCTCGACCGACACATCGCGCACGACGGCGACGGGATCGCCGTGGCCGACGACGACGGTGCGCTGAGCTGGGCCCGGCTCGGTGAGCGGGTGAACCGCTGGTCGGACCTGTTCGCCCGGCGCGGCCTGCGCCCCGGGGACAGGGTCGCCTGCGTCCTGGGGAACCGGCGGGAAACGTTCGAGGTGCTGCTCGCGTGCCTGCACGGCGCCTCACGGCGGTGCCCGTCAACTGGCATCTGACCGACGGGGAGATCGCGTACATCCTCGCCGACTCCGGGAGCAGGGCTCTGGTGACCGAGAGGGGGTACCTGTCCGCGACCGCCCGTGCGGCCGAGACGGCCGAAGCGGGGGACGCCGGGGCCGACACCCGCGATCGACGGTTCGTGCTCGGCGACATCGACGGAAAGGGCTTCGAGGCGGTCGAGCCGCTGCTGGCGGCGGGCGACGGCGGCGAGCGGGACGACCAGGTCTGCGGTGCCACCATGCTCTACACCTCCGGCACGACCGGGCGGCCCAAAGGCGTGATCAACAACCTCTTCGTGACCGGCGCCCCCTTCTCGGACGTCGATCGGCTCGGCCGGTACGCCGGCGCGGTGCTGCGGATACCGGTCCGGGAGCGGGTGCTCCTCGACGGCCCCTGGTACCACTCGGCCCAGTTGTTCTTCGCCCTGCTCTCCCTGCTGCAGGGCTCACGGCTGGTCATCCGCCCCCGCTTCGAGCCGGCGGCCACCCTCGAGACCATCGACCGCGAGCAGATCACGGCGGTGCACCTGGTACCGACGCAGCTGTTCCGCCTGATGCGGCTGGACGAGCCGCTGCGGCGCGAGTTCTCCGGCGCGAGCCTGCGCGCGGTCTGGCACGGCGGCGGCCCCTGCCCGGACGACGTGAAACGGCGGATGATCGAGTGGTGGGGCCCGGTGCTGCTGGAGTACTACGGCGCCACCGAGGGCGGAGCGGTCACCCTCATCGACTCGCGGGAGTGGCTGCGCCGCCCCGGCAGCGTGGGCCGGGCGGTTCCGGCGTACGAGATCCTCGTCGTCGACGGGGACGGCGCGCCGCTTCCTGCCGGACGGACGGGCAGGGTCTTCGTCCGCCGCAAGTCGGGCGGCACCTTCAGCTTCCACAACGCGCCGGACAAGACCCGGGCCGCTCACCTCGAGCCGGGGGTCTTCACCTTCGGCGAGATCGGCCGTCTCGACGAGGACGGCTACCTGTTCCTCAGCGGCCGCGAGCAGGACATGATCGTCAGCGGCGGGGTGAACGTCTACCCGGCCGAGGTCGAGGAGGTGCTCCTGCGCCACCCCGGCGTGCAGGACGCGGCGGTGGTCGGGCTCCCCGACCGGGAGTTCGGCGAGCGGGTGACCGCGGTCGTCCAGCGCGCGCCCGGAGCCCCGGTGGAGATGGCCACGGTGCTGGACGCGCACTGCCGTGCCTCGCTCGCCGGATTCAAGTCCCCGCGCGCGTACCGCTTCGTGGACGAACTCCCCCGCGAGCCGACGGGCAAGCTCCGCAAGGACGCGCTGCAGGCCGTGTTCGAGGACGCGGCCGGCGTCGGGGGCCTGCTGTGACGCGGCCCGCCGACGCGGCCGGGCAGGACCCCGGCGGCCCGCGCGAGCGTCCCGACATCGCCCACCCGGTGACCTATGCGAGCGGGGTGCCGCACGGGGAGTTCGCGCGGCGCCGCCGGGAGGAGCCGGTGGGCTGGGTCGAGGAGCCGCTGCTGTTGCGGCACGGCGCGGGCGGGCGGATGGCCCAGCGCGGCAGCGGATTCTGGGCGGTCGCCTCGCACGAGCTGGTCACGTCGGTGTCGCGCCGACCCGAGGAGTTCTCCTCGGCGGCCAAGGGCGCGTTCCTGACCGATCCGCGCACTTCCGCCGACCTGCGGCAGGCGAGGGAACTGCTCGTCAACATGGACGCGCCGCGGCATCTGCGCATCCGCAGGCTGATCACCTCCGTCTTCACCCCCAGGGCCGTCCGCGCCCTCTCCGCGTCGGTCGCCGCGCACGCGGAGTCGCTCGCCGAGCGGGTCGTCGCGGCCGACCGGTTCGACGTGGTGGCGGACCTCGCCGCGGAGCTGCCGCTGCTCGTGCTCTCCGATCTGCTCGGGATGGAGCACGAGGATCGGCATCTGCTGTTCCGGTGGAGCAACCACCTGGTCGGTTTCGACGACCCCGAGTACGGCGGCGGCGACATCGACGTCTACCGCGCCACGTTCGCCGAAGCGTTCCAGTACGCCCTGCGGCTGGCGGCGGAGCGTCGCGAGAATCCGGGCGGCGACCTGGTCAGCCGGCTCGCCACCGCCGAGGTGGACGGCGAGCGCCTGTCCGATCGGGAGTTCTGTTCCTTCTGGCTGCTGCTGATCGTCGCCGGCAACGAGACCACCCGGCACCTGATCAGCGGCTCCCTGCAGGCGCTGGCCGATCATCCGGCGGAGCGGGACCGGCTCGTCTCGGGCGAGGCCCCGCTGGACGCGGCGGTGGACGAGCTGGTCCGGTGGGTGACGCCGATCATGCAGTTCCGCCGGACCGCGACGCGCGACACGGTCCTGGGCGGGCGGCGCATCCGGGAGGGAGAGAAGGTCGTCATCTACTACACGTCCGCCAACCGCGACGGCGCGGTGTTCGACGGGCCCGACCGCCTGGACCTCGGCCGCTCCCCCAACCCCCACCTGGCGTTCGGGATCGGCCCCCATTTCTGTCTCGGCGCCCACCTGGCACGGCTGGAGCTGAAGCTCCTGCTGAGCGCGCTGTGCCCGCACTCGCACGCTTCCGGCGGCTCGGCCCGGCGACGAGGCTGGAGTCCAACTTCGTCAATGGTGTGAAGAAGATGCCGGCGCGCTTCGCCTGACCGGCTGCGCGGGGCGGCCGCCGGTCAGGGATCCTCGACGGGCAGGACGCCGTCCAGGCCGGTCAGGACCAGAAGCTCGCGGAGCGCTGTTCCGGGGGCCCGGAGGACGACGCTTCCGCCGAGCCGGCGCGCGGCCAGCTGAAGCCGCGCCAGCACTTCGAGCGTGTTGATGTCCGGGTCGTGGAGCGCCCCGAGATCGCAGACCACCTCGGTGGCGCCCGGCGACACCATCATGTCCCGCAGCCGTGCGCTGAGCGGTTCGATGTCCGCGACGGTGAGCGCGGGGCCGAGGAACAGCACGTTCCCGTTCGTACCGGGGGCACGGGCTTCTCCGTGCTGCACGTGGTCGTTCCGCACCCGGTCGTCTTGTACCTGGCGGTCGTCTTGCGCGTGGTCGTCGTGCATGGCACTTCCGTCCGCATCTCGGGGGCGGGGGCGACATTCGCAGGGCGCGAAGAAGCGGCCGGGGGCCGCTCCATGCCCCCGGCCGCGGTCCGGTCCGGTCTTCGTCAGCCCGCCGGGGACGGCACGGCCGCGGCGGTCCGGGTGGTCGGCGGCCCGGACGGCGGCGTCCCGCTCTTCAGCACCCGGTAGATCATGTCGGGGCTCATGAGCGCGTCGGCGGGGTCGACCAGCCCGGCCACTCGCATGAACGTTCGGGTCACCTCCGGGTCGCGCGTCGCGGCCGAGTGCATCAGCGCCGAGTAGGCGTTCATCATTTCCACCATCGGCGGCCTCGGCCCCTCCACCTCCGGGTAGGCCAGGTCGCCCCCCGCGGAGATCTGCCAGGGAGCCTCGATGACGCCCGCGATGTCCTTCAGGAACGCCAGCGGGTCGGGGACGCCGCGGCCGAGGTGCGCGCGCAGCGTCAGCGCCTCCATCGCCGCCACGGTCATGCCCTGCCCGTAGACGGGGTTGAAGCTGCAGGCGGCGTCGCCGATCACCAGCAGCCGCTCGGGGAACCGTTCGAGCTGCTCGTAGTGCCGCCGGACGCTCGCCGGGTAGGTGAAGGCGATCGGATCGTCGAGCGGCTTCGCGTTCTTGATGACCTCGTAGACGTCCGGCACCTCCATGGACCGTGCCCACTCCAGGAAGCCGTCCGGGTCGGTCGGCGCGGCGTCGCCGAGCACGCCGGTCAGCGACACGATGCAGCGGCCGCCGTCGATGCGGGAGAAGAAGGCCCCGCGGGGATGCGACGGCGAGGACACCGGGTTGATCGACAGGTCGCCGTCGAGGATCGACTCGTCGGGCAGCCGGTAGTGCCGTGTGGTGTAGGTCAGGTCGATCTTGATCCGCTGCTCCGCCGGCCGGTCGTAGCCGAGCTCCGCCAGCCACACGGGAGTACGCGAGCCGCGACCGGTCGCGTCGACCACCAGGTCGGCGGCGAGCTCCTCGGCGGCGGTCTCGACCCCGCGCCGCTTCACCCGCACCCCGGTCACCCGCGCGCCGTCGTCGGTGGCACAGAGCCCGAGGATGTCCGTTTCCTCTAGGAAGCGAACGTTCGTCCAGTCCCCCAGGGACCCGCGGACGTGCGCCTCCAGCACGGGCCGGTCCGCCGAGACGCAGACCAGCCCGGTGGCGGCCGGACGTAGCCGCCGGCCGTTGAAGAACCAGCGCAGTTCGCCGAGATCCCCGGTGGGGATGCCGGCCGCGACCGCGCGCTCGGTGAAGCCGGGGAAGAGCTCGTCGAGGATCTGCTGCCCCCGGGCGAGCAGCCCGTGGACGTGCCGTCCCTGCGGGACGCCGCGCCGGGGCGTGCGCACCGCGGACAGCTCGTCCCGGTCGACCACCAGCACCTCGTCGTAGGCGTCTGCGAGCACCCGGGCCGTGAGCAGTCCCGCCATGCTCCCGCCGAGCACCACGGCCCGCCGGCCCACGTTCGTGTCGGAATCGGTCACCGTCGTCTCCTAGGGTCGTGGGTCCTTGCCGGGGTCGCCCGGCTCAAGCCGGATTGCGGGGACAGTTCTGGTACGAGGCGAGCCGCCACTCGCCGTCGTGCTTGACCGCCAGCCAGGAGGCACGGATCGCGTCCTCGTCGGCCAGATCCTCCCGGCCGGCGGCGATCACGCCGCCCTCGGTGATGAGGAGGCACACGTCCGGGCCGAGGAACCGTATGTTGAGGGGCTGGCCGGTCACCCGGGTGCCCTTGAAGACTCCGGTGAACGCCTCCTTCATGAAGGCGGCGATCGCCTCGCGCCCCGCCTGGTAGACGCCGGGGAGGAGCAGCGTCCCGTCGTCGGTGAACAGGCCGCCGAAGCCCTCGGCGTCGTGCTTCGCCCAGACCTGAACGAGTCGCTGAGGGAGCCGGGCCACGGCGACCTGGTCTTCCGCCGAAGTACCGGAGCCGGTGGGGCGTTCAGCCGTCATTTCATTTCCTCTCCACGATGATCTCGTATCCGCCGTGCGCGCACTCAGATCCTTTCGTGACCCTAGAGGCCCGACAATCTTCTGGATTGCTCTACAGATCTCTCGGAAAGGCAATCCAACGGATGAGGGTGTTCGCCTCCCGATGTCACTATTCCCGGGACCATGGACAATTCTTCGGAGGAGGACAGGGGTGGCACTCGCTCAAGCACCGTCACGGACGGAACTCGTTCGCAACGCGGCGTCGCTGACGCCGCTGCTCAAATCGCATGCTTCCTGGCACGAGCAGAACCGGCGGCTGCACGATGAGACCGTCGAGGCGCTCGCGGACGCCGGGGCCTTCCGGCTGCGGCTCCCCGCCCGCTACGGCGGGTACGAGGCCGACGCCCGTACCGCCGTCGACGTCATCGCCGAGCTCGCCCGCGGCGACGGGTCCGCGGCGTGGGTGGCCGGCGTGAACGCCATCACCACCTGGATGGCGGGCCTGCTGCCCGACGAGGTCCAGGACGAGGTCTTCGCCGAACCCGGTACCCGCCTCTGCGGCACGCTGAGCCCCACCGGCATGTGCGTGCCCGCGGACGGCGGCGTCGTCCTGAACGGCAAGTGGGGCTTCATCAGCGGCGCGCACCACGCCCGGTGGCAGGTGATCGTGGCGATGGCGCCGGCACCGGACGGCGGGTTCTGGCCCATCATGACGGTCGTGCCGATGACCGAGCTCACCATCGTCGACGACTGGGACACCTCGGGGCTGCGCGGTACCGGAAGCGTCAGCACCGTGGCCGAGAACGTGTTCGTGCCGCAGGCGCGGATCCTGCCGCTGCCGCTCGTGCTGGCCGAGCAGTACGCCTCGGCCGCGAACGCGAATTCGGCCGTCTTCCGGGCCCCGCTCCTGCCCACCGCGTCGGCGCTGTCGGTGGGGACCGCGGTCGGCCTGGCCGCCGCGGCCCGGGAGGAGTTCTTCGAGCGGCTGCCCGGCCGGAAGATCACCTACACCGGATACGAGAACCAGCACGAGGCGCCGCTGACCCACCTGCAGGTCGCCGAGGCGACGATGCTGATCGACGAGGCCCGCTTCCACGCGCACCGGCTCGCCGACCTCGTCGACGCCAAGGGCGCGCAGGCCATTGAGGGCGCGGGCGGCGCGTGGAGTCCGGAGGAGCGCGTGCGTGCGCGCGCCGACATGGGCCGCGCGTGCCGACTGTCGAAGGACGCCGGGGACGTCCTCGGCCAGGCCAGCGGCGGGTCGTCGATCTACAGCGACGTGCCCATCCAGCGCATCACCCGGGACCTGAACGCGATCGTGATGCATGCGCTGATGCACCCGGACACCAACGACGAACTCTACGGCCGCGTCCTCTGCGGCCTCGAGCCCGACACCCTCTACATCTGACGGGTCCGGCGCCCGCCGCCGCGTACACGAGAGGACCGCCGCGGACGATCCGCGGCGGTCCCTTCGTGTGGATCTGCGTCCCAGCTCGTGCTTTCTGCGAGGAGACGCACACAGGAGGAGATGCGGGTCACGAGACGTGCGGACCGGCCGCGGGGACCTCCCCGCGGCCGGCTCGATGTTCCCGGGCGCTCGTCAGGGCGCGCAGGGAGCGAGATCGCCGGTCGGCGCCTCCTGCGGCTCGGGCCCGAAGAACAGCGTCGCGCACTGCTTCAGGAACTCGGGGTTCTCCTCGGGGATCCAGTGCCCGGTGTCAGGGGCGACCGCCTGCCGCACGTCGGTGGCCACCTGCCGGAACGACTGCGCCACGGCGGGCCCGAAGACCGATTCGGAGCCCATGGCCAGCACCGGCATCGCCAGCTTCTCGCCGGCGCCCGCCTTGTTGTCGGCGGCGTTCGCCGGGAACGCGCGGTAGTACTCGAACCCGGCGCTGAGGCGGCCGTCGTCGGCGTACGCGGCCATGTACGCCCGCTGCGCGATGGCGTCGGGGTACTTGGCCGAGCTGTACAGCCAGCCGAGGTAGGTGCGGACGTCCCGCCAGCCGTCGATGAGGTCCTCGGGGACCGGCCCGGCCGTCTGGTTGAACAGGAAGTGCCAGCTCAGTCCGTAGGCTTCCTCGAGCCCGAAGCCGTTGAGCGGGGTCTCCAGCGCGGCGAGCCGGGACACGTCCTCGGGGTAGTCGCGGGCGTAGGAGTAGGCGACGAGCGAGCCGAGGTCGTGGGCGAGGATCCCGACCTCGCCCAGGCCGAGCGCCTCCGCCCCCTGGTGGACGCGCGCCGCGGTCGTCGCGGTGTCGTACCCGCCGGACGGGATGTCGGACCGTCCCAGCCCGGGCAGGTCGAACGCGACGACCGTGTGGTTCTCGGCCAGCGCGGGCATCACCTTGCGCCATTCCCACCAGGTCTGCGGCCAGCCGTGCAGCAGCACCAGCGCGGGGCCGGAGCCCATCCGCACGTAGTGCAGGTCGCCGCCCTCCACCGGCACGGTTCCCTCGGTGGCCCCCGGGAGGCCGGCGGCCTGCGCCGCGGTTCCGGTCGCGGCCCCGGACCGGGAGGGACCGGAGTCGTTCCCGAACTGGCGCCCGCCGTCGAGCCGACAATGACGACGGCGGCGGTCGCGACGGCGCCGATGCCGCTGCGCCACCACTTCGTGCGCCGCCTGCGGGCCTCGGAGGAGGCCACCGCCTCCTCGAGGTCGTTCCGTTCTTCCTGCTGCGGCATTTCGGTTCCCTTCGTGTCGTACGCGAGTGGAGCGATCCGGCTTCCGCGGTCGGCGTTCCGCGCCGCCCCGATGACCGCGGTTCGGTGAACCGGCTCGGTGACAGGGACGTCCGGGGGCGGGCGGCCCCCGGAGAGTCAACGACCGGCGGAGCCCGCCGGTACGGTCAAACGCACCGGCAGGGTGCGGTGGCCGTTCATGATGAACGTCGGCAGCGGCTGAAGCTCGTCGCGCGGGACCGCCAGCTCCAGGTCGGGGAACCTCCCGAACAGGCCCGCCAGCCCGACCCTGGCCACCAGCCGGGCGACCCCGGCACCGAGGCAGTAGTGCGGGCCGTGCCCGAACGACAGGTGTTCCTTGTCGGCGCGCGTGATGTCGAACCGGTCGGCGTCCCCGCCGTGCAGGGCCGGGTCGCGCCCGACCGCGCTGTAGTTGACGAGGATCGGGTCGCCCTTGGGGATGGTCACCCCGTCGAGCTCGATGTCCTCGACCGCGTACCGCAGCGGCAGGTGCGCGAGGGGGGATTCCACCCGCAGGGTCTCGTCGATGACGTCGTCCCAGGTGGCCCGGCCGTCGAGCACCATGCTCCGTTGCTCGGGGTGGGTGAGCAGCGCGGTGATGGCGTTGTCGAAGAAGTTGATGGTGGTCTCGGACCCGGCACCGAGGATCGCGAAGATGGTGTCGCTCAGCTCCGACTCGCTGAGCCGGGAACCGTCCTCGTCCCGCGCCGCGATGAGGTCGCTGGTGATGTCCTCGCCCGGCTCGCGCCGCTTGAGCTCGATGAGCTCGGCCATCGCGCCGCGCCACCCCGCCAGGGTCGCCTGCGCCTGCTCGGGCGACACGGTCGTGTCCACCATCATGTCGATGACCTTGGCCGTCTCGACCCGGGCCTCCTCGTTCATGCCGATGAGGTCGGCCACCAGCCGGGCGGGCAGCGGATACGCGAAGCGCTCCCGCAGGTCCACCACCTCACCAGGGCCCGCCGCGGCGAGCGCGTCCAAGAGCTCGCCGGTGAGCTGCTCGACGCGCGGGCGGATCGCCTCGGTCCGGCGCGGAGTGAACGCCTTGCCGACCAGCCGGCGCAGCCGGACGTGGTCCTTGCCGTAGGCGGTCACCATGTTGTCCATCGCGATCCAGCTGATCATCTCCCAGTCGGGCGGGATCTCCCCGTTGATGAACGCCGGCCAGTGGTTGCGGGCGCTCTTGGTGACCCGCGGGTCGGTGAGCAGCCGCTTGATGGTGTCGTGGCCGTTGACCGACCAGGCGCAGACGTCGCCGGGAAGCCCGATCAGCACGGCGGGACCGCGCTCGCGCAGGCCGGCGGCCTCCTCGTGGATGTCGCGCCCCGTCGGGTCCAGCTTCACCGGGCAGCGGTTCTCCATCAGATGTCTCCAGTTCGTCGTCCGGATGCGAGAACGGTCATTTGAGCGACCGGAAGAACGCCCGGACGTCCTCGGTGAGGAGGCCGGGCTGTTCCATGGCCGGGAAGTGGCCGCCGCGGTCGAACTCGGTCCAGTGCGAGATGGACGGCAGGTCCCGGTCGGCGAAGCGGCGGATCGGCAGGAACACGTCGTGCGGGAACACCGCGACGCCGACGGGGACGGGGACGGGGGGCGGCACCGCCCCGGCGGCCGCCTGGGCGACGGCCTCGCGGCCCTCGTAGTAGAAGTGGGCCGAGGAGCCCATCGTGCGGGTGAACCAGTAGATCGAGGCGTTCGTGAGCATCTGGTCCCGGTCCACCGCGTCCTCCGGGACGGACTCGGAGTCCGTCCACTCCCGGAACTTCTCGACGATCCAGGCGAGCTGGCCGACCGGTGAGTCGTGCAGCGCGTACGCGAGGGTCTGCGGCCGGGTGGCCATGATCTTCATGTAGCCGGACAACTCGGCGTCGAAGCGGGCGAGCGCCCCCAGCCGGCTCTGGTCGAGCTCGCTCAGATCCGCCATCTCGGCGGGGTCGCCGGAAGGGAACGTCATGAGCATGTTGACGTGCACGCCCAGCACGCGCTCCGGCTCGGCCCGGCCGAGCTGGAGCGAGATGACCGATCCCGCGTCCCCTCCCTGGACGCCGTAGGCGTCGTACCCGAGCAGGTCCATCAACCGCGACCACGCCGCGGCGATCCTCGGCACGTCCCAGCCGGTCTGCCGGAGCGGGCCGGAGAAGCCGTACCCCGGCAGTGACGGGATCACCAGGTGGAAGGCGTCGGCCGGATCGCCGCCGTGCGCGCGGGGGTCGCTGAGCGGACCGATGACCTTGAGGAACTCGGCCACCGACCCGGGCCAGCCGTGGGTCATCAGCAGGGGCAGCGCGTCCGGCTCGGGCGACCGCACGTGCATGAAGTGGATCGTCTCGCCGTCGATCTCGGTCGTGAACTGCGGTATCTCGTTCAGCCGGGCCTCGGCGGCCCGCCAGTCGAAGCCGGTGCGCCAGTAGTCGGCGAGGCCCCTCAGATAGTGCAGCGGCACTCCGCGGTCCCAGCCGACACCGGGCAGTTCGTCCGCCCATCGCGTCTCGGCGATCCGGCGGCGCAGATCATCGATGTCGGCTTGCGGAATCTCGATCCGAAATGGACGCATGGCGACCCCACCTCTTCGGGTTTCGCGGAAACGGCGGACATTCTGAAAGGGCGCCCCCCAGATGCTCGGCGGAGCCACGCCAAGAAGATCGCACCGGGTTCGGGGCCGTGCATCTTCCGCATTGCGAACGTTCTCGCACGGCGGCGGATACGCGGATTCCAACGGCGCCCCGAGGGTCGGATCGTCGAGGGATACGCACGATGGAATAGGACAGATCACGGCTGACCGGGTCATGCTGAAGCCCCGTTCCGACATGGGGGAGAGGACCGGCAGTGACTGATCTGAAAACAGTGATCGGCGACCTGACCATCGAGAGCGAGCAGATCGACCGCATGGTGGCGGACATCGACGACGCCCACTGGCGGCTGCCGACGCCGGCGCCCGGCTGGACGGTCGCGGACCAGGTGGCCCATCTGGCCTTCATCTTCCGGCTCGCCGGCACCGCCGCGTCCGACGCGGCGGCGTTCCAGGCGCTGGTGGAAGGCGCGAAGGACGACTTCGACGGCGCGGTCAACGCGGCCCTGGCCGAGTTCCGGGCGCTCTCCCCCCGCGAGCTGCTGGCCCGCTGGCGGGCCGAGCGCGACGCGGGGATCGCGGCGCTCGCCGCCGTCCCGCCCGACCAGACGGTGCCGTGGCTGGTCAACCCGCTTCCCCCGGTGATCCTCGCCTGCGCCGGGATCATGGAGACGTTCGCCCACGGCCAGGACATCGCGGACGCGCTGGACGCCGCGCCGGAACGCACCGACAGGCTGGAGCACCTGGTCGGGTTCGCGGCGCTGACCCGGGACTTCGCCTACCAGGCCAGGGGGGTGCCCGCGCCCGAGGCCGAGTTCCGGTACGAGATCACGCTGCCGTCCGGGCGGCTGCTGGAGATCGGCCCGGCCGACGCCGGCCAGCGGGTCGCCGGGCCGGCCGAGGACTTCTGTCTCCTGGTGACGCGGCGCAGGCACCGCGACGATCTCGCGGTGACGGCCACCGGCGCCGAGGCCGAGCACTGGCTGGACATCGCCCAGGCGTACCGGGGCCCGGCGGGCGCCGGTCGCTCCCCCGGCCAGTTCTCCACGACGTCCGCGTGACCCGACCGGGCAGGCTCAGGAGGAACCCTCCATCTCGGCCACCCTTTTGCTGAGGTAGCGGCGGTCGGCGTCGGCCGTGGCGAGGGCGAGAGCCGCGCGGTAGTGCTCGGCGGCCTCGCGGTTGCGGCCGAGACGGCGGAGCAGGTCGGCCCGGGTCGCCGGCAGCAGGTGGTAGTCCGCGAGTTCGCCCTCGTCCTCGATCTCGGCGACGGCCGCCAGCCCGGCGGCCGGCCCCTCCCCCATCCCGATTGCCACGGCCCGGTTGAGCTTCACTACCGAGGAACCCGTTATCTCCACCAGCCGGTCGTAGAGAGCGGCGATCTCGGACCAGTCGGTGTCGTCCGGGGTGGGCGCGGTGGCGTGGCAGGCGGCGATGGCGGCCTGCACCTGGTAGGGACCGAGAGTGTTCCGACGCAGCGCGTCGCCCAGCAGCGCGACGCCCTCGGCGATCTCGCCGGCGTCCCAGCGGGAGCGGTCCTGATGCTCCAGCGTCACCAGGTCCCCGGCGTCGTCCACCCGGGTGGCGCGCCGGGCGTCGTGCAGCAGCATCAGCGCCAGCAGCCCCATCACCTCGGGCTCACCGGGCATCAGCCCGTCCAGCACCCGGGCCAGCCGGATCGCCTCGGCGCACAGTTCCCGCCGGACGAGTTCGGTACCGGTCGTGGCGGAGTATCCCTCGGTGAACAGCAGGTACAGCACGCCGAGCACCGCCGTGAGGCGTTCCGGCAGCCGGTGCGCGTCCGGGACGCGGTACGGGATGCCGGCGTGCCGGATCTTCTGCTTGGCGCGGACGAGACGCTTGGCCATCGTCGCCTCGGACACCAGGAAGCAGTGGGCGATCTCGGCGGTGGTCAGGCCCGCCAGGGTCCGCAGCGTCAGCGCCACCCGCGCCTCCAGCGAGAGCGCGGGATGGCAGCAGGTGAAGATCATGCGCAACTGGTCGTCCCGGACGCCGCTGACGGCGGCTTCGCTCTCCGCGGGCTCACCCGGTAGCGAGATCCGCGCGACCTCGCGGAGCTTGGCCTCTCCGACCGCCTCGCGCCGCAACCGGTCGATGGCCCGGTTGCGGGCGGTCGCCGTCAGCCAGGCCCCGGGCCGCCGAGGGAGGCCCGCCCGCGGCCAGTTCTGCAGGGCCTCGGCGAAGGCGTCCTGGGTGCACTCCTCCGCCAGGTCCCAGTCGCCCGTGAGCCCGACGAGCATCGCGACGATCTTTCCCCACTCGTCGCGGAAAACCCTGCCGACCACTTCGTTTTCGGGTGTCACGTCTCGCGGACCGGGCGCGTCGCGACGGCCATGGCGGAAGTGCGGCCGCGGCTGGACATCTAGCTTCTGTACCCTCCTCACCGCCCGCAGAGGCTCGTCCTCGGTCCGGAGGGTCGGCGGCCCGCTCGGACCGCCGCCTTCCAGGGCGACACCGAGCATCGTAATCACGAACCCGGTCCGCGCCGCGGCGAGGGGGCGGAGTCACCCCGCAGGCTCGGAACCGATCCGCCGCTCGATGTCGTGCCGCAGCGCCCGCTTGTCGATCTTTCCGACCGCGGTGAGAGGCAGGTCGTCCGTGAGAACCAGCCGCTCGGGCAGCTTGTAGCGGGCGACCCCGGCGCGTTCCATCGCCTCCACGAACATTTCGAGACGGAGCCCGCGTCCCGCGCCGTTCCGCGGCACGACGTACAGGCACACCCGCTCTCCGAGGACGGGATCGGGCATCGCCACCGCCGCCGCCACGCCGACGCCCTCGACCCGGTAGGCGTGCTCTTCCACCTCCTCGGCGGCGATCTTCTCGCCCGCCCGGTTGATCACGTCCTTGTCCCGTCCCTCGACGACCAGGTAACCGTCCGGGCGCAGCCGCACGATGTCGCCGGTGTTGTACCACCCGTCCTCGGTGAACGCGCGGTCGTTGTGCTCCTCGGCCCGGTAGTAGCCGCGGATCGTGTACGGGCCGCGGGTGAGCAGGATGCCGGGTTCGCCGTCCGGCACCGGCCTGCCCTCGCCGTCCACCAGCCGCAGCTCGTCGTCGGGACAGACCGGCGCCCCCTGCGTGCGGCAGGCGAGCTCCTCCGGGTCGTCCGGCCGGGTGATGCAGATGAGCCCCTCGGCCATCCCGTAGCCCTGCTGCAGAGCGCAGCCGAGCGTCGGCGCGATCTTGCGGGCGAGTTCGTCGGCCAACCGGGCGCCGCCCACCTGAAGGATCTCTAGGGACGAGAGGTCGTGTCCGTGGCCGGAACGGTGGAAGTCGAGCCACCGCTGGACCGACGCCGGCACGGCACCGGTGACGGTGACCCGCTCGCGCTCCACGAGGGGGAAGACCGCCGCCGGGTCCGGGGACGTGCACAGCACGACCCGGCCTCCGGACAGCAACGTGCCGAGGACTCCCGGTCCCGCCAGGGTGAAGTTGTGCGCCGCGGGCAGCGCGGCGAGGAAGACCGTGTCCGGGCCGAACCGGCAGGCGCGCGCGGAGTGGTCGATACCGCAGCCGTAGTCGTCGTGCGTGCGAGGAATCAGCTTCGGGGGTCCCGTCGTACCGCCGGACAGCAGGAACACGGCCGCCGCGCGGGCGTCCGGCGGCGGAGGGAGGTCCGCGGCGTCCGGCCCGGTACCGGCCTCGGCGCCGGGCAGGCACATCTCGGTCAGGCTCACGCCGCCGTGACGTACGTCCTCGGCGGCGACCAGCACGCGCTCGAGACCGGGATGCTCCCGGACGAGCTCGTTGGCCATGGCCTGGTGGTCGAAGCCCTTCACCACACCGGGCACGGCGATCGCCTTGGCCCCGGAGTGCGCGACCACGTGCGCCAGCTCGCTCCGGCGGTGCGCGGGCAGGGCCATCACAGGCACAACGCCCAGCCGCAGGCAGGCCAAGGTGAGGATCACGAATTCCCAGCGGTTGGGAAGCTGCACGACGATCCGGTCCCCCGCGCGCAGGCCGAGGCGGGCCATGCGCGCCGCCGCGGCCAGGGCCCGCCGCCACACCTCGGCGTAGGTCAGCCGCACCTCGCCGTCCACCAGGGCGATCGCCGCGGGCCGGGAGCCCACGACCGAGCGAAAGCGTTCCGCGAGCGGAACCCCGGTCCAGTGGCCCGCCGCCACGTAGCGTTCCGCCACGTCGTCCGGCCAGGCCACCGTCCCGTCCGCCGCCGTCCTCCCGCCCGTCACCGGTCGTCCTCTCCGGCCGCCGTCCCGGTTCTCGAGCGCAACCTGACGGGCAGCGAGTCCAGCCCGTGCATGATCATGCTCGGCCGCCAGCGCAACTCTGTCTCGGGCACCGCGAGCCGGAGGTCGGGGAAACGGTCGAGCGCGGAGCCGATCGCGACGATGCCCTCCATCCGGGCGAGCGGCGCGCCGATGCAGTGGTGGATCCCGTAGCCGAAGGCGAGCTGCGGGTTGTCGGCCCTTGCCAGGTCCAGCACGTCGGGGTCGGCGAAGCGCTCCGGGTCCCGGTTGGCGGCCAGCAGCGAGACGAGGACCGTGGCGCCCGCCGGGACGGCCGTCCCCGCCAGCTCCAGCGGCTCCAGGCTGGTGCGCAGTGCGATCTGCACCGGACTCTCGAACCGCAGTGACTCCTCGACGGCCGACGCCAGCAGCTCCGGGTCGGCCCGGAGCGCGGCGGCCTGTCCCCGATGGGTCAGCAGCGTCAGCATGGTGTTCCCGATCAGGTTGACCGTCGTCTCGTGGCCCGCGGTCAGCATCACGAACACCATCGAGGTCAGCTCGTGCGCACTGAGCCCCTCCGCGCCGCCCTCCGCGCCGTCGTGCACGGCGACCAGAGCCGACAGAAGATCCTCGCGCGGCTCGCGCCGCTTGCGATCCAGGAGTTCCCGGATGTATCCGAGCATCTCCGCCGCGGCCGAGTTGAGTTCTTCAAGGGACAGCGTGCTGCTGGTGATGGACTCGGTCCAGTCGTGAAAGTCCGCCGCGTCCTCCTCCGGCACACCGAACATCTCGATCAGTACGCGGATCGGCAGCGGGAGCGCGAGCCCCGCATGAAGTCGGCCTCGTCGTGCCGTGCCATGGAGGTCAGCAACTCGTCGGTGATGGCTTGGACGCGGGGGCGGAGCCGTTCCATGCGCCGCCGGGTGAAGGCACCTGCCACCAGCCGCCGCAGCCGCGTGTGGTCGGGCGGGCCGGCGTTGAGCATGTGACTGTTCATGCCCTTGTCGAGGTCCTCGGGCAGGCGCCGCCTGTTGCCCACCGTCGCGGTTCGCCCCCGCAGCCTCGGGTCGGTGAGGGCCCGGCGCGCGGCCTCGAACCCGGTCACGAGGAAAGCGGTCTCCCCCGAGCGCAAGGTGACGCGGTGCACCGCCTCGGCCCCGCGCAGCCGCGCGTACTCGGAGTGCAGCCTCGCTGCGTCTGCCAGCAGGAAGTCGGCGGTCTGCAGAACCTGGGTCATACCAGCGATTCTTGATGGGGACTCAGAGGGCGGCATCTTCCCTCGTGCCGCCCTCCCCGCCCGTCCGGGTGCCCGCTAACGCCGGGCGGCGCCGCGGCCGGGGCGGACCGCCCGGATGCCGGCCGCGAACGGGACGGGCCACCGCACGCCCGGCCCGGAGTACCCCTGCCCGGCAGCCGCGCGGAGCGTCCACTGCGGGTCGGCGAGGTGGGCGGCGCCGAGCGCGCACAGGTCGGCCTGGCCCGCCAGGACGATCGAGTTGACCTCGTCGGCGGAGGTGATCCCGCCCGAGGCGATCACCGGGACCCCCGCCTCGTTGCGGACCCGCTCCGCGAAGGGCACCTGGTACAACCGGCCGTAGGCGGGGGAAGCGTCGGGGACGACCTGGCCCGTCGACACGTTGATCGCGTCCGCCCCGTGCGCGGCGAGCGCCCTGGCCGTCTCGACCGCATCGTCGACGGCCGTCCCTCCTTCGGCCCAGTCGGTCGCGGAGATCCGCACCGTCACCGGACGGTCGTCCGGCCAGGCGTCGCGGACCGCCCCCAGTACCTCCAGCGGAAAGCGGAGCCGGTTCGCGAGCGTGCCGCCGTATCGGTCGGTCCGCCGGTTGGTGAGCGGGGAGAGGAAACTCGACAGGAGATAGCCGTGCGCGTAGTGCAGTTCGAGCAGGTCGAAGCCGGCGCGGGCGCCCATCCGCGCGGCCTCCGCGAACCGCTCGCGGATCTCGTCCATCTCCGCGGTCGTCAGCGCGTGGGGAATCTGGTTCGCGTCCCGGTACGGGATCGGGGACGGCGCGACGATGTCCCAGTTGCCGTCCGGCAGCGGGACGTGGTCGGCGCCCCGGCCGGGCCGGCGGACGGAACCCTTGCGTCCGCTGTGGCCGAGCTGCAGGCCGATCGCGGCGGTGGACGCGGTGTGCACGAAGTCGGTGACGCGCCGCCACGCCGCCTCGTGCCCCGGCGCGTACATCCCCGTGCACCCGGGCGTGACCCGGCCGTCCGGTGACACGCCCACCATCTCGGTCATGACGAGCCCCGCTCCGCCCAGCGCCTTGGAGCCGAGGTGGACGAGGTGGAACTCTCCGGGCGTGCCCTCGTCGGAGCAGAACATCCCCATCGGGGACACGGTCACGCGGTTCTCCAGGGTCAGCCCGCGCAGCCGGAGCGGCTGGAACATCGGCGGCCGCGGGTCGCCGAAGACCTTGGCGGCGACCCCGTCGACGAACTCGGCGTCGCGCTCGCGCAGGTCGCCGTAGCCGACGCGGCGGCTGCGCGTGAGGAAGCCGAACGCGAGCCGCTCCGGATCGTGCCGGGCGTGCCGATCGATGCCCTCGAACCATTCGACGCTCGCGCGGGCCGCGCGCTGGACGGCGGACGCGACCGGTTTGCGCGCCGACTCGTACGCCTCGAGCGCGGCGGGGACGTCGTGATGCGCGTGCAGGTTCGTGGCGAGCGCCAGCGCGTCCTCGAGCGCCAGTTTGATCCCCGGTCCGATGGAGTAGTGGGCGGTGTGCGCGGCGTCTCCGAGGAGCACGACGTTTCCGTGCCGCCAGGTCCCGTTGCGGACCGTGGCGAAGTCGAGCCACTTGGAGTTGCTGCCGATCAGGCGGTGACCGTCCAGGATCTCCGCGAAGAGCCGCTGCAACCGGTCGATGCTCTCGCCGTCGCTCTCCCCCGGCTCGAGGACGGTCGAGCGGAATCCGGCGGCCCGCCACACCGGATCCCGCATGTCGACGATGAACGTGGAACGGGTGGGGCCGTACGGGTAGGCGTGGACCTGCATCAGCCCGTGCGGGGTCTCCACGACGTGCAGCTCGAACTCGTCGAAGACCCGATCGGTGCCCAGCCAGATGTACTTGGATTCGGCGGTCTCGACTTCGGTCCCGAAGGCGTCGGCGTACTTCGCCCGGGTCGCGACCCCGCTCCGTCGGCGGCGACCACCAGGTCGTGGGAGGCGGCCAGCTCGTCCACCGACGGCGCCTCCGTCCGGAACATCAGCGTGACGCCCAGCTCGGCGCAGCGGCGCCGCAGTGCTTGTTGCAGGCTCGCGCGGCTCATCGCGGCGAGACCGTGGCCGCCGGAGCGGGCGGCACGTTCGCCGGCGTGGACGGTGATGCCGTCCCAGCGGACCAGCTCCCGGGCCACCGCCGCGTCCACCGCCGGATCGGCGGCGGCGACGCCGCCGAGCGACCAGTCGGAGACGATGATGCCGAACCCCGACGCGTCGTCGGCGGGGTTGCGCTCCCATACCGTCACCTCGTCGTCGGGCCCGAGCCGCCTTGCCGCCGCGGCGAAGTACAGGCCCCCGGGACCGCCACCGATCACCGCGATGCGCATGCTGCCTCCTGTCCGACCTGACCGGGCTCCGACATGTACACGGTGGGCCCGGGGCGCCCGCGCCGCATCTTCCCGATTGCCGTTGGGGCGCCGGAGGTGCCGACGCACGGGAAGGCCGCCCACCACGGGCGGTGGTGGGCGGCCTCGCCGACAGGCGGGTTACGAGAAGGAGATCGGCACGGGGGCCGCGCCCTGGCCGGCGAAGTCACCGACGCCGATGAAGCAGGACGCGGTGCCGCAGTCGACGGTGCCGGCGGAACCGCTGCCGTCGACGTAGGCGCCGACGAAGGTGCGGTTGAGGACCATCGTGGTCGACGCGCTGCCGCCGGCGTCGGCGGTGAACTCGGTCTGGTTGGCGGGGTTGCAGGCGATCTTCGAGCCGACGGTCGCGCACTGACCGGCGGTCAGGACGTCGCCGGCGTCGAAGCCGGCCGCGGCGACTTGCACCGTGGCGCCGTCGGACAGGCCGCTCGACGGGGTGACGGTGGCCGTCTGCGCCGCCGCGGATGCGGTCTGGGCGCCCATGATCAGGCCCCCTCCGAGCACCGCGGTGACGCCGGCCATGGACAGGAGCCTGCCTCGGCTCTTGCTCTTCACCACTTTCCTCCGTTTCAGTGGTGGACATCAGGTTGGAGTGGGAGCGAATCAGTCTTTTGTGATTCATCCTCCACCGGTCCGAACTCTAGCCACGTCCGCACCTATCGTCGTCTTCCAGATTGCTCATGCTCGATTCGCTTCCGATGCCTCCGGGCAGAGCCGGCGCATCGGCTCCCTCTTGCTGGTGCCGGGGTCCGTTTTCATTGTCCGCACCCGAAAGTGGCAAATTAAATTACGGTGTTATTGTTAAATATTGCGCGAAAGCATGATCGAAGAAGGTGTCAATGGCGCGATAAGGCACCCTGATATCGCTGATGATGTTTTCGTCGCGTCCGGGAAGTGCCCTGGTAGCGGCGCGGTCCGCCGGGCGCGAGGACCGAGAAAGGAATCCCGTGAGCACTTCGGAGGCCGACTTCGTCCCCGTGCCGGTGCCTCGGCCGCGCCCCGCCCGCGGAAAGGAGAGGAACGGAGCCCACTGGGCGGGACCGCCGCGGGCGCGTGCCGCTTCTCCCGAGCAGGAGCGCGCGGAGTTGCGCGAACGGATCGTGACCGGCCGCCGCGCGGCGATCGAGCGGCAGCACGGGCTCGGCAAGCGCACCGCCCGGGAACGGCTGGAGCTCCTGCTCGACGAAGGGACGTTCGTCGAGTTGAACATGTACCGCCGCGGACACGCACGCGGCGACGGGACCGCCATGCCGCACACGGACGGGGTGATCACCGGATCGGGGACGGTCGACGGCCGCCGCGTCTTCGTCTACGCCCAGGACTTCACGATCTTCGGAGGGTCGCTCGGTGAGGCGCACGCATCAAAGATCCACAAGGTGATGGACCTCGCGATCGCCAACGGTGCTCCTCTCATCGGGCTGAACGACAGCGGGGGCGCCCGGATCCAGGAGGGGGTGATGGCGCTCAACGGGTACGGGGGGATCTTCCGCCGGCACGTCCGCGCGTCCGGCGTGATCCCGCAGATCAGCGTCGTGCTCGGGCCGTGCGCCGGCGGTGCCGCCTACTCGCCGGCGCTGGCGGACTTCACCTTCATGGTCCGCGACACCGCACAGATGTACCTGACCGGGCCCGATGTCGTGGAGGCGGTCAGCGGTCAGCGGGTCAGCCACGCCGAACTCGGCGGCGCCGAGGTGCACGGGCGGCATTCGGGCGTGGCCACGTTCTCTACGACGACGAGGAGACGTGCCTCGAGGAGGTGAGGTACCTCCTCTCGCTGCTGCCCTCCAACTACCTCGAACCCGTGCCGGCGGGGCCGCCCCGCGGTGCGGCCGACGATGCGCGGCCACGGCTGGCCGAGATCGTCCCGGCCGACCCCAGCAAGCCCTACGACATGCGGCTCGTCATCGGCGAACTGGTGGACGACGGCGAGTTCCTCGAACTGCACGAGAGCTGGGCGCCCAACGTGATCTGCGCGCTGGCCCGGATCGACGGGGGCTCCGTCGGGATCGTCGCCAACCAGCCCACCTGGCTCGCCGGGGTCCTGGACGCCGCCGCCGCGCAGAAGGCAGCACGTTTCGTCCGGTTCTGCGATGCCTTCGGTATTCCGCTGGTGACGCTGGTCGACGTACCGGGATTCCTGCCCGGCACCGACCAGGAGCATTCGGGTGTGATCCGGCACGGGGCCAAGCTGCTGTACGCCTACTGCGAGGCGACCGTCCCGCGGATCCAGGTGATCCTCAGGAAGGCCTACGGCGGCGCCTACATCGTGATGGACTCCCGCTCCATAGGCACCGATCTGTCGCTGGCATGGCCGTCGAACGAGATAGCGGTGATGGGCGCGGAGGCCGCCGTCAACGTCGTCCACCGCAAGCAGCTGGCGGACGCGGACGACCCGGCGGCGCTGCGGGCGGTGCTCGTCGACGAGTACGCCCGTGAGCTCATGCATCCTTACTACGCGGCGGAGCGCGGTCTCGTCGACGATGTGATCGACCCGGCGCGGACGCGGGCCGCGGTCGCCGGCGGCCTGGCCATGCTCCGGGACAAGGCGGATCCGCCGCCGCCGCGCAAGCACGGCAACGTCCCGCTGTGAGAGCGGACGCCTCCCCCCGGCGCGAGCCGCCGCCGGGCTCAGCCGCGCAGGAAAGGAACGAGCACGGGCTCGAGTTCGTCCGGGCCCGCGTCGTGGGGCGGGCCGTCCACACTGGCGTGCTCGCCCGCGGGCAGCGCCTCCGCGGCCTTCTCGGCGGTGTGCCGGAGCCACGGGGCGCTCGCCGTGCTCGCGATGACCAGTGCGGGCGATTTGAGGCCGGCCATCCTGTCGGCCGGCCACGAGCGGTCCCCGACGAGCGCGGCGTCGTAGGGAAGCGTGTGCGAGATCGCCTCCAGCCCCGGCCACATGGGCATCTGGCGCATGTGCTCGACGCCCTGCGGCGGGATGTTCATGGCGGCCGTCAGGAAGTGCTCGACCGTCTCGGCACGGCGGCCCTCGGAGGCGAGCCGCTCGAGCCGCTCCCGAAGCTCCGGGTCCGGCCGCGGGCCCTCGTCGAATCGGTAGGGAGGCTCGAACACGGCGACCCGCGGGAGGGGGTTCCGGGCGGCGACCTCCAGGGCGAGGCAGCCGCCGGACGAGTTGCCGTACAGGGCGGCGGAACCGCCGAGCGCCTCGTTGAGGGCTTCGAGATCCTCGATCTCGCGTTCCACGGCGTACGGGGGCGTGTCGCCGCTCGCGCCGCGGCCGCGCCGGTCATAGGTCACCACGGTGAAGTGCGCCGCCAACGCCTCCGCGAGGGCGGCACCGGTGTTCCGGTCGGCGAACGCGCCCCCGACGATGATCACCGGTGGTCCGTCGCCGGACCGTTCGTAGGCGATCCGGGTGCCGTCCCGTGAGATGACTTCCTCCATAAGAACCCCCCGATTTGTCCCGTATGTCGGAATTAGTGCGTCCTGTTGCGCCGCACGATGTCCGGCCGTTCTTGATCAACTTCCCGTCTCACGTTAGTGCATCGCCGACGCGCGATACCGGGAAACACCAGGTAGGCGCACGATTGCGGAGACAAATCCGCGTGTGTGCCGATTTTTTCCGGAAGGTCTGCTCGAAGGCTGTCCATCTCGCGCGTCCCCGTTCGTCGTGCAGGTGGGAAGACGTAACTCCCCTCACGACACTCACGCAGGACTTCGAGTGAAAGGGACAGACGATGGATCCCGTGACCCCGCGGGCGGCGGACGCCCAGCCCGAGCCTGCCCCCGATCCCCGGCGATGGACCGCGCTGTGGGTGCTGTGCCTCATCCAGTTCATGCTCACCCTGGACATGACGGTGGTGAACATCGCGCTGCCGGCGATCCAAAGCGACCTAGAGGTGTCCGATTCGGGGCTGGCCTGGGTCGTGAACGGTTATGTGCTCATGGCCGGGGGCCTCCTCCTGCTCGGCGGCCGGTTCTCCGACATCTTCGGCCGACGGCTGATCTTCGTCGCCGGGGTGGTCACCTTCGGAGTGGCGTCGGCGATCTGCGCCGCCGCGGTGAACCCCGGCATGCTGATCGGCGGCCGGTTCCTGCAGGGCGCCGGAGAGGCGCTGGCGGCGCCCGCGTCGCTCGGGCTGATCGCCGTGCTCTTCACCGACACGAAGGAGCGGGCGAAGGCGCTGGGCATCTGGGGCGGCGTCTCCGGGCTGGGCGGCGTGCTCGGCACGGTCCTGTCCGGGGTGCTGACCGACTTGGCGAACTGGAGATGGGTCTTCTACATCAACATCCCCGTCGCCCTCATCACGCTGTTCATGGCCTCTCGGGTGGTTCCGGAGAGCCGCATGGCGGACCGCTACAGCCGCATCGACTTCCCCGGCGCCGTGCTCGGCACCAGCGGCCTCGTGGCCATCGTCTACGGGCTCCTGCAGGCGTCCACCCACGACTGGGGGGCGTGGCAGGTCCTGTTGCCCCTCCTGGGCGGCGTGGCTCTGCTCGCGCTGCTGGTCCTCGTGGAGGTCCGCACGCGCGAGCCGCTCATCCCGCTCCGGGCGCTCGCCAACCGCACCCGCGCGACGACCAACTTCATCACGCTGTTCCAGGCGTCCGGGTTCTTCTCCTACGTCTTCCTGCTCACCTTGTTCGAGCAGCAGGTTCTGGGATATTCGCCGCTCGAGGGCGGGCTCGGCTACCTCCCGCTCGGTGTCGGCATCGGCGTGGGCGTCGGCATCGGCGCCGGGATGATGGCGAACCTCGGAGTCAAGCCCGTCCTGGCGATCGGCTTCTTCGGATCCGCGGTGGGGCTGCTCATGACGACCTTCATGGTCGACGCCGACAGTTCGTACCTCAGCGGGGTGCTCCCGGGGATGGCGGTGTTCGGCCTCTTCAGCGGGTTGTGTTTCCCGACCACCGCCAACGCCGCCCTGCACAACGTCACCACGGAGAACGCGGGACTCGCGTCCGGAGTGCAGACCGCGATGCAGCAGGTGGGCGGTGCGATCGGCCTCGCCTTCCTGGTGACGCTCGCGCTCCGGGAGACCGCCGATCAGATCGGCGCCGGCGTGGCCCCCGGCGACGCCGCGGCCGACGGGTACTGGATGGCGCTTCGTGTCGCGGCGGTGATGCTCGTCATCGGCGGCGTGCTCATCCTCGCCCTCTTCGAGTCCGTCAGCGGCCGTCCGCGCAACGCGCTGGGCGAGTACATGCCCGAGAAGGAGGCGACCTCATGAGCGGCGGCACATCGCACCGGCGGGACCCGGCCCCGGAGGCACAGCGGAACGGTCCCGGCATCCGCGTCGTCGGCGCCCGCGAGAACAACCTCAAGGACGTCTCGCTGGTCGTCCCGCGCGATCGGATCACCGTCTTCGTCGGCGTGTCCGGATCGGGCAAGTCGTCCCTGGCCTTCGACACCGTCGCGGTGGAGGCGCAGCGCCAGCTGAACGCGGCCTTCCCCGTATCGGTCCGCAACCAGCTCCCCAAGTACGAGCGGCCGCACGTCGAGGCCGTCCTGAACCTGACGGCCCCCATCGTGGTCGATCAGCAGCCGCTGACCGGGAACGCCAGGTCCACCGTCGGGACGATCACCGATGTCTACTCGCTGATCCGGGTGCTGTTCGCGCAGCACACCGAGCCCGGGCCGGTCCATCCCTCCCTGTATTCCTTCAACGCTCCCAACGGGATGTGCACGGGGTGCGAGGGGATCGGGCGCGCCCTCCGGCCCGACCCCGACCTGATGCTCGACAGCACGAAATCGCTCGACGAGGGCCCGATCCTGGTGCCCGGTTATCCGGTCGGCAGCCCCGGCTGGCAGTACTACGCGAACTACGAGGGACTGGACGCGAAGAAGCGGCTGAGCGATTACTCCGAGGAGGAATGGCACACGCTGCTCCACGGCGTCGAGGGCACCGTCGACCTCACCTACAAGAACGGCCGGACGCAGACCATCAAGTACGAGGGACTGGTCGCCGCCTTCACCAAGAAATACCTGAAGCGCGACATCGAATCGCTGGGCGAGAAGACGCGCGAGATGGCCAAGCGGTTCATCGCGGAAGGCCCGTGCCCGGACTGCGACGGTGCCCGGCTCAATCCCACGGCGCTCGCCACCCGGATCGGCGGCCGGAACATCGCCGAATGGTCCCGGATGCAGATCAGTGACCTCGCCGAGCTCCTCGCGGGACTGGACGACGGCGTGCGGGGACCGATGACGGAGACCGTCCGCGAGTCGCTCGTGCGGATCGAGGCGATCGGGCTCGGCTACCTCAGCCTCGACCGGGCCACCACGTCCCTGTCCGGGGGCGAAGGCCAGCGGCTGAAGATGGTCAAGCACCTGGGAAGCGACCTGACGGGGCTGACCTACTTCTTCGACGAGCCGAGCGCCGGGCTGCACCCGCGGAACGTGGGGCAGCTCAACGCGCTCCTGCGCGCGTTGCGGGACAAGGGCAACACCGTCCTGGTGGTGGAGCACGATCCCGACGTCATCGCGATCGCCGATCACGTCGTCGAGATCGGCCCGGGCGCGGGCGACGCCGGCGGCAGGATCGTCTTCGAGGGGCCGGTCGAGGAGCTCCTGGCGACCGAGACGGTCACCGGGACGAGCCTGCGCGGGTCGGGCAAGGTGAAGACCGACTGCGCGAGCCGGACGGCGTCATGAAGATCGAGAACGCCTCGCTGCACAACCTCAAGAACGTCTCGGTCGACGTTCCGTCGGGCGTGCTCACGGTGGTCACCGGGGTCGCCGGCGCGGGCAAGAGCTCGCTGATCCTCGGTGCGCTCCGGGCCGCGCACCCGGAGGCCGTCTTCGTGGACCAGTCTCCGATCGCGAAGTCCTCGCGCTCCACGCCGGCGACCTACCTCGGGCTCATGGACCCGATCAGGAAGCTGTTCGGCAAGGCGAGCGGCGTCAAGGAGAGCCTGTTCAGCTTCAACTCGGACGGTGCCTGCGAGGAGTGCCAGGGGCGCGGTGTCCTCATCACCGAGATCGCTACATGGACCCCATCACCACGCACTGCGACACGTGCGACGGCCGCCGTTTCAAGGAGGAGGTGCTCGCCCACCGCCTCCGCGACCGTTCGATCGCCGACGTCCTGGACATGTCCGCGGCCGAGGCCGCGGAGTTCTTCACCGAGAAGCAGGTCCGCTCGAAGCTGGACGGCATGCTCGAGACCGGGCTGGCCTACCTGGGGCTCGGGCAGTCGCTGAGCACCCTGTCCGGCGGAGAGCGGCAGCGGATCAAGCTCGCCGACCAGCTGGCGAAGACCGGCGGGCTCTACATCCTCGACGAGCCCACCGCGGGACTGCACATGTCCGACATCGACATGTTGCTGAACCTGCTGAACGGCATGGTCGACCGGGGCAACACGGTCGTGGTCATCGAGCACAACCTCTCGGTGATCGCCCAGGCGGACTGGGTCATCGATGTGGGCCCGGGCGGTGGCCGGGACGGCGGAGAGATCATGTTCACCGGGACGCCGGACGAGCTCCTCGCGGCCGAGGCGCCGCTGATCAGCGAGCATCTGCGGGAGTACCGGACGGCCGCGGGCTGAGCCCGCGGGCCCCGTTCCGCCCCGGCCGCGGTCGGTCGGCGGCGGAACGGGGCGACCGGGCCGCACGTGGTTTCCCGGGCCGGAATCCCGGGCGCAATCGCGGAGATGCGCGCCGCGAGGCGGCGATGTGACGCTCGTTGTGAACTTCCTGCACTGTGAAGGAGATGCGCGATGGCAGGCCGAACCACCGTGTGCGGACGAGGGGCGCACGTTCCGCCCGAGCCGGACCTCGCGCCGAGTGAGATCATCGCGCGGGCGGAGGCCATCGCGGCGACGCTCGTCGAGCGGCAGGCGGAGACCGAGAAGCGGACCTACTGCGCCCCCGACACGCACGAGGCCATGGTGAACGCCGGCCTCTACCGGATTCTCGTACCGCGCCGCTACGGCGGATACGGGTTCGGGATCGAGACCTTCCTGCGGGTGTCGATGGCGCTCGCGCGCGGATGCCCGTCCACCGGCTGGATGTACAGCCTGGGCGCGGCGCACGCGCTCAACGTGGCGAGCCTCTTCGGGGAAGAGGCGCAGGAGGAACTCTTCGGCACCGGGGACTTCATCTGCCCCGCGGTGGCGGCACCGGGCGGCAAGGCCGAACAAGGCCCCGACGGACGATGGCTGATCAGCGGAACGTGGCGCTACTGCTCCGGCGCGCCCTACGCGACGCACTTCCTCGGCCACACGCTCGTCTCGCCCGGCGCCGGCTCCCTCCGGAACCGATGGCGTTCATCGTGCCGCGAAGGGACTGGCGGCTCGCCGAGGACTGGGGAGACCACCTCGGGCTCAGGGGAAGCGGGTCGCACAGCATCGTGATCGACGGGGCCAGCGTCCCGGAGCATTTCGCGCTCAGATCCGTGCACGTCGTCAACGCCGACGTGTCCGCGGGCACGCCCGGCCTCGACGTGCACGGTGACCGCCAGTACGCGGGCGGCCTGCTCAGCACATGTGCCTCGGGCTTGCCGCGCTCGCGGTGGGCATGGCGCAAGGCGCCTGGACGCCTACGAGGAGCTGCTCCGCGACCGGCAGACGTTCTTCCCACCGATCACCGGCCGGTCCGACAGCCCCGACTACCAGCTCTGGCACGGCGAGGCGATCGGGACGATCGCCACCGCGGAGGCCGCCGTGATGAACGTCGTCCAGCAGTGGCACGACACCGCCGGACGGGAAGGCGCCTTCACCGGGGACGCGGACCTGCGCCTCGCCGTGATCTGCGGCCAGGTCGTGTCGATGTGCTGGCGCGCGGTGGAGCACCGCCTCTTCCGCACGGTCGGCACGGGCTCCCTGCGGAACGGCGGCCGCATCGAGCGCATCTGGCGCGACCTGTCCATGGTGCACACCCACGCGGGCCCGGTCTTCCTGTCGTCCGCCGCGAGCCGGGAGCTGTCGAAGGCCCGGATGGGCGTGGACGCGGCGCCGATCGTGTGACGGACGGCATGGGCACGGCAGCCGGGATCGACCTCGTCGACCCGGACTCGTACGCGCGCGAGGGGCCCCCGTACGATCACTTCGCCCGGCTGCGCGAGCACTCCCCGGTTCACTGGCACGAGACGGGAGGCGGCGATGGGTGGCCCGGATTCTGGGCCGTCACGCGGCACCGCGACATCGCGCGGGTCTCGCGGGACACCCGCGTCTTCTCCTCGCACCGGCGCCTGGCCCTGTTCGACGAGCTTCCCGCGGAGGCGGCCCGCCGACAGCGACTGATGATGATCAACATGGACCCGCCGCGGCATACCGTGCAGCGCGCCCTCGTCGGCCGCATGTTCACCCCGCGGGCCGTCGACGGGCTGCGGGAGCGGATCGGCGAGATCTGCGCGGGCCTGCTCGATACGGCGGCGCGGCGGGGCGCGGCCGACTTCGTCCGCGACATCGCGGCGCCGCTCCCCGCGCGCGTGCTGTGCGAGCTGATCGGCGCGCCGCGCGACGAGCACGGCCTGTTGGCCGACATCATCGGCCGGCTCGCCGACGAGTCCGGGACCACCGGCGGCGGCCGGGCGGAGGGGGCGGCGGGCCCGGGCGCGTTCCGGCGGGACGCCGCCGCGCAGCTGTACGCCTATGCCGCCGACCTGGCCGAACGCCGCCGGGAGGAGCCGCGGGACGACATCGTGTCGCGACTGCTGGCCGCCGGCGAGCACGGCGAGGCACTGACCACGGACGCGTTCTTCATGATCGTGCTCATGCTGGCGATCGCGGGGACCGAGACGACCGCGCACGCGGCCGCGGGCGGATGCTCGCCTTCTTCGAGCATCCGCACCAGTGGCGGCGGCTGCTGGGCGACCGTGCCCTCCTTCCGGCCGCCGCGGAGGAGATCGTGCGGTGGACGAGCCCGGTGAACCTGTTCCGCAGGACCGCGACGTGCGCGACCGAGGTGGCGGGGCGGCGGATCGCCGAAGGGGACAAGGTCGTGCTCTTCTACAGCTCGGCCAACCGCGACGCCGACGTCTTCGCCGACCCGGCCGCCTTCGACATCGGGCGGGACCCCAACCCGCACCTCGGGTTCGGCGGGGGCGGCCCGCACTTCTGCCTGGGGCGGCGGCTCGCCCTGCTCCAGTTGCGGACACTGTTCGGGCAGCTCGCCGACCGTGCTCCCGGGATCGCCCCCGACGGACCGGCGCGCAGGCTCCGGTCGAGCTTCACGAACGGGATCGAGCGGCTGCCGGTCAGGTTCGGTTGAGCCAGGAAGGAGTGTCCAGGATCCGGACGACGGCGCCGGACAGCAGAACCCCCGGGCCGGTACCGAGCATCAGCAGGTGGTCACCGGGGTGCAGCCCGCCCGCGCTCAGCAAGTGGTCGAGGGCCAGGACCTGGTCGCTGGCGCCGCAGTGGCCGACCGTCGCGCCGAAGTCCCACGTCGATCTGGACATCGGAAGGCCGAGCGCCGCCATGCAGCGCTGCTCGACGATCTCCTTGGAGACGTTCATGAAGGCCACGCGGGTGACGTCCGCGATGGAAATGCCGGACTCGGCCAGTGCCGTGTCGACGACTTCCAGCGTTCTCCGCTGGATCTCGAGCAGCGCGGTGGTGCCGAGGGGCCGGTTCCGCGCTCGCCGCAGGTACTCGGCGTTGCGCGCCCCGAAGTCGAGGCCCCGCCCGAGCGTGATGCCCGGAGGGAACAGATCCTCGTCTCCGCGGTGCATCTCCTCCGCCGAGGAGACGGTGGCGGAGCACACGGAGAGCAGCTCGGCGAATCCGGGCTCCCTGGTGAGCAGCATCGCGGTCGCCGCGTCGCCGGCGATGTACCCGCGGCCCATGTCCCACCGGTTCACCAGCGGCGTGCCGTAATTGTCGGACGCCACCAAGAGGGCGGCGTTCCCTCCCGGCTCCGCCCGGAGGTGGGACGAGGCCAGCCGCATCGCGGTGAACATGCCGTTGCAGCCTTGGCGTATCTCGGTCGCGGGGACGCCGTCGCCCACCAGATGGCGCTGGAGATAGGAATGCGGCAGCCAGCCCTCGGGCCCCTGATGCCAGGTGGTGGCGTACAAGAGCAGGTCCAGGTCCGGGGCTTCGTGCCCGCAGCGCGCGAGTGCTTGCCCGGCCGCCCGGCGGGCCATTTCGGGAGCCGGTTCGCGGCCCGCGACGGCTACCGACGTGATGCCGTGCAGATCGAGTTCGTCGGCGTCATAAAGTCCCTGGGCAACGGCACTTTCGGTGCTCATTCTCTCGGGCAGGTGGATGCCGATGCCTTTGATGTGGGTGCCTGCTAGTCGCACTCGATGTTTCCCCGATGCTCCGGTGGGCATGGTGGGCGGCGGCCGCACCAACCCGATGTTGGACGTCGTGCGACTCGCCCGGCATCCTCGGGCGTGCTCTTCGCCGATTCGGTGGGAAAAATGATCGGCCTGTAATACCCTTGAGTCCATGAGAAAGCTAGCCGCAGGAATGTCAATCACCCTCGACGGCGTCGTGGACGGAGAGCCGGAGTGGGTCGGTCCGTATCACAGCCCGGAGTTCGGTGCGACGATCCGCTCGCTCATGACGGCCGGGGACACGATGCTGCTGGGCCGCAACACCTATGAGTACTTCGCCGGTGTCTTCGGCGGCCAGAGCGGCCCGGAGGCGGAGTATCTCACCAACGTTCCCAAATTCGTCGTCTCGCGCACGCTGAAGAGTGCGGACTGGAACAACTCCACGGTGATCGGCGCGAACCTCGCCGAGGAGGTCGCCGAGCTGAAGCGGCAGCCCGGCACGAAGATCAACGTGAGCGGCAGCATCACCCTGGTGCAGTGGCTGCTGGCGGAGGGGCTGCTGGACGAGCTCCACCTGCTCCTCTTCCCGGTCGCGGTGGGCAAGGGCCGCCGCCTGTTCGAGGGCCTGGCCGCCAAGACGGCCTTCGAACTCGCCGACACCGAGACCCTCCCGAACGGCGTCCAGCACATCACCTACAACCTGGCCTGACCGCGCTCCCCTCATCGTCGCCGTCCGCTCCCCCGCCCGGCCGCCGCGGCCGCTCCCAGCGCATTCCGAAAGATGCCCCCCGGCATTCCCGATGCGATCATAAAACCGGCGGCCAATCCTGATCCGCGACACGGGCGGGGGATCGATGAGACTTCAAGTTATTCTGAACGACACCCTGCAGGATTATATATCCGCCGTTTCGTTGCGTGAATCGGAACTCCTCCAGGAATTGCGGGAGAAGACTGCGGACACGCCTTTCGGGCTGATGCAGGTACCTCCAGAAGAGGGACAGTTCCTGAGCGTTCTGGCCATGGCCTCGGGTGCTCGGCGAACCCTGGAGATCGGGGTTTTCACGGGCTACAGCCTGCTGTCCACGGCATTGGCGATCCCGGAAGACGGCCTGGTGGTCGGCCTGGAGCAGAATGAAGAATGGGCCGATATGGCGTTCGACTTCTGTGAACGGGCGGGCGTCGCCCACAAGGTCGACCTGCGGATCGGTGACGCCCGGCGGTCGCTCGCCTCCCTCCTCGCGGAGCGAGGGGCGGCCGAATCCTTCGACCTCGTCTTCATCGACGCCAACAAAGAGGACTATCAGACGTACTTCGAAGGAGCCCTGGTGCTGTTGCGGAGGGGCGGGTTGATCGTGGTCGACAATGTCCTGTGGCACGGTGCCGTGGCGAACGCCACCGCGCGCGACTCGGAGACCCGAGCACTGCGCGAATTCAACGCGCGGCTGCACCGTGACGAGCGTGTCGCCATCAGCATGATTCCTTTCGCCGACGGAATGACGCTGGCCGTCAAGCGCTGACGGGAACCCGCCCGGCGGGCCCGGACGGGGTACCGCACGCCGCGCACGGCGCGGCGGACATCTACGACACGCCCAGGGGAGGCGGCAGCATGCGCGACTTCAGATTCAGCTGCAACATCTTCGCGATCCGGTCCGCGGACGGTTTCACCGAGTACTGCCGCGCCGCGGAGGAGCACGGCTACGACGCGATCTTCAGCTCCGACCACTTCGAGTCGCCCGCCCCGTTCTCACCGCTGGTCGCCGCCGCCGCGGCCACACGCCGCGCGCGGGTCGGCACCCTGGTCGTCAACATCGGCCTGTGGAACCCGCACGTGCTGGCCCGCGAGGTGGCCACCGCGGACCTGCTCACCGGCGGCCGGCTGGAGCTCGGCGTGGGCGTCGGTCACATGCGCTGGGAGTTCGACGAGGCCGGCCTCCCGTGGGGGCGGCTCGACGAGCGCGTCGACCGGCTCGAGAGCGCCCTGGACGAGCTAGAGAAGATCTTCGGTTCGGGGGGCTACCCCCAGGGCGAGCAGGTCCGGACGATGTTCGACTTCCCCGCGCTGGCCCCGCAGCAGCGACACGGACTGAACGGCACGGGCCCGCCGCTCATCGTCGGCGGGATGGGCGACCGGATGCTGGATCTGGCCGCGCGCAGGGCGGACACGGTGTCGCTGAGCGGGCTCGTCCCGCTCGCCGGAGAGCCCGGGGCCCTGCGGGTGGCGACGGCGGCGGAGGCCGACGAGCGGATCCGCTTCGTCCGGGAGCGGGCGGGCGGCCGGGCGGACGACATCGAGCTGCACCAACTCGTCCAGGCGGTCGTGGTGACCGACGACCGCGTCGGCACGGCGCACCGGATGGTCGAGCAGCAGATGCCGTTCTTCACCGCCGACGAACTGCTCGAGACGCCCTTCATGCTGATCGGGACCGTCGACGAGATCGCCGCCCGGATACGGGATAACGCCGACCGGTTCGGCTTCTCCTGCCTCACCGTGCTCGAACCGCACATGGAGGCGTTCGCGCCGGTCATCGGGCGCTTCCGGGGCGACACCTGATCGTCCCCGCCCCCCGAGCCGGGCGGCGGGCCCGGGGGGCGGGGACCGGCCCGCCGGTCCGGCCCGCCGGTCCGGCGGGCATGGACGTGCGGGCATGGACGTGCGCCCGAACGGGCTCCGGCTCCGTTCGGGCGCACGTCCTCGCGATCAGTCCAGTCCGCGCCCGTCACCGTCCCGAGGCGAATCCAGGAGGCGGCCCACCACGGCGGCGATGCTCCGCACGTCCTGGAAGTTCCGGTACTCGATCATCAGCGGCGGGACCCGGACGCCGTGGCGTTCCCGGATGTGGTTCAGCAGCATCGCCGTTTTCAGCGAGTCGAGCACACCCATCTCGAGGAGCGGGCTGGTTTCGCCGATCGGCCCGATCACGCCCGCGGGCAGCAGGTTCTCCTCGATGTATTCGATGAGGCCGGAGGCCACGTCGTGTTCGGGCATCGGTCGTCCTCCGCCGGTCTCGGTGGGCAGGGCGGGGTGTTCAGCGGGGCGTGACCGCCGTCGGCAGGGCACTGAACCCGTGCACGATGGCACGGCGCACGCGCTTCACGCCTTCGGAGTCGATCTCGTAGTCGGCGACGCGGCGGCGAGTTCGGAGAGGGTCGTCTTGGCCAGCCGCCGGGCGAGGAGGTGTCCGACGCAATGGTGAGGCCCGCCGCTGAAGCTGAGGATCGGCGCCGCGTCCCGGTTCAGGTCGTACCTGTCGGGGTCGGGGAAGACATCGGCGTCACGGTTTCCCGAGGCGATCAGCAGAAGCATCTGCGCCCCCTCGGGGATGGTCCGGCCGTACATCTCGACGTCCTCGGTGACGACGCGGATCGCGAGCTGAACGGACGAGTCGTACCGCAGCGTCTCGTTCACCCAGCCGGGGACGACCTCGCCGTCCAGGGCCGGCTTCCGCTGGTCGGGATGCCGCCACGCCCAGTACCAGGCGTTCCCGAGCATCTCGATCGTGGTCTCGGTGCCGGCTCCCCCGAGCAGATGGAGAAGGGCGACGACCTCGCGGTCCGTCATCCGCTTGCCTTCGACCTCGGCGGCGAGCACGTTCGACAGGAGGTCGTCGCAGGGCCGCCGCCGGCGTTCGGCGACCAGCCCGGTGTAGTAGGCGGTCAGGTCCTCGAAGGCCTGCATCTGCTCCGGGGTGATGAAGTCCGCCCCGTCCTCGCGGTGGATGGTGCCGTCCAGCATGCGCTGCATGTGCGGCCGGTCCTCCTCCGGGATCCCGACGACCATGGCCAGCGCGTCCAGCGGGATCTTCTTGAAGACGTCGGTCATGGCGTCGAACTCGCCTCGCTCGACCGCCTCGTCCACGTACCGCTTCGCCCGCTCCTCGATCTGCGGTTCCAGCGCCGTGACGGCCCGCTGGGTGAAGCTCCCCGAGATCAGCTTCCGGTAGACGGTGTGCCTGGGCGGGTCCATCGCGACCAGGGAATGCATGCCATCCGAATCCGGTTTCCAGAAATCCTTTTCCATCAGCGGCCCGTTGCGGTTGGAGAACCGGGTGAAGTCGCGCAGGCATTTCTCGATGTCGCGGTAACGGGAGAGCGCCCAGAAGTCCAAATCCTCGTTGTGGTAGAGCGGCGCCTCCTCCCGGAGGCGGGCGTAAACGGGATATGGATCGTCCTGAGTCCGGTACTCCAAGGGATTGAACACGAGGTCCATGTGGAACTCCGCTCGGTCAGGATCGGTGGCTTGCCCGGGGCCGGCCGTACCCTGGCCGCCGGCCTTTACAGATTCATGATTGCCAACCGAAAGCCGCGCGGCATCTCCCGAATTGCCTGCCGCTCCCCTCCCCGGGGCGGCCGGACCCGGACCGGCCGCCCCGGGGCGCCGGGGTCAGACCGGCCGCGGCGCGCCCTGGTCACGGAACGGAGGGCCGACGGCGCCGATCTCGTACATGTGGACGTCCGCCCTGAAGCCCTCCGGCTTCGGCGGCGGGTCCGCGACCGCCCGCCAGGCGTCGAGCTCCGCTTCGGTCTCCCAGCACTCGTACATGTTCACGCGATCCCTTTCGAGCGGGTCGGCCGACAGATAGAGGTCCACGCATCCCGGCATCGCCCGGGCCCGGGTTATCGCGTCGCGATGGTCGGCCACCCAGCGGTCTCGCACTTCCGCCGGCACGTACATTTTCCCGGCTATGATCACCATGCGTCGTCTCCCTGCTCTCTGTCCGACGGTGTCCCCCGCATCACATGTTCTCCGCATCATGCCCCGGCGCCGTTGTCCGCGTCCGCCGCGGAGAGCAGATCCGCCAGGTATTCGGCGATGGCGGCGACGGTCGGCCGGTTCCATAGCAGGGTGGTGGGCAGGCCGACCGCGAACCGCCTTTCCAAACGGCGCCGGATCACGACGGTCATGATGGAGTCGAGCCCCTGCTCGACCAGCGGGCGCCGGGAGTCCAGCTCCCGTACGGGCAGCCTCATCTCTCCGGCGACCTGAGCGGCGACGTCGTCCAGCAGCCGCGAGCGCAGCTCCTCCGGCGCCAGGTCCGCCCACCACTGCGCACCGCCCCCGTCGCCGGAGCCCACCGGGCCGGACCCGTCGGCCGGGCGCTCCGGATCCGGGTCGGCGGACGGCCCCAGTTCACGCAGCAGCGGCGGGCGCCGCCCGCCGCCGGACGGCGCGGCCAGGCCGAGCACCGCGTAGTGGGCGCCGCCCCGCGCGGCCGCGTAGTCCCACGCGGCGAACGCCTCGGCCGCCGAGACACGGGTCACGCCGCGTGCCTCCAGCTCCATGCCGACGATCTCGCCGGCGCCCATGCCCATGCCGCGCCACGACGTCCAGCCGAGGCTCATCGTCTCCCCGCCGCCCTCGGCACGGCGGTGCGCGGCGAGGGCGTCGAGGAAGGCGTTGGCGGCACCGTAACCGGCTTGGCCCGGGAGGCCGAGCAGGTGGCCGCAGGACGAGAACAGGACCAGGAAGTCCAGGCTGCCCGGGGGGAAAAGGCGGTGCAGAACCCATGCGCCCTCGACCTTGGGGCGCATGACCCTGCGCAGCGACTCCTCGTCCACGTCCATGACCGGCCGGTCGTCCAGGACCCCGGCGGCGTGCACCACCCCCCGGATCGGGGGCAGCCCGAGGGCGTCCGCCGCGAGGACGCGCGCGGCTCGCGGGGCATCGGCGATGTCGAGGGCCACCGTCCGCACCACCGCCCCGAGCGACTCCAGCGCACGGACGGCGTCGACGCGCGCGCGGGCCCGCTCACCGCCCCGTCCGTCCGGGGACTCGGCCGACGGGGCTCCCCGGCGGCCGGCCAGCACGATGTGGCGGGCGCCGCGCTCGGCGAGCCGTCGCGCCACCTCCAACCCCAGCGCTCCGAATCCTCCGGTGACGAGGTACGTCCCGTCCGGGCGGCATTCGACCGGCGCCCTCACCGGCGGCGCCGCCGGACGCACCAGCCGCGGCACGGTGGCCGTGCCGCCGCGGAGGGCGATCACGTCCTCGTCCGCCGGCGCGGACCGCAGGACACGCAGCAGGAGTTCCGCCGAGGCGCCGACGCGGTCCGCGGGAAGGTCGATCACACCGCCCCACAGTTCCGGGTGCTCGCCCGCGGCGACCCGGCCGGCGCCCCACAGCGGGGCGTGCGCCAGCCGGGACGGCGACGCGCTCTCGACGACGCCGGTCGTGACGCACCACAGCCTGGCCGGGAATTCCGCTCCCAAAGCGGTGAGCCGCCGGACGGTCTCGACGAGCAGCGACGTCGACCGGATCGCCGCGGCCGGGACGCCGTCCCCCGAAGCCGGGGCCAACAGCAGCACGTTCGCGGATTCGCCGCCTCCCGCCGGGACGCGGCCCAGGGCGGCCGGGTCCGGCAGGACCGTGCACGCGGCGCCGACCGCCGCCAGCCCCGCGCGAAGCTCCTCCGCCGCGTCGGGGTCGGGGTCGACGAGGAAAAGCCGTCCGGACGGGCGGCCGTCCTGAGCCTCCGGCAGCGGCAGCGGACGCCAGACCGTCTCACCGACCAGCTGCTCCGGGCTCCGGGCGATCCGGCCGCGGTCCGGTTCCGCGTACCGGACACCGACCAGCCGCGCGACCGTCCCGCCCGCCCGGTCGGCGATGCGGACGTGCACCGTGTCGCCCGCGGCCGGATCCGCACCTATCTCGATATCGGCATCCGCCGGCGGCGGCCCGCCTACGGAGACGCCTTCGACGTGCGCCACCATCCGCAGCACGGCCTCGCCCGGGAAGACGGTCGGTGCGATGGAGAACGCGGCGTCCAGAACCGGGGCCCAGGACGGCGGGGCGCCGGGCGGCGCCGCCGCCAGCACGCGGGCCCGGGTACGCCCGTCCACCCGCACCAGTTCCTTGATCGTCCAGTCGAAGGCCATGTCCGGGACGCCCACCGAGGCGAGGTACCGCCGCACCGACTCCGGATCCTGCGGCACCGCGCGGTCTGCGCTCGCGACGAACGGTTCCGGCGCCGCCGCGCCGAGACGGTCCGCGACGGCGGCGGTGGCGTGCGTGATCCATGCCCGGTCCCCGTCGTGGCCGTCGTCCAGTGCCCGGGAGGCCACCCGCAGGCCGCCCGCCTCGCGCAGCACCTGCACCTCCCGCCGTCCGGCGACGGTGAGCGGGAACCGCAGCGACACCCCGGTCAGGGGCGGCGGCCCGCCGTCCGACGCCGCCGCGAGGAGCACGTCGAGCAGTGCCGCGGCCGGGACGATCTCGACGCCGTCGATCGTGTGGCTGCCCGGATAGGGGCGTCGTTCGGCGTCCAGCACCGTCCGCCAGAGCCGCGGCGAGCCGCCGGCGATCTCGATCTCGGAACCGAGCAACGTGCGAGCGCCCCGTCGTCGGCCATGCCGTCGCCCTCGCTGTCGCCCGTGGTGCGGGGCGCGCCCGCCGGTGTGCTCTCCCGCCAGAGGCGACGGCGCCGCCAAGCGCCTCCGGGCAGATCGACGAGGCCGCCGCCGGGATGCAGAGCGGCCCAGTCGAGCGGCACCCCGTGGCAGTGCAGTGCCGCGGCCGCCGCCGCCAGCGCCGCGTCCGCCGACCGGCCCCGCCGCAGCGACGCCCCGACGAACGCGCCGGTGACGCCCCGCGCGGAAAGGGTCTCGTCGATCGAGTGGGCCACCACCGGATGCCCGGATATCTCCAGGAACGCTCGGTGACCGTCCTCCGCGGCCGCCTCGACGGCCGCCGCCAGCCGCACCGGGTCGCGCAGATTGGCCGCCCAGTAGACCCCGTCGCCCGTCACCGGCGCCCGCGGGTCGGACAGGGTCGTGGAATACATGGGGATCTCCGGCGGCGCGGCGGCCAGGTCCGCCGCCGCGGCGGCGAGCTCGCCCAGCAGCGGCTCCATGTGCGCGCTGTGGAAGGCGACGTCCGAGGCCACCCGGTGGACGACGACGCCCTCCTCCCGCCACCGCGCGACCAGCTCCCCGACCGCGGCGGCGTCCCCCGACACGACCGTGGACGACGGGGAGGGCACGATCGCCGCCACCACGTCGTCGCGCCCGGCGAGCCGCTCCCGCACCCGGTCGAACGGCAGGACGGCGAGCGCCATCGCCCCCCGGCCCGCCGCACGGCGCAGCAGCCGCGATCGGCGGCAGATCAACCGGGCGCCGTCCTCCGGCGTCAGCACTCTGCACGTGACCGCGGCGGCGACCTCCCCCACCGAGTGGCCGATCACCGCGTCGGGGGCCACCCCCCATGACCGCCACAGCCCGGCCAGCCCCAGTTGCACCGCGAAGATCATGGCCTGCACCTGGTCGACCGCGACGAGGTCACGGCCGTCCAGGAGCCGCCGAGGCGAGACGCCGAGCTCCGCGCGGTAGACCGGCTCCAGCGAGTCGAGCACGGACGCGAAGGCGGGCTCCGCCTCCAGCAGCTCACGGCCCATGCCGTCCCACTGCGACCCGTGACCGGAGAAGACCCAGACCAGACCGGGCGGACCGTCCGGGGCGGAGCCGACGAACGTCTCGGGGCCCTCCTCACCGCGGGCGACCCGCCGCAGGCCGGTCGCCAGCTCGCGCGCGTCGCCCGCCACGACGACGGCGCGGTGCCGCAGATGGGATCGCCGCCGCGCCAGGGTGTGCCCGACCGATGTCATCGGAACGCCGCCCTCCCATCGCGAAATCCGGTCCGCGAGGCGTTCGCAGTGCTGCCGCAGGGCCGCGGGCGACGCCGCCGACACCGGGACCGGGCGGGCGGCCGTGGTCGGCCTGCCCTGTTCCGACTCCCCGAGCGGGCGCTCTTCGGACGAGTCCTTCTCCGGTGGCGCCTCCTCCAGCACGACGTGGGCGACGGTTCCGCCGTAGCCGAACGCGGACACCCCCGCCCGGCGGCATCGCCCGCCGCGCGTCCAAGGCGTGCGCTCGGTGACGACCCGCAGCCCCGCCGCGTCCCAGTCGACGGCCGGGTTCGGTTCCGTGACGTTGAGGCTCGGCGGAATCTCGTCACGGCCGAGGGCGAGGACGGCCTTGATGACGCCCGCGATGCCGGCGGCCGCCTCCAGATGCCCGATGTTGGGCTTGACGGAGCCGACCAGGCAGGGACGGTCCGGCGGCCGCCCCGCCCCGTAGACCGCGCCGATCGCCGCGGCCTCCAGCGGGTCACCGAGCCGGGTGCCGGTGCCGTGCGCCTCGACGTAGTCCACCGTCTCCGGCGCGACCCCCGCCTGCAGGCAGGCGCGTTCGATCACGCCGCTGCGCCTCCCCGCTCGGCGACATGATGCCGTCCGTGCGGCCGTCCTGGTTGACCGCGCTGCCGCGGACGACCGCGAGAACCCGGTCGCCGTCCCGCCGGGCGGCGGTGAGCGTCTTGAGCACAAGGACGCCGCAGCCCTCGCCGCGTCCGTACCCGTCGGCGGACGCGGCGAAGGACTTCGAGCGCCCGTCCGGGGCCAGCGCGCCCGCCGCGTCCAGCGAGACGGTCTGCCCCGGTGAGACGATCAGGTTGACGCCCGCGGCGATCGCCAGCGGGGCCTCGCCCGCGCGCAGGCTCTGGCAGGCCAGGTGCAGCGCGACCAGCGACGCCGAGCACGCGGTGTCGACGGCGAGGCTGGGCCCGCGCAGATCCAGCACGTGGGACACGCGGTTCGCGGCGGCGCACAGCGCCGCGCCGATGCCGGTCCACGCCTCGATGCGGGGCAGATCCTCGAGCATGCGCCGGCCGTAGTCGTCCGAACCGATTCCGACGAACACGCCGGTCTCGCCGCCCCCGAGGCTCAGCGGAGGGACACCGGCGTGCTCCAGCGCCTCCCATGCCACCTCCAGCAGCAGCCGCTGCTGGGGGTCCATGAACTCGGCCTCGCGCGGGGATATGCCGAAGGAACCGGCGTCGAAGTTCTCGATCCCGTCGAGGAAACCGCCCCAGGGCGTGGCGCGGTGCAGCGCCGCGGCGAACTCCGCGCCGCGGTCCGCGTAGCCGCTCCACCGGTCCGGCGGAACCCGGGTGATGCCGTCGCGGCCGTTCTTCAGCAGATCCCAGAACGCGTCCGGGGAATCGGCGCCTCCGGCGAACCGGCAGCCGACTCCGATCACGGCCACGGGTTCCGCGCCGCGCCCCGGCGCCCGCACGGACGGAGCCGCATCGACCATCGGGTCTCCCACGTCGTACGGGACCGCGTCAGACGGCCGAGTCCGGGGTGGTGACCACGCGCCTGAGCAACCGCTCGAATCGCTCGACCAGACCGGCGGGGCCGGACTGGTCGAACTCGTTGCGGTCGTAGCGCACGCAGCCGAAGATCTCACCGGACGGGTCGATCTCCATGGTCCACAGCGCACCGTCCGGGATGTCCGACCCGGTGGACTGGAAGAGCACCCTGCGGCGCAGCTCGGTGTACTCCACACTTCCCATCCGGCCGCCGTTGGGCCCGTTCTGGAACGCCTGGAAGGCGCACACCGCGACGCCGTCGTCCCCGAACGTCTCCATCAGCTCGGGCGCCTCCGCCAGGATGTGGGCGAACGGAATCTCGTGGGTCTGCGCTTCGATGCACGTCGCGCGGGTGCGGGCCAGCACGTCCCGGACGGTCTCGCATCCCGTGAGGTCGGTCCGCAGGGGGACGAAGTTGAAGAACGGGCCGACCGTGTCGTCGAACCGGGGATGACCGCGGCCGAACGTGATCGTCGGGATGACGATGTCGGCGTCCCCGGTCGTGTCGCGCAGAAGCAGGTTGTAGGCGGCCAGCAGCACCATGAACGGCGACGAGCGGCCGTTGCGCGCCGCGGTCAGGAGGGCGCTGGTCAGCTCGGCGTCGAACACGAAGCGGTGCACCGCGAAGACGGGCGTCGCGTCCTCCGGCCGCCGCCGTCCGACCGGCACCCCGAGCATCCGCGCCCCGTGGAGCTTCGCGCGCCAGTACTCGCGGGCCGCCGCCAGCGACTCCTCGCCGAGGTCCGCCTTCTGCCATGCCGAGTACTCGCGGTACTGGGCGACGTCGGCCGGGGCGGCGCCCCGCCCCGCGCGCGCCGAGTACGCGGTGACCAGGTCTCGCATGATCAGCTGCATCGACCACCCGTCGATGGCCACATGGTGGGCCTGGAGGGCCAGCACCGCGTCGCGCTCGTCGAACCGTCCGAGCACGGCTCTCATGTGGGGGATCTCCCGTGAGCCGAACTCGGTGTCCTCCAGCCCGTTGAGGAACTCCTCCGCCGCCCGCTCGCGGGACGCGGTGCCGTCTCCGGGAGGTCCCGGACCAGCAGCGCCGGGCTGCTCGGCGGCTGGATCTCCTGGCGCCAGGAGTCACCGTCCTGGTACATCAGGGTGCGCAACGACTCGTGGCGCGCCACGACGTCGTCGAGAGCGCCGCGCAGCAGCCCGAGGTCGAGCTCGCCGTGCAGGCGCAGCCCCCTGACGACGTGGTACCTCGGCCCGAACGAACCGGTGTCCCCGCCACTGCTGAACATGGTCAGGAACTCCTGCGTGAAGGAGAGCGGGACGTCCGAAAGGCCGCTCCGCGTCTCCGTCGCCTGGGCGTCGCTCATGGTGATCATGCCTCCGTGTGAAGTTCCGTGGGTTTGCGGCGCGGCCTCAGCCGCTCGCGGCCATGCGGGCCGCGAGCGAGCGCGGCCTGATGTCGGTCCAGTTCGCGCGCACGTACTCCAGGCAGGCCACGCGGGTGCCGGGGCCGTGCACGAGGTGCCAGCCCGCCGGAGGCACGCCGGCCTCCGGCGTCACGCCGGTCGGCCAGAGCGAGTGCTGGCCCTCGTCGTTGGCGAGCACGAGGAACGAGCCTTCCTCGTCGTCGAACGGATTCATCGGCATAGTCCTCGGTCGGTGCGGATCACGCGGAATCGCCCGTGTGCGCCGCCACGAGCATTTCCAGCCGCCGGGCCAGCAGGGCCGGAGTCGGGTTGTCGTAAAGGTCGGAGACGTCGGGCCGGGTGCCGAGTTCCTGCTCGATCCGCATCGTCAGCCGGATGGCCTGCATCGACTGGCCGGACAGTTCGAAGAAACTGTCGTCGATGCCCACGGACGGCACGTCCAGGACGCTCTGGAAGATCGAGCAGAGGGCCTGCTCGGTCGCGTTGCGCGGTCGGCGCGCCGCGGGTCGCCGATCGGGGTCGGGAACCGGGAGCGCGTCCCGGTCCAGCTTCCCGTTGAGAGTCAGGGGCAGGGCGTCCAGGACCGTGTACGACGACGGGAGGGCGTAGTCCGGTAGGAGGCCGATCATGTGGGACTCCAGAGCCGCGACGTCCACTCCCGCCGACTCCGGGACGACGTACGCGGCGAGCCGCTTCTCGCCGTCCCGGGCGCCGTGCGCCGCGACGGCGACGTGCGCCAGGCCGGGGAAACCGGCCAGCGCCGCCTCCACCTCGGCCGGCTCGACCCGGAATCCTCGGATCTTCACCTGCTGGTCGGCGCGTCCGACGAAGTCGACGAGGCCGTCCGGGGTCCAGCGAGCGAGGTCGCCGGTGCGGAACATCCGCTCTCCGGGGCCGCCGAACAGGTCGGGGACGAACCGTTCCGCCGTCAGGTCCGGACGGCCGAGATACCCGCGAGCCACGCCCAGTCCAGCCATGTACAGCTCGCCGATCGCACCCTCCCGGACCGGCCGCAGCCGCTCGTCCAGGATGTAGGCCCGCATCCCGTGCATGGGACGGCCGATCGGCACGCTGGTCCCGGCGCGGAAGGGGGCGATCATCGGCGAGTGCGTGGCGAACAGAGTGGTCTCCGTCTGCCCGTACATCGCCCGGACGACGATGCCGGGGCACGCCTCGAACACACGCGCACGGCGCCGGGCGAGATCACGTCTCCGCCGGTCATCACCTCCCGCAAGGGGGCTAGCACCGCCGGATTCTCCTCCGCGACGACCCGGAACAGCCCGGCGGTCAGGTGCACGACCGTGACCGCCTCCTCCACGATCAGGCGGTGCAGGACCGCCATGTCGAGATCTCCCGGCGGGGCCGCGACGATCAGGCCGCCGCGCAGGAGCGGGACCCACAACTCGTAGGTGGACATGCCGAAGGCGTACGGCGCGACCATGAGGACGCGCTCGTGGGCCCCGCCGTCCCAGCACGGGTCGAGCGCGAGACCGAGGGCATCGCGGTGGGTGACCGCGATGCCTTTGGGCTCGCCCGTGGAACCCGACGTGTACATGACGTAGGCCAGATTCGCCGCCGACGTCTCGACCATCGGGTCGGGCACCGGTGACGGCGGGGCCGGCTCGTCGGCGTCCACCAGAACGACCCGGCACGTCTCCGGCAGAGCGCCGCGCGCCCGCGTGTGCTCGTCGACGAGCAGCAGCGGGCTGCCGACCTGGTCCGCGATGCGCCGATGCCGGTCGGGCGGATGCGCCGTGTGCATCGGCACGTAGAAGCTCCCGGTCTTCAGCACGGCGAGCGTCGCGACGACGAGTTCGGCGGAGCGCTCCATCAGTACCGCGACCGGGATTTCCGGCCCCGCGCCCAGTTCGAGCAGCCGGTGCGCGAGCCGGTTCGCCCGGTCGTCCAGTTCCCGGTAGGTGTATCTGTTCTCGCCGGAGACCACCGCGGTCGCGTCGGGAGCCCGAGCCACCCGGTCCGCGAAAAGCCGCTGAATGGAACTCGTCGAGGACATCAGATCTCCCATCGGTGTCGCAGAGCACCCGGAGGTGCGTTCCGCAGGACGGCAGCCGGGAATCCAGAATGCATCGCGTTCGGGCGGCGGCCATCTCTTCGGTTGCTGAACCGACTCGTCGCGATCCGACGGCCCTGCCGAATCCGCATGGCGGAAGATGCGGCCGCCGGGCATGGTGACCACGCTTATTCCGTATAACGCGGAACGTGCGTCGACGAGGAACTGGAACATTCATGAGCGGGTACCCAGTAGAACCCATGTACAGCACATCTTCGAAGGACGGCACATTCATCGCCTACGACAAGGTCGGAGAAGGGCCGCCACTGATCCTGGTCGAGGGGGCGCTCAACGACCTTTCCACCACTCTTCCGCTCGCGGCCCAGCTCAAGAACGATTTCACGGTGTACGCCTATGACCGGCGCGGTCGTGGAGCGAGCGGGAACACCGATCCCTACTCCGTCGAGCGGGAACTCGAGGACCTCGACGGCGTCATCGCGGCGGCCGGCGGTTCGGCACTGGTGTTCGGGAACTGCTCGGGCGGGGTACTGGCCCTGCAGGCGGTCGCGGCGGGTCTCGATATCGCCGGGCTGGCGATGTTCGAACCGCCGTACATCGTGCCCGGCACACGTTACCGCCCGCCGGATTACGGTGAGCGGCTCGCCGCCCTGCTCGCTTCCGGCCGGAAGGAGGACGCGGTCGAATTCTTCATGCGATTCGACGCCGTGCTCCCCGACGAGCAGATCTCGATGGTGCGCGGCTCGCCGATGTGGCCGGCGCTCGCCGATCTCGCCCCCTCGCTCGACAATGACGCGGCCGTGCTCGGCGACAGCGTCATGCCCCCCGCCGACTGGATCGCCTCGATCAAGGTGCCGACCCTGGTCGTGGACGGCGGGAACAGCAACTCCTGGGCGAGGGAGTCGGTTCGCGTCCTCGCCGAGTCCCTGCCGGGAGGCCGGCGCGTCACCCTCGAAGGTCACGACCACGTCCTGGCGCCGGAGGCGCTGGCGCCCGTCATGAAGGAGTTCTTCGCCGCCCTGCCGGCTCCGGCCGGGGAATGAACGAGCAGCCGACTCCGGGACCGCCCGTCGGCCAGCAGGCGGGCGGCCCCGGTTCCATGGCCGTGTACCGGTCCATGGTGCCCGTTCGCTGTGCCCGGGACCGGTGAGGTGCCTGGACGAGGGCCGGGACGCGTCCCGTCGAGCGGCGGGACGCGTCCCGGCGGCCGCTTCCTACGAGAACTCGTACTCGTCGTGGTAGTGGACCCAGTCGTGTTTCCAGGCGAGTCCCTCCTCCTGCCGGCCGAGGGGCGTCAGGTCGAGGTAGTGGTAGGTCCCGTTGAGCATCTCGCCGCCGTACTCCAGCGTCGAGTAGGTGTGGTAGACGCTTTCGCCGTCGCGCGCGAAGACGCTGATCCCCGGCATCATCACCTTGCCGTCCGGAGAGGTGAAATGCAGATCGCTGTAAAAGTCGGTTCCGGCGGAGGAGACGAAGGGGAGCGTCCAGCCCATTCGTTCCTTGTGGGCGAGGATATCGTCCAGGGGTACCGGGCAGTCCACAACCACAGAGGTGTCGCGCGCGTGGAAGTGCGCGAGATGGCCGATGTTGTCGATCCAGAACGAGCAGGACACGCAGAACTTCCCGCCCGTCATGGACGGAAGCATGAAGTGGTAGACGATGAGCTGTTTCCTGCCGTCGAACAGGTCGAGGAGCGTCCGCTCGCCGTCCGGTGCCTGGAAGACGTACTCGCGGTCCATCTTGACCCACGGAAGTTCACGTCGCTCCGCGCTCAGCGAGTCCCGCACGCGGAGGAGTTCTTCCTCCTTCGCGTAATGCTCCAGGCGGCTTTCAGCCATTCCTCTCGTGTCACCGCTTCCGGTGGGCGCAAGGCGACCTCCAAGGGGGTGTTCGGGGACCGCCGGACGGGCGGCCCACGGGCCGGTGCCCGTGCGGTAATCCCACATCAAGGGTAGTTCCGGCCGCATGCGGCGTCTTGTTCTAGATTGCCTCGCCCGGGAACGGGCGGCCGCGTGGTGCCGCAAAATTCCCGAAGCGCTGTTCAAGTGACTGAAAAATACTATCGAGCAAATGAGAAGAAGTTCACGGAAAAGGGTCGAATATATGCTGCGGCCGTCGGCTCGCCGGTACCACGGTCACCGGAGCACGCCGGTCCGCGCACCACCACCGGAAGAGGGATCCATGCCCGAGAGCACGCACTCCACCCGCCCGATGACCGGTGACGAGTACATCGAGAGCCTGCGCGACGACCGGGAGATCTACCTGTACGGCGACCGGGTCGGGAACGTCACCGCGCACCCGGCCTTCCGCAATCCCGCCCGCATGGTCGCCCGCCTTTACGACGCCCTGCACGACCCGGCGAAGCGCGAGGTGCTCACCGCGCCCACCGACACCGGCGGAGCCGGCTACACGCACCGCTTCTTCACCACTCCGCGCAGCGCCGAGGACCTGGTGGCCGCCCAGCGGGCCATCGCCGAGTGGTCCCGGATGAGCTACGGCTGGATGGGGCGCAGCCCCGACTACAAGGCGTCGTTCCTCGGCACGCTCGGAGCGAACGCCGACTTCTACGAGCCGTTCTCCGACAACGCCCGCCGCTGGTACAAGGAGTCTCAGGAGAAGGTCCTTTTCTGGAACCATGCGCTCGTCCACCCGCCGGTCGACCGCAACCGGCCCCCGGAAGAGGTGGCGGACGTCTACGTGCACGTGGAGCGGGAGACCGACGCGGGGGTCGTCGTCAGCGGCGCGAAGGTCGTTGCGACCGGGTCGGCGCTCACCCACTACAACTTCATCGCCTCCTGGGGGCTGCCCGTCAAGGAGAAGCGGTTCGCGCTGGTGGCCACCGTGCCGATGGACGCGCCGGGGATGAAGCTGATCTGCCGCCCTTCGTACAGCGCCGCCGCGGCGGTGACGGGAAGCCCGTTCGACTATCCGCTGTCGTCCCGGCTGGACGAGAACGACAGCATCCTGATCCTGGACGAGGTGCTCGTCCCCTGGGAGAACGTCTTCGTCTACGGTGACATCGGCAAGGCCCAGATGTTCACCGGGTACTCCGGGTTCAACGAGCGTGCCATGTTCCAGGGATGCACGCGGCTCGCGGTGAAGCTGGAGTTCATCGCCGGGCTGGTGGCGAGGGCGCTGGAACTGGCCGGCACGATCGACTTCCGCGGCGTGCAGACGCGGCTCGGCGAGATCCTGGCCTGGCGCAACCTGTTCTGGGCGCTGTCGGACGCGGCCGCGCGCAACCCGATCGAGTGGCGCAACGGGGCCGTCCTGCCCAACCCCCAGTACGGCATGGCCTATCGCTGGTTCATGCAGATCGGCTACCCGCGGGTCAGGGAGATCGTGCTGCAGGACGTCGCGAGCGGTCTCATCTACGTCAACTCCAGCGGCGCCGACTTCCGGAACCCCGCCATCCGTCCCTACCTCGACCGGTTCCTGCGCGGATCCGACGGCAGCGACGCGGTGGAGCGGGTCAAACTCATGAAGCTGCTGTGGGACGCGGTCGGCACCGAGTTCGGCGGCCGGCACGAACTCTACGAGCGCAACTACTCCGGCAACCACGAGAACACCCGGGTCGAGCTCATGGTGTCGCAGATGGTCTCGGGCCAGGTCGAGGCGTACAAGGACTTCGTCGCCGAGTGCATGGCCGAGTACGACCTCGACGGCTGGACGGTCCCCGACCTCGGCTCCTTCGGGGACCTGCCCAACCTGCGCGACCTCGGCCTCTAGCGCTATTTGCGGCCGACGACGAGGGTGTGGCCGAACCCGAGGTTCTCGTGACGCTCGGAGGCGTCGAAACCGGCGGCGAGCACGGTGCGCTCCATGTCGGCGGCGGAGTAGATCATGCCCTCGCCGGAGGCCAGGCTGAGGAAGTACGGCGACAGGAGCCCCGCGCGCAGCGGCCCGGTGCCGGCGCGTCGGAAACGAAGTTGTAGACCAGGCACACGCCGCCGTCGGTCAGCGCGTCCCGGCACTTGCGCAGGAGGGCGGCGTTGCGCTCCAGGGACCAGATCTCGAAGATGTGGAAGTACATGATCGCGTCGGCCCCGGAGGGCAGCGGGTCGTGGAACAGGTCACCGGGGTGGAAGTGCACCCGGTCCTCCACGCCGGTGCCCGCGACCCGTTCCCGCACGATCCGTTCGAGGCTCGCGTGGTCGTAGACGGTCACGTGGAGGTCCGGGAACCGGCGCGCGAGTTCCAGCGCGCTGGTCCCGTCTCCCCCGCCGAGATCGATGACGTGCCGCACCTTGGTGAAGTCGTAGCCGTTGAGGACGTTGTCGAAGACGGCCGCCGAGACCTCGCCCATGTTCGTGTAGAAGACCTCCTGCAGCTCCGGGTGCCCGGACAGCCGCTCGTACAGCGTCGTCCCGGTGCCGCTCAGGGAGCGCAGGCCGACGTTGGTGTTCCTTCGTAGCGACTCGCCGAGGTCGGTCAGGCCGGCGTTCATGACCCGTCCCTGGAGCCGGACGAAGGAACCGAGGTACCTGGTGCCGGAACGCAGCAGTCGGCGCCTGGTCATCTCGGTGTTGACGTACCGGGAGTCCCGCTTCTCAAGGAGGGACAGTGACGTCAGGCCCAGCAGCAGGATGCGGGCGGGCTGCTCCTCGATCCCCAGCGCGGCGGCCGCTCCCGGCACGTCCAGGCCGTCCGCCTCCTCCACGCGCTCGAACAGTTCCAGTTCCAGACCCGTGTGCAGCAACTCGAACGCGGTCGTGCCGAAACTCAGCAGGCGCAGGTAATCGGCTTCTCTCAGGGTGACGTCGCCGCTGCCGGTCATCCACTTCTCCTCTGCCGATCAGGCGGGTGCCCTGACCAGGGCACGTCTTCGCACAGCCGAGCATCGTTCGCGTCCTCCGTGTCCCGCATCTCGCCGAATGCTCGGTAGGGCCCTGACAGCACTACCGGAGTTGCCGCCGCGATCGCGCCGATGTGACGGTCGAATCGCGCGCCGCGCCGGCTGGGTGGGCCGGACCGCTCGACCGCCCCCGTCGCGACGGTCGTGGCGGACCTGGCGGTCCCCGGGCGCGGCGTCCGCGCCTCCGTTGAAGCCGACGCACCGGACGGACCGGTTCTCGGTGCCGCCCATACCTGGAGATGTGACACGTGATGACGGTGGACACGATGACGGCGGACAAGGACCCCTTCGCGAACGTGGCCGTGGACCATGTCAGGTTCTTCGTCGGCGACCTGGTGGCGGCCAGGGAACGGCTTGCCGCGGGTTACGGCTTCGAAGTGCTCTCCGCGTCGGCCAAGACCGAGGCGCGCTCGGCGCTGCTCGGCCAGGGCTCGATCCGGCTGTCGCTCGTCCAGCCGCTGGCGGACGACCATCCCGGAGCGCCTACCTGGACGAGCACGGCGACGGGGCGGCCGACATCGCGCTGCGGGTCGCCGACGCCGCGGCCGCCTACGACCTGGCCGTCCGGCGCGGCGCTCGCCCCGTCTCGCCCCCCGTGACGCGGGCCGGGACCACGACCGCGACGATCATGGGCTTCGGGGACGTGACGCACACGTTCGTGCAGCGGTCCGGAGGCCGGCCCACGCCGGTGCCGCCGGCCCGTTCCGGTGCGGGCCCCGGCCTGACGGCGCTCGATCACGTCGCGGTGTGCCTCGAGGCGGGTGCGCTGGGGCCGACCGTCGAGATGTACCGGGCCGTTCTGGGCTTCGACCTGGTCTTCGAGGAGCGCATCTCGATCGGGGCCCAGGCGATGGAGTCCAAGGTCGTGCAGAGCGGCAACGGCGCCGTCACGCTGACGCTGCTGGAGCCCGACGTTTCCCTCGAGCCGGGGCAGATCGACGAGTTCCTCAAGCAGCACGGCGGGTCGGGCGTGCAGCACCTCGCCTTCAGCGCCGCCGACATCGTGCACGCCGTGGCGACGATCGCCTCCCGCGGGGTGGAATTCCTGCCGACGCCGGGCGCGTACTACGACCGGCTGCCGGAGCGGCTGCGCCTCTCCCGGCACACGATCGACGAGCTGCGGCGGCTGAACGTCCTCGCCGACCAGGACCACGACGGGCAGCTCTACCAGATCTTCGCCCGGTCCGTTCACCCGCGGAGCACCTTCTTCTTCGAGCTCATCGAGCGGTTCGGTGCCCGTACCTTCGGCGGCGGCAACATCAAGGCGCTGTACGAGGCGATCGAAGTGCAGCGGACCGCCGGCGACCGCCTGTAGCGGTGGACGGCAGGACGGCACGGCGCATGACGGGAGATGCCCCCGGCGGAGCCGTGACGGACGCTGGACGCGGCACAGACGGCCGCGAGATTCCGACGACCAGCGGGGAGCCCAGATGACCGTTCCTAGCCAGGTGGCCTCCGGCCCGGCCAATGACGTCCAGGCCCTGCGGCGCCTGAACGAGATGGCCGACTACATCGTGCCGTTCACCCTGCGCGCCGTGTGCGACCTGCGGATAGCCGACCATCTGGCGGACGGCCCGCGGACGATCGACGAACTGGCCGAGCTGACCGGCACGCACGCCCCGTCCCTGTACCGCGCGATGCGGGTGCTCGCCACCAAGGACGTCTTCACCGAGACCGGCCCGGGGGTGTTCGGGATGACGCCGCTGGCCGAGCCGCTGCGCGGGGACCACCCCCAGTCCCTGCGCGACGCCTATCCGCTGCTGGCCCCGGACGTCCGGGCATGGGCCCTGCTCGCCCACAGCCTCCGTACCGGGGAACCGGCCTTCGACGAGGCGAACGGCAAGGGCGCATGGGAGTACTTCGCCGAGCATCCCGAGGAGAGCGCGCGCTTCGACGCTTCCCAACGCGCGGTCACCCGCCGGGAGATCAGGGCGCTCATCCCCGCATACGACTGGGCCTCCCTCGGCAGCGTCGTCGACGTCGGCGGCGGCAACGGGGCGTTCGCGGCGGCGATCCTCGCCGCGCATCCGGGGCTGGCCGGCACGGTGTTCGACCAGCCGCACGTGGTGGCGGGGGCGGACCCGGTCCTCACCGAGCACGGGGTGGCGGGCCGTTGCGCGGTGGTGGGCGGCGACTACCGGCGCTCGGTGCCCGAGGGCGCGGGCGGTTACGTCCTCAAACGCGTCATGTACAGCATGGACGACGAGCAGGCGGTGGCCGTCCTGCGGCTGGTGCGGGCCGCGATGCGCCCGGACGGCCGCGTGCTCGTCATCGAGCCGGTCGTGGTCCCCGGCAACGACTTCGACTGGGGGAAGCTGTACGACCTGCTGCTGCTGACCATGAGCGGAGGCGGCGGGCGGACCCGCGAGCAGATCGAGCGGGTGCTCGGCGCCGCGGATCTGGAACTGGTGCGCGTCATCTCGACCAAGAGCCTGCCCATCATCGAGGCCCGGCCGATCCAGTGAGGAGATCCCATGCAGAACCTGGTGTCCAAGGACGGGACCGTTCTGGCGTACGACCGACAAGGGGAGGGGCCGCCGCTCATCGTGATGGGCGGCGCCCTGAACGACAGGCAGATCACCGCGCCGGTCGCCGAGGCGCTGGCCCGCCGGTTCACCGTGTACAACTACGACCGCCGAGGGCGGGGAGCCAGCGGCATCACGCTGCCGTACCGGATCGACGATGAGGTCGACGACCTCGATGCGCTGATCGCCGAAGCCGGCGGTTCCGCGATGCTGTTCGCCAACTGCACCGGCGGCATGCTCGCACTGGAGGCCGTGGCGCGGGGATCGGCCGTCACGAAGCTCGCCCTGTACGAGCCGCCGTACATCGTCGGGGAGAACCCGCTCCGGCTGAACGAGGAGTTCCGGACGGAACTGGCCGACCATCTGGACAACGACCGCCCGGGCGACGCCGTCGCCCACTTCCTCACCCGGACGGTCGGGCTGCCGCCCGAGGTTCTGGTGAAGTTCCAGCAGTCCCCGATGTGGGGGGCGCTGATCGGCATGGCCCCGTCGCTGCGCTACGACGTGGAGATCGCGCGCGACAACTCGATTCCCGTGCAGGACCTGTTGGACCGGATCGCCCTGCCCACGCTGGCCGTCCGCGGCCTGGCCAGCCCGCAGTGGCAGGTCGACTCGGTCAAGGTGCTGGCGGACGCGCTGCCCAACGCCCGCTGTCACTCCCTGGAGGGGCAGAACCACAACCTGGACGCCGAGGTGGTCGGCCCGCTGCTCGAAGAGTTCTTCGCGGACTGAGCCGTCCGGCCCGGGCGAGGGCGCGAGCCCTGCCGCGGGACGCCGCCTGCGGCGTCCCGCGGCATGATCGTCTGCACGGGTTGACTGTTCCGGCGGGGGCTGGAGACCCTTGTCCGGTGTGTTCCCGGCCCGGTCGGGGACCGGCACGGGAGGCGCCATGAAGTACATGCTGATGTTCTGCAGCGACCAGGCTTCCGGACTCGAACCCGACGAGGAGGAGTCGACCGCGATGGCCGGCTGCGACGAGTGGGCGGCCGAGATGCAGCGGCGCGGGATCCTCCTCAGCAGGGAGGGACTGCAGCCGGTCAGCGACTCCACCACGCTGCGCGTCCGCCAGGAGCAGGTGCTGCTGTCGGACGGCCCCTTCGCCGAGACGAAGGACCAGATCGGCGGTTTCAGCCTCATCGAGTGCCCGGATCTGGACGGCGCCATCGAAGTGGCCGCCAGCCACCCCTGGGCGCAGATCGGTCAGGTCGAGATCCGACCCGTCTGGCAGCCCTGACCCGGCGCCCGCCGCCGTCATCGGGCGGTCCTGCCGGTCGGCCCCGGCAGGCCCCGCCGAGTTCGCCGACCGTGATGTCCTCCAGGCTGCGGCGTCGCGTCTCGACGGCGACGACGATCGCCGCCGCCGTCGCCAGTGCCATGGGCGCCGCACCGATCGCCGCGGTCGCCCGCAGCGAGGGAGTCGCGACGGCCGCCGCGACCGTCGCGAGGATCAGGACGCCCCCCGCCTTGGTCATTCCCGCCGCCAGCCCGCCGCCGCGTGAGCGGATCCGGGTCGGATAGACCTCCGCGGCGTAGGCCGACAGAACCGCGACGACCGAGCTGGAGCCCCAGATGGGGATCACCAGGAGCGCGTGCAGGACGACCCTGTTCTCGGCGACGGAGTCCCCGAGGACGGTGAACACCAGCAGCGCCGCGGTGACCAGCGCGCTCAGGCCGATGAGGGTCCACCGGGTGGAACGGTGGTACAGATAGGCGACCGCGAGGTTGAGCGGGAAGCCGATCAGCGCGGAGTCGCGCAGAACGCGGTCGGCGCTCACGCCGTCGTAGCCGAGCTGGCGGAGGTTGCTGGGCAGCCACATCTGGAAGCCGTACAGCATCAGGCCGATGCCGGCCCCGAGCAGCGCGAGCACGGCGGTCAGGCCGAGGAAGGGCTGCCGCAGCAGCTGCGAGTAACGGCTGCCCACCGTCTCCTCTGCGGCCAGTTCCGACCGGTCGATGCTTACGATCTCGGCGTGGTAGCGGGCCAGCACCTTCCGTGCTTCGTCCTCCTTGCCGACCGAGAGCAGGTAGCGAGGGGACTCGGGCACCCAGCGCGCCAGGAAGATGAACAGCACACCGGTGGGGATGCCGATCAGCCACAGGACGCGCCAGCCGTAGGTGGGGGTGAGCGCCTCGGACGCCCAGCTGGTCAGCACGTATGCGCCCGCGACGTCGCCGCCGATGAGGACCATCAGCCAGCCTCGGTGGCGTGCCGGGATGGTCTCCGACAGGAGGGTGAAGGCGACCGGCAGCATTCCGCCCGCGCTCAGCCCCATGACGAAGCACATGATGACGTTCCACCAGAAGCTGGGCATGGTGCCGCAGACCGATGTGCCGACGAACAGGATCCCGGCCAGCAGCATCGCCGCGCGGCGCCCCATCCGGTCTCCCAGCCAGCCCCAGATCAGCGACCCGAGCACCGTCCCGGTGATGCCGCTCAGCGGCAGCAGAGCGACCGGGACGCCGCCGTCCGGATGACCAGGGGAACGGAGACCGTACTCCTCGGCGACTCCCGGTGCCACGAACGCCAGCGTGGTCGGCTTCATCACGTCGATGGTCACCGCGGCCGCCAGCACGAGCAGCAGGCCGACATGGGTCGCGCCGATCCCCGCGTCGTCGAGCGCGCGGACCTTCAGCAGAGCCGCCCGCTCGTGAACGGCGCGCCGTGGCACGAGGCCCCAGGCCGCCACCACCGATCCGATGACGATGAGCCCCATGCCGGCGAGCATTGCCGCGTCCATCTTCATGCCCGCCATGCGGTAATGCATCTCGGCGGCCTCGACGTACATCGGGAGGTGCAGAACCGTTCCCACCGTGACCAGGACGGTGCCGAGCCAGAACGCCACGGGGCGGCGGCGGGCGTCGGTTCCGCCGAATTCGTGATGTGAGGGGTCCGGCGGGGGACGATGTGTTGTCATGGCGGTGAAAATAACAGCATTATGCTAACCAAAATAGGCTTGATGGGGCATTGGGGTCATATCGAGCAATATGCAATAAAAGGGAAATGGGATCGCGGTGCCGGGCCGGCGCGCCCGCGGCCGGCGGTCCCTGCACGGGCTCGTCCGACCCGTGCGGGTAAGCATCCTCGAAGCAGAAGCCGCCGACCTCGCTCCGCTACCCTCGCCTTGTTGATCAGCTTCTTCGGCCGCCGGCGGTAGGGGAGGTCGTGGTGGAACACGCGAAGGCGAGGGACCGTCGATGAGCCCGCGTCGCTCCGATCCCGGCGTGCGTCCCGCGATGGTCGAGATCGCCGCCCGCCTGATGCACGAGGAGGGGCCCCGTGCGCTCACCGCGCGGCGGGTCGCGCAGGAGACGGGGCGTTCGACGATGCTGGTGTACACACACTTCGGCGGGATGAGCGGCCTGGTGCGCGAGATCGTCCACGTGGGCTTCGCCAGGCTGGAGGAGTACTTCGCGCGGGTGCCCGACTCCGCGGACCCGGTGGCCGACATGGCACTGTTCGGCCGGGCGTACCGGCACAACGCGATGGTGAACCCGCACCTGTACAGCGTGATGTTCGGTGCGTCCTCGCTCCCGGTGTTCTCGCTGTCGGAGTCCGACCGGTTGTACGGCCGGTACACGCTGGTCAAGGTGGCGCACTGCGCGAAGCGCTGCGTCACGACGGGCCGGTTCCGCTGGGACGACGCCGACCTGGTCGCCAACCACATGTGGATCGCCGTGCACGGCCTGGTGAGCCTCGAACTCGGTGGCTACCTCGCGGATCCCTTCGACGCCGACCGCTGCTTCGAGGCGCAACTGGCCGCGCTGATGGTCGGCGTGGGCGACGACGAGCGGGCCGCGCGGGAGTCGGTGCAGGCCTCCCGTGTCCGCTTCGAAGCCGAGTTCGGGCCGGGGCGAGACGCCGAAGGCCTGCTGTAGCGGCGGTTCACCCCCGGACGGGCGCGGGCGGCGACGTCCGCACTCTCTCGTCGAGGAGGGCGACCAGGCCGGGGAGCCGATCGGAGCGGACCAGGCCGGGCAGCATGCAGCGCCACATCGCGGCGACGCACTCGTCGGGCGACGCCCCCGGTCCGCCGTCCGCCATCGCGACCTGCTGGAGCCCGGTGAACGAGGCCACCATGAACCACGCGACGTTCGCGACGTCGACGCCGGGCGCCAGGTCGTCCTGCCGGGCGGCCTCCTCCAGCATCTCCTCGATGCAGGCGGTCCAACGCTCGTAGGGCGGCGGTGTCCGGGATTCGTACAACCGGGTCTCCAGTACCAGGCGGATGCCGGCCCTGGCCATCACATCGTCCCGGAAGGCCGCGCCCACCGCCCAAGAAAGCTCGATCAGCAGCTCGACCGCGCGGGGGTGGCGCGGACGGAGCCGGTCGGTCAGCCGTTCCCAGAGCCCGGAGTACTCCCCGACGATGGCGGCGGCCAGCGCCTCCTTGGCGGAGAAATGAAAGTACAACGCCCCCTTGCTGACGTCCTCGCGAGCGGTGATGTCCTGGAGTCGCGTCGCGCCGTATCCGTTGACCTCGAAGGCGGCGGCCGCCGCCCGCATGATGGCCTCGCGAGTGCGCTGTGCTCGTTCCTGCATCGGCTACCGACCACATCCAGTTCGGTTCTGCAAGCCAGACGTAATGGAGGCAAGGAAGCGTGTTCGTGAAGTTTTGAGGGTGGTTCGCCATTGTACGGCCAGCGTGCTTGACCCGTCAATTACTCGGCGGCAATTTCAGAGATGCGGTCGCCGTCCGGGGAACCGGATGATTTACCTGAATTGGACGCTGGGTGGAAGTGGGAGGTTCGCATGGAATCGGCGGATCCGACCGGGCGGGACGGCAGGACGATGACCCTGGAGGCGTTCGCGGACACCATCGTCCCGGGTGAGAGACGCACGCCCGGCGATCGGGCGGTGGTGGGCGCCGCTCCCGGTCCGGGCGCCGTGGCGGCGGGCGCGCTGGAACTTCTCCGGACCCCCGCCACCGGGATCACCGACGGGCTCGACGGATACACCGACGCGCTCGACGGGCACGCCACCCGCTACGCGGCCGAGCACGACCTGACCTTGGACGCCTCCGTCCCGCCGTTCGTCGCGCTGGAATACGCCGATCGCGCGGCGCTGGTCCGCTCGCTCACGTCCCCGGGGCATCCGGAGAAGGAACTGTGGGTGCTTCTGGCGCTGTTCAGCATCATGGCCTTCGACACCGGTGCGCACATGCGGACCACCGACGCGATCGCCGCCGGACATCCGGGGCTGGCGACCATGCGGTTCGCGTCGCCGGACGAGGACGGGTTGTGGCGCTTCCCGGAGTTCTCGTACCGGCGCGAGCTGGCCCGGCTCCACCCTGACACGGCGGACAACGGGAGCCTGGCGTGAGCGGCACGGAACGCGGAGGCGCGACCCCCGAGAAGACCGACGTCGTGGTCATCGGCAGCGGGTTCGGCGGCGCGATCGCCGCTTACCACCTGGCCGCGGGCGGAGCGAAGGTGGTCCTGCTCGAACGCGGTCCCTGGGTGGCCAGCGATGAGTTCGAGCACGACTTCCTGCTCGGCTCCTCCTACACACGGATCTTCGACTTCGTGGTGGGCGACGGGATGAGCGTGCTCGGCGGCAACTGCGTCGGGGGCGGCAGCGTCGTCTACTTCGCCGCGATGCCGCGCGCCCCGCGGTTCGTGTTCGAGCGGGCCGGGAACATCGGGCGCCGCATGTGGCCCGCCGCGATCGACCGCGACGCGCTGGAGCCCTGGTACGACCGGGTCGCCGAGGCCCTGCCCATCATCAGGCAGGACTGGAACGACGTCACCTACTCGGGCGGGCTGTTCGCGGCGGCCTGCGCGCACGCCGGCCGCACCGCGAACCCGGCACCGGCCGCCATCGACCGTGAACTGTGCACCAACTGCAACTGGATGATGGCGGGCTGCCGGTTCGACGCCAAGCGGTCGCTGCTCCTCAACTACCTGCCCGCGGCGGTGGCCCACGGCGCCGAGATCAGGCCGCTGCACGAGGTGCAGCACCTGTCCCGCACGGACGACGGCGGCTACCGGGTGCACTACAACGTGATCGACGATGAGGACTACCGGATCACCGCGGGCGGAGGCACGCTCGACGCCCGGCTCGTGGTCGTGGCGGCCGGCGCCGGCGCGACGCCGGTGATCCTGCAGCGCTCGGAACACGCGCTCGGCCCGATGCCGCCCGCCGTCGGCCGGTACTTCTCCGGCAACGGCGAACGGCTCAACACGGCGTCTTCGACGAGGAGAAGATCCGGACGGTCCTCGGTCTGGACCGGGGAGGCGAGGCGTACGCGGCCTCGCAGATCGGCAAGGGACCCTGCGTGGTGAGCTGGGACCGGCTCGATCCCGCGCTGCCCGAGTACTCCCGCTTCACCCTGGAGCAGCTCTACTTCCCGCCGGGCTTCGGCACCATCCTCGCGCAGGTCCCGGGCGCGGACGGCCGCCCCGCCTGGTTCGGCCCGGAGAAGAAGGAGATGCTGAGCCGCTGGCAGTCCTGGCTGACCGTCTTCACCATGAGCGAGGACGACAACGAGGGCGTGTTCGGCCCGCCGCCTCCCACCGGGAACGCCACCAGGATCTCCCAGCAGATGCTCGGACGGGGAGCGCTGCGGTACGCCCCGTCCGCGAACACCCTCCGGGGCTGGATGGAGTCCGACGCCGAGGTGAAGGACATCCTGGAACGCGACGGTCTCGCGCAGGTGCTGCCGTGGACCAACGACCTGGTGGGCGCCTACACGGTGCATCCCCTGGCGTCCTGCCGGATCGGCGACGACCCGGCCACCTCCGCGCTGGACGACCGGCACGAACTGCGCGGGCATCCGGGCATCTTCGTCACCGACGGGTCCGCGGTCCCGGGCGCGCTCACCGTCAATCCCGCGTTCACCATCGCCGCGCTCGCCGAGCGCGCGATGCCGGGGATCGTGCAGGCCGCACGGGAGCGGGGCGTCGACGTCCGGTACGGGGCGCCTTCCCCCGAGGGCGCCACCAGCGCCCGCCGGGCGGCGGCTCCGCTCGTCCCCGGCCTGGTCCGCGGCTAGCGGCTTGGAGACCCGGTGACGAGCAGAATGCTCCAGCGCGCGCTCGGCAGGTCGCTCGGCCAGATCAGGTACGTCTCGCCGGTCCGGCCGCGGCCGCCGACGGCGTCGTCGCCGCCGTCTACTCCCAGATGGAACGGGACTTCGGAATGCTCGCGCCGCCGGTGGCGCTGCACTCCCCCGCACCCGGGACGACGGCCGCCGCGTGGATGATGCTCCGCGAGACGCTGGTGGCCGGGGACCCGGCCGGACGACCGGACCGGGAGGCGATCGCGGCCGCGGTGTCACACGCGAACTCGTGCCCTTACTGCACGGCGGTGCACGAGGCGGCGCTGGGCGCGCAGACCTCCCGCCGTGCCCCGGCTCCGGCGGACGGCCCGCGCCGGGAACGGATCGTCTCCTGGGCTCTCGGCATCGGGCGGACCGACGAGGAGCGGACCCCCGTCCCGTTCGATGAGGAGCACGTACCGCGGTTCCTGGGGGTGGCGGTCACGTTCCACTACCTCAACCGCATGGTCAACGTGTTCCTGGCCGACTCGCCCGTTCCGGCGGAGGTGCCCGTCCCGGTTCGCCGGCCCATGATGTCCCTGCTCGGGCGGATCATGCGCGAGTCGTCGGTGGCCGGTCCCGAGCCCGGTGCCGCATTGGACCTGCTGCCGGAGGCGTCCCTGCCCGACGACCTCGCCTGGGCACGCGGCGACCGGTTCGTCGCCGCGGCCTTCGCGCGCGCGGCGGCCGCCGTCGAGGCGGCGGGCCGCCGCACCGTGCCCGAGCCCGTCCGCGAGCTGGTCGCGGACCGGCTGGCTCGCTGGGACGGCGGGCCGCCCGGCCTCGGGCGCGGCTGGGTCGACGAGGCGGTGCGGGGCCTGCCCGACGACCAGCGCCCCGCGGGCCGACTTGCGTTGCTCACCGCGTTCGCCTCCTACCGGGTCGGCGTGGCCGACGTGACGGCCTTCCGCCGGACCGATCCCGGCGACCGGGCGCTGGTCGAGCTGACCGCGTGGGCGGCTTTGACGGCCGCCCGACGGATCGGTGCCCTGCCGAATAACGCCAGGTGAATGGTCCACTCAGAGGTTCTCCCAGGTTCACCGGAGACGAACCGGTGTTGCGTCGAATGCGGCCGGGCTTGAAGTCAAGGCTTGAAGAAAACCGGTTCGTCGGTTTGTATTGAGCAGTGGAGACCGCCGACGGATCAATGGGGGCGCGGTCAACTCCGCGCTTGCTCTGTCGACTGGCACCATCTTTTGTAGCCATTTCGATCGAGGTGGAGGGCAACGATGGAGGGCGGCGCCGTTTCACGTTGTCCCGGTTCCGGGAACGCCGAAGCAGGGGGCGGTACCGCGGGCCAGGGGGAAGGCGTCTATTCCATCGCGATCCGGTCGCTGCTGCCGGCTGACTCCGCCCGGCTCGAAGGTGAGGACAGGGACCACATTCTTCGCCTCACCGAGGTGGGGACGCCGTTGCCGCCCATTCTGGTGCACCGCCAGGTAATGCGGGTGATCGATGGGATGCACCGGCTGCGGGCGGCGATGCTGCGCGGCGAGGAGGACATCGAGGTCACCTTCTTCGACGGCAGCGCGACCGAGGCGTTCGCCCGCGGGGTCGAGATGAACGTCGCGCACGGCCTGCCGCTGACGCACGCCGACCGCCGGGCCGCGGCCGTCCGCATCATGGCCGCGCAGCCGCAGCTGTCGGACAGGGTGGTGGCCGAACGGACGGGGCTGGGCGCGCGGACGGTGGCGTCGCTGCGGCGTTCGACCGCGCAACTCGCGGGGTCGGACAGGCGGGTCGGAGCGAACGGTCGTTCGTGGCCGGTCGACCAGGCGCGGGGACGCCGGCTGGCCGCGGAGTTCATCGCCGCACACCCGGACGCCTCCCTGCGGGAAATAGCCAGGGCCGCGGAGATCTCCCCGTCCACCGCGCAGGACGTGCGCAAACGCCTGCAGCAGGGGCGCGATCCGCTGCCCCGCGGGCGCGCGTCCTCCGGCGCGTCCCCGTCTCCGGCCGTGCCCGAGTCGGGTGCCGTGCCGCAGGCGCCGGCGGTGCCCGAGGTCCCCGCCCGGCCCGCGTCCGCATGGTCGCCCGACTCCGGCACCGCGAAAGTCTGGCGCACGGCGGCCGAATGCGGCCTCGCGTGCGCCGACCGCCCGGAGGTCATGCGCCGGCTGATGAAGGACCCGTCGCTGCGCCACACGGCGCACGGTCGTGAACTGCTGCGGATGCTGAACGCCCAATTCGCGAACGCGGGCGACTGGAGCGGGCTGGCCGACACCGTGCCGACGCACTGCGCGGAGGCCGTCGCCGGCCTGGCCCGCGAGGCCGCGGCCGCCTGGGAGCGGTTCGCCGAGGCGCTCGACCACCGCTAAGCGGCATTTCAATTACCGCTGCCGTTCCACCGGGTTACATTCGCGTGACGCGCGCCTTGAGCGCGCGTCACTGCCTTGCGAAATAACGCAGCGAATTTATTCCGCTACTCTTTGAAACTGATTTCGGTCACGGTTCTATTTTGGTGTGGCCATATCACGACGTTATTGTTCGGGCCGTTAGCGTTGACCCCATCGGATCACCCCTTTAGCGTTATCACGACCGAGTCAAAGGGCCGGCAGGGCTGGAATGTGTGATTCGCCGCCGGGTAATTCTGTCCGCCCAGGATGAAGGGTTGCTCCAATGGAATTGGTTTCCGACCAGGCCGTAGAGCGCGTCGTCCGTACCATGTACGAGAACTTCGGCGAGCAACTCACCATGGACGACATGGCCCGAACCGCGCTGTTCAGCAAGTTCCATTTCTCGCGGGTCTTCCGGCAGGTCACCGGCATCTCTCCAGGGCGTTTCCTGTCCGCGGTACGGCTGCAGGAGGCCAAGCGCCTGCTGATCTCGACCTCACTGACCGTCGCAGAGATCAGCAACCGGGTCGGCTACACCAGCGTGGGAACCTTCAGCACGCGTTTCAAGAACAGCGTCGGGGTCGCGCCCACCCTGTACCGGCAGAACGGCGGGTATCGGCCGCTCATCCCCATCGACCCGCGCCGGGACGGATGGGGCTCCCGCTCGGTGACGCTCGGAGGGCGGGTCTCCCCGCTGCCCGGAGGCGACGCCGGCCCGGTCTTCCTCGGCCTCTTCCCCGACGCGATCCCGCAGGGAGCGCCGGTCCGCTGCTCGGTCCTCGAAGAGCCCGGCGCATACGAACTCGCGAACGTCCCCCAGGGGACCTGGTACCTCCTGGCGTACTCGGTGTCGCAGGACGACGACGTGGTGGTCCCCGATCCCACCGTCACCGATCCCGCGCCGTGGGTGGGGTCGCGGGGGCCGATCACCGTCGGCGCGGACACGGACGTCCTCTCGGTCGACGTGGAACTGCGACCGATGCGCGTCATCGACCCGCCGCTTCTGATGGCCCTGTTCGACCCGCGGATGGCGAGGGTGGACGCGACCGGGAGCTGACGGCCTCTTCTCCCGGTGCGGAAACCCGCGCCGGGCCCCGGACGTCCTCCGCGTCCGGGGCCCCGGCGGTTATGGAGTCAGGAGGGGTGAACGGTCATGGGCAGCCCGCCCCGGATCCGCAGGGAGAGCATGGGCTCCGGGGTCACCCGGCGGCCCGGCACTCCGACCAGGCGGAGATCCCGGGAGACGAGCGCCAGGACGAAGGTGGCCTCCATCAGGCCGAGATTGCTGCCGACACAGAACCGCGGACCGGCGCCGAACGGGATGTAGGCGTACCGCGGCCGTTCCCTGGGACTCCCCGGCTCCCCTGCGTTCTCCGGGGCGAAACGCTCAGGGACGAAACTGTCGGGCTCCTCCCAGTAGTCGGGGTGGCGGTGCAGCGTGTAGGGGCAGATCAGGACGTCGGACCCGGCCGGTACCCGGAAGCCGCCCACCTCGTCGTCGTTCACGGCCTGCCGGGTCAGGATCCACACCGGCGGATAGAGACGCATCGCCTCCTGGATCACCGTCGAGGTGTAGGTCAGGCGTCGCAGGTCGTCGTACACGGGCAGCCGGTCGCCGAGCACCTCGACGGCCTCCTCGTGCAGCCGCCGCCGCACATCCGGGTGCCCGTCGATGAGATGGAGGGACCAGCCCAGGGTGCTCGCCGTCGTCTCGTGCCCGGCGAGCAGCAGGGTGACGAGCTCGTCGTGGAGCCGCCGGTCGGCCGCCGCCGGGTCGGCTTCCTTCCGCACGGCGGCGACCAGCCGGGACAGCGCGTCATCGGCCTCCGGGGACCACCCGGCGCGGCGGTCGGCCACCAGCCGGTCGACGACGCGGCGCAGTTCGGCACGGGCCCGGCGGAACCGGAGCTGCCGGGGCAGCGGCACCCACATCGGCACCATGCTCAGCGACACCATCTCGAACATGGCCTGGTCCTGCACCCGCTCGAACGCCCGCCCGATGGAGGAGAAGCCGCCGAGGTCTGCGTCCAGCAGCGTGCGGCCGAGGACGCCCAGGGTGAGCCCGGTCATCTCCTCCACGACGTCGACCGTCCCCAGCCCCCGCCGTGCCTTGAGCCGTTCTACCAGGCCCGACGCCTCCTCGGCGACGGCCGTGGCCTGCGCGGCGATCCGCGCGTGCTGGAACACCGGCTGGATCGTCTTGCGCTGCTCGCGCCACCGCTCGCCCTCGCTCGTCAGCAGCCCGTCGCCGAGCGCGCGGCGGGCCTGCTGGAGGCCGATGCCCTTCACGTAGTTGCCGCTGTTGTCGGCCAGCACGTGCTTGGCGTGGTCGGGATGGTTGAAGATGTAGAGGGTCTTGGGCCCCGCCGCGACCCGCACCGCGTCGCCGTACTCGGTCACCGCCGACGTCATCAGGCCGAGCCTGTCCCGGACGAGCTTGCCGAAGACGCCCGGCATCGCGCGCCGCGGCGGGCCGGGCGGGACCCGGGCGGGGCCGCCCGCCGACCGGCCGCTCACAGCGGCACCTCCGTGGACTCCGTGGCGAACCGGCGGAACCTCCCGCCGGAGAAGAGCAGGGCGTCCCGGGAGAGGTGTTCGCTCATCGACAGCAGCCGGCCGGTGAAGATGGTGTGGTCGCCGCCGTCGTAGCTGCGCCACGGCCGGCACTCGAACGCGGCCACCGCCCCGCCGATCAGCGGCACGCCGGTGACCGGGCCCGACAGCCAGTCGACCGCGTCGAACTGGGCCGCGCCCAGCGGGCGCCGCCGGTCGGCGAAGTGCCGCGCCACCGGCTCTTGATCGGCGGCCAGCACGGAGATGCCGAAGTGCTCGCAGCCGTGCAGGGCCCGGTGCATGTTGGCGTCCCTGCCCACGCACACCAGGACCAAGGGCGGGTCGAGCGACACGGAGGCGAAGGAGTTGGCGGTCATCCCGTGCGGTTCGTGCCCGTCGCAGGTGAGCACGGTGACGCCGGTCGGGAAGGCGCCGAAGGCGCGGCGGAGCCGGTCCCGCTCGAACACCTCGCCGACCCGGTCGGACCCGGCATTCACGCCGGCCTCCCGATCTCCGCGAGGGGGGCCGGCGCGAACGGCGCCAGCGCCCTGGTGAGCGACTCGGGCACGCGGGAGGGGGCGGTCGCGCCGTTCGGCCCGCGCATGCACGCCACGCGCTGCCGCCCGCGGGCGACGAGGGCCTCGCCGCCGTCCGGATCCAGCCGCACGTAGTCGAAACTGAACTCCAGCTGCGTCTGGGCGAGCTCCACCAGGCGCATGCGGATCGACAGCTCGTCGAAGGCGGTGATCTCGGCGAAGAACTCGCAGTCGACCTTCAGCGTGAACAGCTTCAGGTCCGCCTGCAGATCGTCCAATACGCTCGGCGCGAGACGCTTGAGGAACATCTCGCGGCACCGTCCCTGCCAGCTCAGATAGTTGACGTAGTAGACGTTGCCGACGAGGTTGGTCTCCTCGAAACCGACGGTGTGCCGGTACTCGAAGTAGTCGTTCATGGTCACGACCGCCCTTCTCCGGTCAGGACTGCGAACACGACCGGGCCGGTGACGCCCCGCACGGTCGTGGCGAACGTGGCGACGCGCAGATCCCCCGAGGCCAGAACGGCCCAGCCGCTCCGGTCGGGGACGCCCGCCGCGGGTGCCGACGCGGTGAGGGGGGCGTCCTGCGGCATCCCTGCCTTCTGCAGGCACTCGACGGCGGTCCAGACCCGCGTCGCCGCGACATCGGCGTCCTCGCTCCGCTCCCGCGCCAGCAGGTCGGCGAGCGCGCGGTGCGGGCCGAGCAGTCCGTCCCATCCGCCGGGCGGCTCGGCCACGGACTCGACGTCACAGGCCGCCGGGCCGTCCGCGGTGACGCACAGGGTGAGGCCCGGACCGTGGGAGGCCGAGACCGTCTTCTCTCCGTCGACCTCCGGGTGCCCGTCCGGCCGGTACCGGACGCCGACCCGGCGGCCCGCGGCCCGCCCGGCCGCCAGGGCGGTCACCGTTCTGCGGTCGTCGCGTCCCGCGACGCCACCGGCCGGATGCGGCTCCACGACGATCGCCGCCCGGACCCCGAGAACCTCTTCGACCGCGCGTTCCAGGTAGGGGCCGAGGAGCGGCGCGGCCCAGGGGCCCTGGCCGTCGGACCTGCCGACGGCCTGGAGGCGGAGGCCTTCCCAGCGCTCGACGACCCGGCCGTCCGCGCCCCTGACGGCGATGTCGTAGACGTAGGTGTCGCCGTGGCGTTCCCGTTCCGTCGCGCAGTACCGCAATCCGGTCGCGCCCGGCGCCCGGTCGGCGACCGGCCAGAGACGCTCGATGCCCGTTGGGAGCAGGGTGGCGTCGGGCACGCACACCTGGTTGCCGTGCATCAGCGCGTCCCGCATCCCGGGATCGCCGAGCAGCAGCCGTCCCGGAAGGAACCCGGCGAACCAGTCCCCCTCGCCGGTGGCCACGTCGGCGTCGACGCGGCGGGCCGCAGCGTGGTGGTAGCCGCGGAGCCTCTGGAACCTGCCGCCCTGGAACAGCACCGTTCCGTACATATCGGCGGCGGGATCCAGCGCGACCATCGGCAGGTCGCCGTCCACCTGCTCCGGCGGGCCCGCAGGGGCGTCCCCGGCGCCGAAACGCAGGCGGGCCCTGAAATGGTCGGCCGCGAATCCCGTCTCGGCGCTGCGGACGACGGCGTCGACGGTGCCGTCCTCGGCGACGACCGCGGCGATCCGGATCGTCGTGCTGCCGTCCGGCGGGACCACGACCGGGCGCGGGAACTCGGCGTGCTCGATCACGGGGGCGTCCTCGCGCCCCGCGGCCGCCGCGCCCACCTGGGCCATGGCCTCCATGCCGAACACGGCGGGGAACAGGAGATTGCCGTCGAAGGCGTGGTCGGCGAGGTAGAGGTCGGTGCCCGGGTTGAGTTCGACCTCGGTGACCAGCTCGATGCCCGGGTAAGAGACCAGGGGCCGCTCCAGGAACCGCAGCAGCGGCGGCTCCGGGCGCTCCCGGCGGACCGTGTCGATGCGGCCCGTGCGGCCGCTGACGACGACGACGCGCGGGGCGTCCGGATCGCCGGCCAGCCGGCGCATCAGCTCCACGCCGGTGTCCGGCGGGATCGCGGTGATGCCGTCGCGGCCGAGGGCGTCCACGACCGAGAGGCGCTCGCCCATGCCGACCCCCGACCACACCGACCACTCCAAGCACAGGCAACGGCAGCCGGGATGGCGTTCGGCCACCTCCTCGGTGAGCCCGGCCAGCCACTCGTTGGCCACGGAGTAATGCGCCTCGCCCGCGAGCCCGGCCCGGCCGATGATGCTGCCGAACGTGACGAGCATGCGCAGCCGCTCCGGGGCGACGGCGTCCAGCACGGTGCGCAGCCCGCCCACCTTGGGGGCGAGGGCGCCGCGCAGGGCCGCCTCGTCGAGGCCGGCCAGCGCGGCCGGTTCGTTGCGTCCCGCCCCGTGCAGGATCGCGGTCACCGGGCCGAGGTCACGGGTCACCTCGGCGACGGCCTCGCGCACCTGGTCCGGATCGGTGACATCGGCGCGGACGAACAGGTCCGCGACCCGTGCCCGGCCATCCGTCCCAGGTTGGCCGCCAGCTCCGCGTCCTCGGCGGGGTCGGACCGGCCCATGATCGCCAGCCGCGCGCCGGTGTCGGCGGCGAGGGCCATGGCGCACTCCGCGGTGATCCCCTTGCCGCCGCCGGTGACCAGCAGGACGTCGTCGCCGCCGAGCGGCGGGCGGGGCTCGCCGGCGGGGGCCGGCAACGGCCGCAGGGTCGGCACGCGCCGGACGCCCGCCGCGTCGTAGACGGCCTCGGAGAATCCGGTGGTGGCCGCCGTCTCGCCGACGATCCACGGCACCGCGTCCGGTGTGCCCGGTACGGTCACCACCGTCACGCGGACCCCCGGTGCCTCCTGACGGAGCGTCTTGGCGATGCCGGCCGCTCCGCGCCCGTGCTGGACGAGGACGAACCGGGTGCCGGTCAGCGCCGCCTTGGCGCCGTCGAGCGCCAGGCGCAGGTCCGGCTCGGTGCAGTCTTCCGGCAGGCAGACCAGCACGCCCGCGCCCAGGCCCGCGGTCTCGAGTCCACGACGCAGCCGGTCGGCGAACGGGTGATCCGCGGAGGCGAACACCTGCCAGGCCCCGTTCTCCCCGGCCGGGCCGGGCCCGGGCGGCGGTTCCTCGGCGAGATCGATCGCGAAGGGGCGCACCCAGGACGCCGCGCCCTCCACCACGGGCGCGAGGTCCGCGCCGGAACCCGTCGCGGCGAGCGTGTCGAGGAACTCGGCGAGCTCGGCGAGGGTGGCCGTGGCGAAGCTGGCCGGTGCGGCGCCGGGCTGGAGTCCCAGCGCGAGCGCCGCCTGGTTCATGATCTGGCCCACGGTGATGGAACTCAGATGCAGGTCGTCGAGCAGCGTGCTGTCACCGCGCACGGCCTCGGCGGGCAACTCGGCGCGCTCCGCCGCCAGGCGCCGCAGGACGTCCAGCGTTCCCTCCCCGTCCGCCGGCTCGACGCCGGGGGCCGGACGGGGCTCGGGGACGAGAACGGTCGCGGGTGCCGGGTCCGGGACCTCCAGCCGCACCTCGGGCGCCTGCTCGCACGGGCTGGCGAAGAAGGAGAACTCGGCGCCGACCTCGAGCGGCCGGACGAGCCGCCCCCGGAAGAGGGCACCGTGGTCGAAGGGCGCGCCGGTCACGTGCGCCGCCGCCGCGACGCGCAGCAGCGAGCCGATGGACTCGTCGTCGGTGTCCAGCGCGACCCCGGGGACGTCGGCGATGTCGGACGCCAGCGCGGTGAGGACCCGGCCGGGACCGACCTCGACCAGGAGGTCCACGTCCTTCGCGAGGAGCCGGAGCGCCTGGCTGAACAGGACCGGGTCGGTGATCTGCCGGCGCAGCAGCGCCGAGACGTCGGTACGGGCGGGCAGGGCCTCCCCCGTGACGGTGGAGACGACCCGCCGCTCGACGAGCCCGAACGAACGCCCGTCCAGCCACTCGCCGAAGGTGCCGGCCGCCGGCGCGACCAGCGGTGAGTGGAAGGCGTGGGAGACCGGGAGGCGGGTGCAGTGGACCTCCGCCCGCTCGGCCCGGCGGGCCGCCTCGGCGATCGCCTCCACGGGGCCGGCCACGACCGTCTGGTTCGGCCCGTTGTGCCCGGCGATGACCACCGGGAGGTCCTCGATCAGAGGGACCACTGCGTCCGGGGACGCGCCGAACCCGGCCATGCCGCCGGCGGTGGCGTGCTCCGCCATCGCGCTGCCGCGCGCGGCGGCCATCGCCGGGAGCGTACCCGCGTCGATCGCGCCCGCCCAGTGCAGCGCCGTGAGCTCACCGAGGCTGTGCCCCACGGCGGCGTCGGCCCGGATGCCCAGCTCGTCCAGGACCCGCAGGCCGGAGAGGGAGCCGGTCACGATGCGCGGCTGCGCGACCTCGGTGGCGGCCATGTCGCCCGTCGCGGGCAACGCGGCCCGCGAGTAGACGTCCTGGGCCGCCGCGAACCGGCGCCGCAGCGCGCCGCCCGTGGTACTCCGGCCCGAACCCTGGCCCGGGAACAGGAAACCGATCCTGGCGGGGCGCGTGACATGTCCGAGGAAACCGGCCCCGCCGGGGGTGACCGACGCGGTCTCCCCCGCGTCGAGGGCCTCGACCAGCCGCCGTAGCCGCTGTTCGGCCTCCGCTGGAGAGGTCATGATCACCGCGGCCCGGTACGGCAGGCCCGTCAGCCGCCGCTGGGCGGCGGCGGCCAGGTCCGCGAGCTGCGCGTAGGAGAGCCCGGGCGTCCAGTCGGCCAGCTCGGCGAGCCGCTCGCGGAGCTCGGCCTCCGAGTCCGCGTCCACGAGCAGCAGCTCGGCGTCCTGCGGCGATGCGACCAGTGCCCGCGCGGTGCCGTCGAGCGACTCCCGGCGCGGTCCGGCGCCCTCCAGCACGATGTGGGTGTTGATGCCGCCGAATCCCATGGCGGTGACGCCAGCGCGCAGCGGGGCTCCGGCGGGCCACGGCTCGCCCTTGCGCAGGACGCGCAGCGCCGCGCCCTCCTCGGTCAGCAGGGGATGCGGGTCCACGCTTCCGGTGCTCGGCGGCAGCACCTGGGCGTCGACGGCCATCACGGCCTTGATGAGCCCGGCCACCCCGGCGGCGGCCTTGGTGTGGCCGATCATGCCCTTGATCGATCCGATCACCGCACGTCCCGCGTCCGGGGCGCTCGCCCTCCGGGCCTCCGTCAGCGCGCTCAGCTCGGTGCGGTCGCCCACCTCGGTACCGGTGCCGTGCCCTTCGAAGAGCGGCACCGTGCCGATGTCGAACCCGGCACGCGCGTAGGCGCGGCGCAGAGCCAGCCGGTAGCCGCCGACCTCGGGCCGCGTGATGCCGCCCTTGCCGTCGGAGGAGATCCCCCATCCGGCGACGGTGGCGTAGCGGCGCCGGTTCTGCAGGCGCGCGTCCGCGTCCCGCATCAGCACGACCATCCCGCAGCCCTCTCCGGGCCAGAACCCGTTGGAGCCGCGGTCGTAGACGCGCATCTCACCGCGTGCGAGCGCGCCCGTCTTGGCGAACCCGATGATCTCGAACGGGTCGATGGACAGGTCCACGCCGCCGGCGACGGCGACGTCGATCTCGCCCTCCTGAAGGGCCCGGCACGCGGTGGCGACGGACAGCAGCGAGGACGAGCACGCGGCGTCGACGGTGTAGCCGCCGCCCTTGAGGTCGTAGAAGTTGCAGATCCGGCCGGCGATCGTGTTCGACAGCCCGCCCGCGAGGGTGTCCTCGTCGACGGGCGGGAACGGGCTCTTGTACCGGCGCTCCAGGTCGTCCATGAACGGAGCCAGCCGCTCGTCCTCCCAGCCGTTCTCGCGCAGTGCCGCGGCGAGCGTCCGGCGGACGTAGGGCCATCGGAGCCGCATCAGGTTCGCCCGGGTGAACTCGCCGGTGAGCGTGTTGCCGACGACGACTCCGGTGCGTTCCGCGGGCAAGCCCTCCGCCGCGGGGAACCCCGCGTCGGCGAGCGCCCGGCCGGCCACGTCCAGAGCGAGCCAGTGGGTGAGGTCGGTGGAGCGGTAGGTGCTCCCGGCGATCCGGTGCCCGACGCGGTCGAAGTCGTAGCCCTCGATCACCGCGGCGTTGGTGGCGTAGAAACGGTCCGGCGCCGCCGGGTCGGGATCCCAGTAGTCCTCGAGGCGCATGCGCTCTTCCGGTAGCCGCCGGAAGGCCCGGCGTCCCGCCAGGACGTTCTCCCACAGTTCGCGCGGCGAGGACGCGTCGGGGTACCGGCACGCCATGCCGACAACGGCGATGTTGGTCATTCGCACTCCCCGTCCGGCGCCGGCCGGTGTCCACCCCGGGTCTCGGGGCTCGTCACCTGGAAGCCATGGGCAGCCGATTCCTCCGGCGTCACAGTGATGCTGCGCGTCTTGCGCCGCTGATTGGCCAAGGCCTTCTCCCTGGATTCGGACCCAGTCGGGTGTCTAGGAGCCGAATCTGCCGTACCGCCGTTCATTCGGCCACTTCGGACGTGCTTGAGCGTGCAATGGAGCAAACGGTCGAGAAGTTCGGCGTGAAAGCGGCAAGAATTTCGGCAGCAATTTTGCGGAAAATCACTCGCAGCGTGCTCTGGTGCCCATGGTGCCGCGGCTCCGGCGGGAACGACGTCCGCGCCGTTCTCTGCAGAGCCTCATGATTCCGCACGGTCGGCCTATTGCGGCCGATGGACCGAAAAAACGCACGATCCGAGTTGGTGGCCCCTGCGGATCTGGATTTCTATCGGGTGGAGTCGGCCGCATCCCATGAGGCGTGCGGTGAGCGAGAGGAAAATGCGAATGGCAGAGGTCGAGAACGTCAAGGCGGTCTCCGGGGTCCGTCCCCCGGAGGTGTTTCCGGCCAGGCGCGGGCTCGCGGTGGTGCTCAGCTTCCTGGCCGGATTCCTCCTCACCGTGGTGTGGTCGGCGGAGTTCGTCGACGACGTCATCGGGCAGAACACCACCAGCACCCTGCTGGGGCACGAGGCGGAGGGGACACAGATCGGGGGGCTGATCGCGGGGGCCGCCTTCGCGTTCGCGTCGGGTCTGGGCGGCACGTTCACCGCCTGCAACATCGCGGCGCTCGGGGCGGTGGCCCCGGTGATGGGGCAGGGCTCCTCACTCGGGCGACGCTTCCGGGCGACGGTCCGGCCGCTGCTGTGGCTGGCCGCGGGGGCGATCTTCGTCTCGGCCGTCTACGGCTGCGTGGTCGCGGTCGCCGGCACGCACATGCCGCAGTACTCGACCACCCCCAGCGGGAGCGGCCTGTCTCCGCGCAGCATCCAGTCGATGGTCGTGTTCGGCGTCATCGGGCTGGTGCTCGTCTACCTGGGGCTGGCCGCTCTGGGTCTCGTCCCGGACCCGCTCGGCCGCTTCCCCCACGGGCGCATGCTCGTCATGGGCGGACTGATCGGGGGCTTCCTCATCGGACGTCCGTACGGGCTCTACCGGCAGTTGTTCCGCGACGTGGCGGACGAAGGCAACGTGCTCTACGGAGCCGGCGCCTTCGCGCTCCAGTCGGTGGGCAACATCGCCGTCTTCTCCGTGATCTTCGTCGCCCTGACGCTCGCCGCCGGACGACGGCTCAGCGGCTGGCTCGTGGCCAAGCCCGGGCGGATCGCGCTCATCACCGGCGCGATGCTCATCGCGGCCGGCGTCTTCACCGTCCTCTACTGGGACGTCCGCCTGCTCGCCCGCCGGGACCTGATCTGGTACCCGCTCGCGCCCTGGACGTGAGCCCGCGGACCGCGCGGACGATCGAGGCGGGAAACGCGCCGTCCCGAGGCGGAGAACGCCCGCCCACCGGCCCTCGGACCGGTTTCGAATGGGCGCCGGGATCGCCGATGCCGGTCCGAGGTCGCAGATCCCCATTCAATCCTGTACCGGAGGTGACCTGTTCCGAATTCTCGAACGTGCTCAACAAATACGCACAGAAAGAGTAGCGGGGCGCTGACCCGTCCTGCCTAGATTTAGGCGACATCTCGTTGCGGCCGGGGACGGTCAGCGGATTCCCCGGGCCTCGGATTGGGGTATGGATTGACCGCAGCATTGCGAAAGCTGGCTCGCCGCGTACTCACGCCCGACGAGTCGGAGACCAGCCTGGCGAAGCGGGGTTTTCACGTTAAGAACTCCGAGGCCAAGCGGGTACTGGAAACGGTCGGTCACAATTTCTTGGCCGGCTACGCGCATGCCGTCGAAGCGGGGACGCCCGAAGCGCTTCCCGCACGCCTGGACTCCATCCCGGCCCGTTACCGGGGATTCGCCTACGAGGGCGCCGGGATGGGCTTCGCGATGGTCGATGCGCTGACGTTCTCGCGCTCCCGTCGAGTCCGCGCCTTCCTGACGGGAGCCGGCGAGCCGCACATCTACATGGCCTACATCGGTGTGGGCTGGGCGATGGCGCGCCTGCCGAGGTTCCTGTGGCCGAAGCCCCCGCCGGACCCTCTCCTGCAGTGGTTCGTCCCGGAGGGATACGGCTTCCACCAGGCCTACTTCCGCACCGACGAGTATGTCCGGCGGCACCGGCGGAGCACCGTCCGCTGGCCGTTCGACGACCCGCACGGGTACGCGGGCCACGCGTTCGACCAGGGGATAGGACGGGCTCTGTGGTTCGTCGGCGGCACCGATCCCGACGTGGTGGCCGGGCTGGTCGAGGAGTTCGGACCCGAGCGGCGCGCGACCTGTACTCCGGTGTCGGTCTCGCCGCCACCTACGCGGGGTCCGCCACCGAGGACGAGCTGGTGCTGCTGCAGAAGCGGGCGGGCGAGCACCGCCGCTGGCTGGCGCAGGGAAGCGCCTTCGCGGCGGAGGCCCGGCGGCGCGCCGGGCTCGAGACGCCGCACACGGCGGTCGCCACCGGGGTCTTCTGCGAGACGCCCCCGGACGAGGCCGCGCAGATCTGCGTCGACCTCCGCCCGGCGCCGGGCCGAGGCGACGACCACGGAACCGGCCCCGCCTTCGAGCGGTGGCGGCAGGACATCGCAGGCAAGTTCGCATCCCAGGGGAGGTACTGATCCGTGACCACGACACGACGTCTGGTCCGCCAGCTACCGGGGGCCATCGCCCTCGGCCTGGTGGTGGTCATGTTCTTCGTCGTCCGGCTGCCCGAGGCTCCGGCGGCGGACAAGAGCGCGGTGGCGGCCCGCTACGGGTTCGCGCCGATGAACATCGCGCTGCCCGGCGGGTATCCGCAGCAGACGATCCGGAAGGTCAACAAGGACTACGAGCACATCGACGCCTGGATCTCCTCCGTCGGAGCCGGGGTCGCGATGAACGACCTCGACGGTGACGGGCTGCCGAACGACCTGTGCATCAGCGACCCGCGGATCGACAAGGTGGTGGTGACCCCGGCGCCCGGTGAACGTTCCGGACGGTACGCGCCGTTCGCGCTGGGCACCGGCTCGCTGCCCATGAGCGACACCATGGCCCCCATGGGCTGTGCGCCCGCCGACTTCAACGAGGACGGCCGCATGGACCTGCTCGTCTACATGTGGGGCCGGACACCGATCGTCCACCTGGCGAAGCCCGACGCGGAGAAGTTCGGCGCCGGTGCGTACGTTCCGACGGAACTCGTCCCGAACGTCGGCGACCAGGCGTACACCGGGCCGCAGTGGAACTCCAACGCCGTGGCGATCGACGACTTCGACGGCGACGGGCACTACGACATCTACCTGGGCAACTACTTCCCGCACGGCCCGGTCCTCGATCCCCGCAAGAGCGGCGGCGTGGCGATGAACCGTTCACTGTCCAACGCCACCAACGGCGGGGATGACTACTTCTTCCGCTGGACCGGCGCCACCAGCGGCGACCGGCCCTCGGTCCGGTTCCAGCAGATCGACGGCGCGCTGCCGCGCGACATCTCCAAGGGCTGGGTGCTCGCCGCCGGTGGCAACGACCTGGACGGCGACCAGCTCCCCGAACTCTACATAGCCCAGGACCACGGCAAGGACGCCCTGCTCTACAACATCTCCAAGCCCGGCAAGATCGAGTTCGAGGTCGTGCACGGGGCCCGCGGACCCGGACTGCCCAAGTCCATGCGGATCGGCGACGACTCGTTCAAGGGGATGGGCATCGACTTCGCCGACTTCGACCACGACGGCCTCTACGACATGTTCGTCAGCAACATCACGACCTCGTTCGGCATCCAGGAGAGCAACCTCCACTTCTTCAACACCGCCAAGAACCAGGCGGAGCTCCGGGCCAAGCTGCAGGACGGCGACGCGCCCTGGACGGATCGCAGCGCGGAGCTCGGCACCGCGTGGTCCGGGTGGGCCTGGGACGCCAAGATCGCCGACTTCGACAACAGCGGCGACCCCGCGATCGTCCAGACCACCGGTTTCGTCAAGGGCGACGTCAACCGCTGGCCGCAGCTGCAGGAGCTCGCCGCGTCCAACGACATGGTGCTGGATAACCCGTACTGGTGGCCGCACGTCACCGCGGGCGACGACATCGCCGGCAACCAGCGGCTGGCCTTCTTCGCCAAGGAGAAGGACGGCGACTACCAGAACGTGGCCGACGTCCTCGGCCTGGCGATCCCGGTCCCCACGCGAGGGGTCGCCGTGGGCGACGCGGACGGCGACGGGCGGCTCGACATGGCTGTCGCCCGGCAGTGGGACGAGCCCGTCTTCTACCGCAACACGAGCCCGGCCTCGAACTCCTATCTCACCCTGGACCTGACCCACGACACCGACGCGGCAGAAGGCTCGGGCCGCGAGCCCGGTGGTCGGCGCCCAGGTGACAGTGACCACCCCCGACGGACGCAAGCACCTCGCCCGCGTCGACGGCGGCAGCGGTCACTCCGGCAAGCGCAGCAACGAGGTGCACATCGGCCTCGGGCCGCGGGTGAGCGGCCCCGTCCAGGTCCACCTGAGCTGGCGGGACCGCGACGGCCAGGTCCGAGAACAGGACCTGCGGCTCGCCCCCGGACGGCACTCGCTGCGGCTCGGCACACAGGCCAAGGAGGCGTGACGGACATGTCGTCCACCAAGTCGTCCACCAAACCCGCACCCCCGCGCCATGACCCGAAGGTCGCCAAGGCGCTGCGGAACTTCGCGATCTCCATCTCGGTGTTCAACATCCTCGGTTACACCATCCTCGGATTCGAGCAGCCGTGGACGTGGCCGTTCATCGCCATCGTCGCCGCCTACGCGTTCGAGACGCTGCTGGAGGCCATCGGCGCCTGGGCGGAAGGCCGCCCGCCCCGCTTCCTCGGCAACGGCTGGCGGGGCGTCCTCGAGTTCCTGTACCCGGCGCACATCACCGCCCTCGCGGTGAACATGCTGACCTACGTCAACGACAAGGTCTGGGTCATGGTCTTCGGGGTCCTGGTCGCGGTCGGCGCCAAATGGGTGCTGCGCGCGCCCGTCCGGGGACGGATGCGCCACTACATGAACCCGTCCAACTTCGGCATCACCGTGATCCTGCTGCTGTTCCCGTGGGCGAGCATCGCGCCGCCGTACCACTTCACCGAGCGGTTCGGCCCGCCCGTCGACTGGCTGGTCCCGGCGATCATCCTGGGTGCGGGCACCATGCTCAACGCCAAGCTCACCGGACGGATGTGGCTGATCGCCGGCTGGCTCTCCATGTACGTCGTGCAGGCCATCGTCCGCGGCGTGTTCCTGGACACCTCGATTCCCGCCGCGCTGATCATGATGACGGGCGTCGCGTTCGTGCTCTACACGAACTACATGGTGACCGACCCCGGCACCAGCCCGTCCGCACCGGCCTCGCAGTTCGCCTTCGGCGGCGGCATCGCGATCGTCTACGGCTGCCTCACCGGCGCCAGCATCGCCTACGGCCTGTTCTTCGCGACCGCGCTGGTCTGCCTCATCCGCGGCCTGTTCCTGTGGGCGCTGCACCTGTCCGCCAAGTCGCGAGAGCAGCGCGCCGCCATGGAGGCCGCCGCGGCCGGCACCGGACCGGAGGTCGCCGGTCCGTCCGGCAACGGCCGTCCCGACACCGGCAGGGAAGCCGTCCCCGCGTGACTCTGCTCCACTCCACCTGACCGCAAGTGCGTGCCCCGGCTCACGGGAGCCGGGGCACGCCACGCTCGTGTCCGGGACGACCCGAAAACTTACTACGTAAAGGCGTCCGGCCGGTTCAAGGCGAACACCCTCAGTAACGGTCGTGATGAAGGAACTCGTTCACGTACTTCTGCCTGCCGAGCGGTGCGAGGTCGAGGTAGTGATAGGTGCCGAGGAGCCCTTCGAGGCCGCGCCCGTAGGCGGAGTACGTGTGGTGCACATCGTCGCCGTCCCGGAGGAACACGCTGGCACCGTGGGCCTCGCCGCTCGCGAAGTGCGCCAGCCCCTGCCGCTCGAGCGTCTCCGCGTCCTTGTAGTTGTACTCGACGGGGGCGATGGCGGCGTCGTTCGAGACGTGGAAGTCGTAGTTGAAGTCGCTCTTGTACGAGGAGAGCCACGGCACGGTCCACCCCATGCGCGCCTTGAAGGGCTCGATCTTGCTCAGCGGCGCGCGGGACACCAGGACGAGTGACGTGTCGGCACCGTGCAGATGAGCGAGGTGGCCGATGTTGTCCACGAGGAGCGAGCAGCTCGGGCAGCCTTCGTCCCAGCTCGGGTCGAACATGAAGTGGTAGACGATGAGCTGCCGGCGTCCCTCGAAGAGGTCCGCCAGCCGTACCGGACCGGACGGACCTTCGAGCTCGTATTCCTTGTCGAGCCTGACCATCGGCAGCGCACGGCGCTGAGCGTCGACGGCGTCCTTCGCCCGGGTGGCCTCCTTCTCCTTCGCGAGCAACTCCTTGCGGGCGCGCAGCCATTCCTCACGTGACACGACCGGGGGCAGCGGCATGTGGCCTCCTTCGAAGGCTCTCGTTCGCGTGGACCGACTCCGCGGGCGACGGGAACTCATCGCCCCGAGAGCGGGGGATCACGACACCGATGTGCCCGCTCGGGTGCGGCAGATGGGGCGGCTGACCGCTTCCGGACGGCGGGCACGCCGTTCCGGCCGCTGCGAACCGCGCGGCCCGCCGCAGACGAGTCGCCGAGGAGCCCGCCGAACGCGGCGGTGTCGGCGAGCCGGGTGCGGCGGGTGGCGGCGGTCTTTCCGGCGCGCAGCCACGCCGCGACCGTCGGCCAGCTCGCGCCGGGCCCGGTGCGGGGCAGCCGGTCGATGAGGTCGACGTCGGCACCGGGCACCTCTCCGGCGTCGCCGCGCCGCCGGGGCGACAGGGGGTGTCGGTAAGACTCGTGCAGCCAGGTACAGGGGTTTGGGTTAGGCCAGGTCAGCGGGGCGTCGGGGCATCTTTCGCGGTTCGGGTGACGTGCTGGATCTTGTGCGGTCAGTATTGATCCGGATTCGTAGGGTTTGCGGCGGTCGGCGGGAGGGCAGCCGCGGCTTGGGAGAGAGTCGGATGCCGTGGCGCGCACGTTGGATGAAGACGAGCTGGTCGGGAACTGGACGCTGGTCGGGGGCGAGTTGGCGTTGTTGTCGAACCGGCGGGCGCCGACGAAGCTGGCGTTCGCGTTGATGCTGCGCTTTTACGCGTTGCATGGCCGGTTCCCCAAGGGTCGGCACGAGCTGCCGGATCAGGCCGTCGGCTATGTGGCGCGGCTGGTCAAGGTCTCCGAGGCGGATCTGGCGTTGTATGAGTGGGATGGCCGGACGAGCAAGGGGCATCGCAGGGAGATCCGCGACTATTTCGGGTTCCGGGAGTGCGGCCTCGCGGACTCGGACAAGGCGGCGTTGTGGCTGGCCGCGAACGTGTGCGACAAGGAGCGGCGGGCGGATCGGGTTCGGGAGGCGCTGCTGGCGCACCTGTGGGAGGAGAAGCTTGAACAGCCCGCCCCGGACCGCATCCGGCGCATCATCGGTTCTGCGATCAGCCAGGCGGAGAAGGCGCAGACCGCGTTGATCGCCGGCCGGGTACCGCAGGAGGCGGCGGCCCGGATGCTCGCGCTGATTGCGCACAGCGCGGACCCGGGCGCTGAGGAGGACGGCGGCGGTCAGGACGGGGATGCGTTGTTCGACGCGGCGGAGGTGAGTGGTGTCGACTTGTTCACGGCGATCCGCGAGGAGCCGGGCAACGTCAGTGTGAAGACGATCGAGCGGGAGGTGTTCAAGCTCCGCGCGATCCGGCAGATCGGCTTGCCGGATGGGTTGTTCGCTGATGTCGCACCGAAGATTCTCGCGTCCTGGCGGGCGCGGGTGGCGGCCGAGGCGCCCTCGCATCTGCGCTCCCATCCGCCCGGCATCCAGGTGACGCTGCTGGCGGCGTACCTGTACTGCCGGGGCCGGGAGATCACCGACACGCTGGTGGACCTGCTGATCGCCACGGTGCACCGGATCAACGCCCGTGCCGAAACCAAGGTCGTCGGTGACTTCGTGGCGGAGCTGAAGCGGGTGTCGGGCAAGGAGAACATCCTGTTCAAGATGGCCGAGGCCGCGCTGGAGGCGCCGGAGGAGCGGGTCGAGGACGTCATCTATCCGGCGGTGCCCGGCGGTTGCAAGACGCTGGTGTCGCTGCTGCACGAGTACAAGGCCAAAGGCAGCTCGTACCGGCAGCACAAGCAGCGGGTGTTCAAGGCCTCCTACACCAACCACTACCGCACGGGCCTGATCCAGATCATCGAGGCCCTGGAGTTCGGGTCGACCAACACGGTGCACGCGCCGATGATGACCGCGCTTGCGTTGATCAAGCGGTACAAGGCCGAGGCGGGCAGCAACCGGGTCAAGTGCTACGCGGTTGGCGAGAGCGTCCCGGTCGAGGGGATCGTCGCGCCCGAGCTGGTGGAGTTGCTGTACCGGGCCGACAGCAAGCGGCGTCGGCGGATCCTGCGCAGTGTGTACGAGTGCGGGGTGTTCCAGACGCTGCGGGAGAAGCTGCGGTGCAAGGAGATCTGGGTGGAGGGCGCTGACCGGTGGCGCAACCCCGACGACGACCTGCCCGCCGACTATGAGCAGCGGCGGGCCGAGAACTACGCCAAGCTCCGCAAGCCGCTGGATGCGCAGGTGTTCATCGAGGAGATGCGCGCCGAACTGGACCACGAGCTGTCGCAGCTGAACGACGCGCTGGGCGGCAAGGGGCTGCGCTGGCTGAAGATCTCCGACCGCAAGAGTGGCGCGATCCAGCTCACGCCCCTGGAAGCGGCGCCCGAGCCGATCAATCTGCGGCGGCTCAAGGCCGCGATCCGGGTCCGGTGGGGTGTGGTCCCGCTGATGGACATGCTCGCCGAGACCGCGCTGCGCACCGGCTGCCTGCAGGCCCTCACCCCGGTCGGGGTGCAGAACCACCTCGACCCGCAGGCGCTGTTCGAGCGGCTGCTGCTGGTCATCTACGCCTACGGCACCGGGACCGGGATCCGCGCGGCCGCGGCTGGTGACCACGACCACGCAGAGGACGACCTGCGGTACGTGCGGCGCCGGTTCCTGACCGTGGAGGGCTGCCGGGAGGTGGCGCGGGTCATAGCCAACGCCACCTTCTCCGCCCGCCACGCCGGCCTGTGGGGCGAGGGCACGAGTTCGGTCGCCTCGGATTCCACCCACTTCTCGGCCTATGACCAGAACATCTTCACCGAGTGGCACTCGCGGTACCGGCGGGCCAAGAGAGGCGTGTTGATCTACTGGACGGTGGAGACGTCCGGGGCGATGGCCGTGCACTCCCAGCTGATCGCCTGCTCGGCGTCGGAGGTGCACGCGATGGTCGAGGGCGCGATGCGGCACGGCACCGACATGGAGATCGAGCAGAATTTCGTCGACTCCCATGGCGCCACCTTCGTCGGGTTCGGCATCACTCGGCTGCTGGACTTCGACCTGGTCGCCCGGTTCAAGCAGATCAACACGATGAAGCTGTACGTGCCCGGGCGGGGCGATGAGTTCTCCTACCCGCTGCTCGGGCCGGCGCTGACCCGGCCGATCCGGTGGGACATCATCGCCACCAACTACGACCTGATGATGAAGTACGCCACCGCGATCCGGCTGCGCACCGCCACCACCGAGGCGCTGCTGCGCCGCTTCACCTCCGAGACCACCCACCCGGCCTACGCCGCGATGCTGGAGGTCGGCCGCGCCCAACGCTCGATCTTCCTGGCCCGCTACCTGCGCGACCGGGACCTGCAGCGCGAGACCGAGTCCGGGTTGAACGTGGTGGAGAACTACAACGGCCTGGGCGACTACATCCGCTTCGGCAAGCGCGGCGAGCTGGCCTCCAATCGCAAGGAGGAACAGGAACTGGGCATGCTGTGCCTGCACATCCTTCAGTCGGCGCTCGGCTACATCAATACGTTGATGATCCAGGACACTCTCGCGCTGCCCGAGTGGCAGGACGTGCTCACCGACGCTGACCAGCGCGGCCTCACGCCCGTCTTCCACACCAACATGACCCCGTACGGGGAGATCCAGCTCAACCTCGACAAGCGTCTGGCGCTGTCGGCGATCGACGGCTCCGGTCGGCCGGCAGGGCCGTGACATGTCGTCATGATGGGGGGCAAGGTCCGGCGGCCCGCCGCTCGGGCCGCTACCGGCCCGGGTGCCGGGGGGCGGTCATGGCGGCGCGGGGCGGATCAGCAGCAGTGATCGTCGGGCGGCGTGGTGGCCGAGGCGCGCTGGGCGGTGTCGTGCCGGTCGCGCCGGTTCTTGGTCTGGGCGGGCCCGGTGACGGGGGCGTGTAGACGGTGGCGCAGGGCGAGGGCCCCTGCGGTGAGGACGGTGATCGCCGCGAGCACGGCGACGAAGGTGCTGTGGGCCTGGAGCCAGGTGGAGACGGTGGCCGAGAAGCGGGCCAGGGCGCCGCCGCTGGTGGCGGTGCTGCTGCCGGTGGCTGCCGGGTACCAGTACCAGGCCAGGTAGGCGCCGGTGAGGACCAGGACGGCGGCGGTGATGCGGGGGCCGTACCGGGCGAGTGCGGTGATGCGCCGGGTCAGGGCGGTGCCGGCTGCTGCGGTGGTGACGGCGACCAGGAGCAGCACGGTGGCGGACCCGGCGGCGTAGGCGGCGAAGACGCCCAGCAGTCCCGTGTAGCTGGCGGTGGCCTGGGCCTGGGCGATCACGGCCAGCAGCACGCCGAAGGTGCATGACAGGGACGCGGCCGCGTAACCGACGCCGAAGGCGGCCATGCGCCGGGTGGTGGGTGGGCCTTGGACCGTCCGGCTGCGGGCGCCGGGCAGGTGAAGGGTCGGGGAGCGGCCGGTGAGCATGGCCAGGCCGAGCAGCAGCAGCACAAGGCCGGTGGCCAGTCCCAGCCAGGGGGCGGCGGAGATCAGAGCGCGGGCTCCGGCGCTGACGATGAGTCCGGCGGCGGTGAGTGTTCCGGCGAACCCGAGCGTCAGCGCGGCTCCGGAGCGCAGGGCGCGGCCCAGCCGCACCGGAAGCGGCCAGGTGCCGGCGTCGCCGAGGGTGTAGGTGATCCAGGCGGGCAGCAGGGCGAACCCGCAGGGGTTGACCGGGGCGATCATCCCGGCGGCGAACGCGAGGGCGAGCAGGCCGTTCACTTCGCGCCGGACTGGTGCAGGGCGGCCTGGATCGTCTCGGGGCCGGGGTCGGTGGCCCGGTAGGCGACCTTCCCGGCCGGGTCGACGACGATCAGCGTGGACAGCGCGGCGACCTGGTACCGCCGGGCCAGTGTGGCGGTGGTGTCGATGGCCGCGGGCAGTTGGGGGGCGTTGATGTAGGTGAGGAACTGCCGGATCGTCTGCGGCGATTCGCTGGGATCCATGTCCACCGCGAGGACGCCCGCCTTGCCGCTGAGCGCTTTGCCCGCCGTGGCCAGGGACTTGGCGCCGCCTGCGCATTCACCGCAGCCGACGGTGAAGAAGAACAGCGCGGTGGGCTTGTCGCCGGGCACGGTGATCTTCTCGCCTGCGATGGTGGTGATCTGGGTGCCCTTGGGGGCGCCGGGGCGGGTGGCCGCACCGGCGGCAGAAGGGCTGGTGGGGGCGTTGTGCGAGCCGCAGGCCGTGGCGCCTGCCGCGAGAGCGGCGGCGGCGAGGGTGAGGAGGGTGGGGCGGCGGGGCCTGAGGATGGTCATCGGGAGCGGGGGCCTTCCTGGTCGGCCGGGGCGTGGAAGCGGTCCCGGTCGGTGGGGTGCTTGGTGGATCCGGTGGGCGGGCAGCAGGCATCGCGGTGTCTGTGGCCGCGCCGGAGGCGGCGACGGACGAGGGTGGTCACGGCGGCCGCCAGGACGAGCACCGCGGCGGCGATCACCCAGAGGTTGCCGAGGAGGCCGCCGACGGCGCCGAGGGCGCCGGCGGCGATGAGGGCGGGTCCGGCGCAGCAGGCGATCATCAGCAGGGCGGCACCGATCCCGGCGGCGGCCGGGCCGGCGCCGGAGGGGGCGGAGCGGTTGCGGCCTGGGAGCCGGTGGATGCCGGGCATGACGCGTGGTGCTCCTTGCGGGTCAGCTCTGGCTGTCGGGGATGCGGGTGCAGCAGGTCAGGGCGGAGGCGTTGTCGGCGGCCAGGGAGCGGGCCAGGACGATCAGGTCGGCCACGCGCGGGTCGCCGACGGAGTAGCGCAGTCTCCGGCCGTCGCGGCGGGCGGTGAGGTAGCCGCAGTCGACCAGGCAGGACAGGTGCACCGACACCCGCGGCTGGGAGATGCCGGCGTGCGCGACGCAGTCGGCGGAGGTGCGCTCGCCGCCGAGGATGTACTCCAGCAGCTTGAGCCGGGTGGGGTCGGCCAGGGCGCGGAAGAACTTCGCCACCGTGTCCAGGTGGGCGCACGGCACCTGATCTGAAGCGTCGCGGGCATCTGACGCATCGCGGGCGGTGGGGACGGGCGCTGGAGCGCGGTCTTGCATAGGGGCCTCCACAACGGGAACTATTCGCCTGTCCGCATAGTATGGTGCCAGTGAAGTATTCGGCAAGGCGCATAGAAGCGGTCCCGGCCATGCGGGGCCCCGCACGTGAGGGGGTGCTGCGGTGAACGCAGTGGGCAGCGGATACGACCTGGCGGTCATCGGCTCGGGCGGCGGGGCGTTCGCCGCGGCGATCGCCGCGCGGCGCAAGGAC
>NZ_MKJY01000445.1 GCF_001942465.1 Actinomadura sp. CNU-125
GCAGCGGATACGACCTGGCGGTCATCGGCTCGGGCGGCGGGGCGTTCGCCGCGGCGATCGCCGCGCGGCGCAAGGACCGCTCGGTGGTGATGATCGAACGTGCGACCACCGGGGGGACGTGCGTGAACACCGGCTGCGTGCCGTCCAAGGCGCTGCTGGCCGCCGCCGAGGCCCGCCGCAGCGCCCTGGAGGGGCAGCGTTTCCCCGGCATCCGGACCGAGGCCGGGCCGGTGGACTTCGACGCGCTGATCGACGGCAAGGACAAGCTGGTCCAGCAGATGCGGGCGGAGAAGTACACCGACCTGGCCGCCGAGTACGGCTGGGACATCCTCCAGGGCACCGCCCGCTTCACCGGCAGCCCGGACGGCCCCGCCCTGGACGTCGCGCCGGCCGACGGCGGCGGCAGCCGCCGGATCGAGGCCGCGCACTATCTGGTCGCGACCGGCTCCGCTCCGTGGGCGCCGCCCATCGACGGCCTTGCCGAGGCCGGCTACCTGACCTCCACCACCGCGATGGACCTGGACGTATTGCCGGAGAGCCTGCTGGTGCTGGGCGCGGGGTATGTCGGGCTGGAGCAGGCCCAGCTGTTCGCCCGCCTGGGCAGCAAGGTCACCGTGATCGCGCGCAGCCGCTTGACCTCCGGCGAGGAACCCGAGATCTCCGCCGCCCTTCAGGAGGTGTTCGCCGGCGAGGGCATCACCGTCCACACCCACACCCGTCTGACCGCCGTGCGCCGGGACTCCGGCGAGATCGTGGCCACCGCCCGCACCGCAGACGGTCAAGAGCTGGAGCTGCGCGCCGCGCATCTGCTGGTGGCCACCGGCCGCCGCCCGGTCACCGACGGCCTGAACCTGGACGCGGTCGGGGTCACCACGGGCGAGCGGGGCGAAGTCGTGGTCGATGAGCATCTGCGTACGGCGAACCCGCGGATCTGGGCGGCCGGGGACGTCACCGGGCACCCCCAGTTCGTCTACGTCGCCTCCGCCCACGGCGCGCTGATCGCCGACAACGCCTTCGACGACACCACCGGCGGCGCCGGGCGCACGGTGGACTACCACCACCTGCCCCGCGTCACCTTCACCACCCCTGCCATCGCCTCCGCCGGCCTGACCGACGCCCAAGCCGTCGCCCAGGGCTACACCTGCGACTGCCGTGTCCTGCCGCTGGAATACGTGCCCCGTGCGCTGGTCAACCGCGACACCCGCGGACTGATCAAACTCGTCGCCGACGCCTCCACCGGCCGCCTCCTGGGGGCGCACGTCCTGGCCGACGGCGCCGGTGACGTCATCGCCACCGCCGTGTACGCGCTGGCCAATGAGATGACGGTGCAGCAGATGGCCGACCTGTGGTGCCCCTACCTGACCATGGCCGAGGGCCTGAAGCTCGCGGCCCAGACCTACACCCGCGACGTCACCAAGCTGTCGTGCTGTGCCAGCTGAAGCCGCCGGGAAGGAACCCGATCATGAGTGCGAGCCGGACACGGCCGATGACGATCGGCGAGCTGTCCCGCCAGAGCGGGGTGCCGGTCAAGACGCTGCGCGCCTACACCGACCTCGGGCTGATCTACACCCTGGGCCGCAGCCCCGCGGGCTACCGGCTCTACACCGCCGACGCCCTGTGGTGCGTGCGGTTCATCGGCCGGCTGCGCGGCCTGGGCCTGACCGTCGCCGAGATCGGCGAACTGACCACGGCCAATCTCCACGGCCCCGACACACCGGTCGGCGCGCACCTGGCCGAGCTGCTGCACCGCTCCCGCGAACGGCTGCGCCAGCGCATCGCCGCCCAGCAGCAGATCCTGAACCGGATCGAGAAGTTCCAGGCCGAGCACCGGGCGGACTTGGCGGAGGCCGACCTGTGCTGGGCCGGCGACCCGCAGTGCGCTTGACCCTCCCCCCGGGGGCAGACCCTACGGTCGGCACCCAACGGGCCCATCCACCCAAGGAAAGAACGCGATCGTGGACACCGTGGACACCGACACCCAGGACTTCGCCGCCCGCTTCACCGACTCGCTCACCAGCGCCCCCGGCCTGGAACTGACCCTGCTGCGGCCCCTGCTGACGCTGCTGGCGGCCGGTGAGCCGGTCACCGCCGACCAGCTCACCGCCGACACCGGCCGCACCCGCGAGGAGATCCGCCACGCGCTGACGGCGATGCCCGACACCGAGTACGACGCCGAGGGCAGAATCACCGGCTACGGCCTGACCCTCAACCCCACCCCCCACCGCTACGAGACCGACGGCCGCACCCTGTACACCTGGTGCGCGCTCGACACGCTGGTCTTCCCCGCCGTCCTGGGCCACACCGCCCAGGTGACCTCCCCCTGCCGCGCCACCGGGGAGCCGGTGCGGCTGACCGTGACCCCGGACGGGCCCGCCGACGTCGAGCCGGCCACCGCGGTCGTCTCCCTCGTCGCCTGCCAGGCGCCGGCGTCGGTCCGCACCAGCTTCTGCAACGAGATCCACTTCTTCACCGGCGCCGAGGCCGCCGACGAGTGGCTGGCCGGCCACCCCGGGTCCCGGGTGCTGCCCGTCGCCGACGCCTACGCCATCCAACAGCCGCTCATCCAGCAGATCCTCACCGGCACCCCGTCCGGCTGCTGCTGA
>NZ_MKJY01000446.1 GCF_001942465.1 Actinomadura sp. CNU-125
CGACGATGACGAACGAGTCGTGCAGCGACGCCCGCGGATGTGCGTGAGCGGGAGCACCTCCAGCATCCCCCGGTCGAGGACCTCCTCGATGACGTCCGGGGTGGTGACCGCCGACAGCGTGTCGTAGACGGCCTGCGCCCACGGCGACATCTTCTCGTTCTCCGAGCCGGGCAGGTAGCCGAGCTCCTGCCCGCCGACCGCGTACAGCGGGCGGAACACGACGACCTTGCGGTGCCGCCGCCGCTCCAGCACGGCCTCCAGGCCCGCGCACAGCGCCAGCGCGGACTTGCCGGTGCCCGCGCGGCCGCCGAGCGAGACGATGCCGACGTCCTCGTCCATGAGCAGGTCGAGCGCGATCCGCTGCTCGGCGGACCGGCCGCGCAGCCCGAACACCTCCCGGTCGCCGCGCACCAGCTTCACCGACTTGTCCGGCAGCGTGCGGCCGAGCGCCGAACCGCGCTCGGTCAGCAGCCGGAGCCCGGTGTGGCACGGCAGGTCGCGCGCCTCCTCGATGTCGGCGGTGCCCGCGTCGAACAGGTCGTCGACGACGCCGCCCGGCAGCTCCAGCTCCCGCATCCCGGTCCAGCCGGACTCGACGACGGCGAGTTCGGCGCGGTACTCCTCGGCGGCCAGGCCGACGGCGGACGCCTTCACCCGCATCGGCAGGTCCTTGGAGACCAGGACGACGTCGCGGCCCTCGTGCGCGAGCCACCCGGCCACCGACAGGATCCGGGTGTCGTTGTCGCCGAGGCGGAAGCCGTCCGGCAGGACGCTCGGGTCGGAGTGGTTCAGCTCGACGCGGATGGTGCCGCCGACGTCGCCGTCCGGGCCCTCGATCGGCAGCGGCTCGTCCAGCCGGCCGTGCGCGAGCCGCAGGTCGTCCAGGGTGCGCAGCGCCTGCCGGGCGAAGTACCCGAGCTCGGGATGGTGCCGCTTGGCCTCGAGCTCGGAGATGACGACGATGGGGAGTACGACCTCGTGCTCGGCGAACCGGGTCATCGCCCCCGGGTCGGCGAGCAGGACGCTGGTGTCGAGGACGTACGTGCGCCGGGCCGGAACGGGCGTTCCGGTCTTGTCCCCGGGCTGGCCGGGACGGCGCGCGGAGGTTGTGGCCACTCGATCTCCCTGACTTTGGGGGAACTACCGGTGGCGCAACAGTCCGCCCCCGAGCGGCCGTGTCCCCCGGTCCGGGGACGGCCTTGGGCGGTGGGGGTCGGAGGCCGACCGTCAGGTACCGTAGCGCCGGTGCCGCGCGGCATACGAGCGCATTGCCCGCAGGAAGTCCACCTTGCGGAAGTCCGGCCAATGGACTTCGCAGAAGTGGAACTCCGAGTGGGCGCTCTGCCAGAGCATGAAGCCGGAGAGACGCTGCTCTCCCGACGTGCGGATGACCAGGTCGGGATCCGGCTGGCCGCGCGTGTAGAGATGCTCCGCGATGTGCTCCACGTCGAGGGACTCGGCGAGTTCCTCGATGCTGGTGCCACGGCTCGCCTGCTCGACGAGCAGAGAGCGCACCGCATCAGCGATCTCACGCCTACCCCCATACCCAACTGCGACGTTCACAATCAGGCCGGGGGCATTTGATGTGGCTTCGGCCGCGTCCTTCAGGACACGGGCGGTTTCGTCGGGAAGGAGGTCGAGTGCGCCGACCGGCTTGACGTGCCATCCCTCGGCGGCCAGGCCGCGGACGGTGTTCTCGATGATCCGCAGCAGCGGTTCGAGCTGGTCCGGGGGCCGGTTGAGGTTGTCGGTCGACAGCAGCCACAGCGTGACGAGTTCCACGCCCGCCTCGGTGCTCCAGTGCAGCAGCTCGGAGATCTTCCGGGCGCCCGCCCGGTGCCCGGTGCTGACGTCGGCGAGCCCCATGGCGCGGGCCCAGCGCCGGTTCCCGTCCAGGATCACCCCGATGTGGCGCGGGACGACGTCGGTGGGCAGGGACGACTCGACGCGGCGCTCGTACATCCGGTAGACGACGTCGCGGAACGCCGCGTACGGGCCGCTGCGGCGGACCGCGGTGGTGAGCGGGCCGTCGCCGGTCCCGGCGCCCGCGAGGCGCTCGCGCACCCGGTCTCCGCGTGCGCCGTCCCGTTTCCTGTACGTTCGCCGAATCCCCATGCTGGGCGTCCCTTCGAGCGGCCGTCCCGTGCGGGAAGGACGCTCAATTATGGCGCGGCGGCGATACCTCTCCGGCCGTCCGTCCGCTATGAGGCTAGCGCCCCGGACGGCGATTTCGACCGTTTCGTCCCGCTCCGGCCAAGCTCTGCACGGACGGGATCGGACCGGTGCGGCGGGACGGCGGGCGCCGCTGCAGGCGGTCGGCCTCGGCGAGCAGGCCGTCCAGGAACCGGACCAGCTCGGTCGAGGTGAGGACGCGCGGACGCCGCGGCCGCCCGCGCCCCACGCCTCCAGCACCGCGCGCCGCGCGACCCGCCAGCGCCCGGCGGCCGACTGCTGCCGCCCGACCCCGGAGCCGGACGTCCGGACGGTGCAGCGCAGCTCGCCGGTGCTCAGCACGTCGCCGCGTCGCGTAGCGGAACGCGAACAGCTCGGGGTCGCGGACCGCGGCGCCGTCCCGTGCGGCGGGGTCC
>NZ_MKJY01000447.1 GCF_001942465.1 Actinomadura sp. CNU-125
GCGCCGCGTTCGGCCTGGCCCGCGTTCTCGGCGATACCGCCGACACGGCCCGCGCCGTCCGGGGCGCCGCCGGGCCCGGCGTCCTCGGCGACTGGCTCGCCGGGCTGTTCGCGCTGGCCCGCCAGGAGGTCCTGGACACCGGCGGCGGCCTCCTCGGCGTGCTGGACGAACTGGTCGACGGCCTCACCGAGCACGACTTCCTCGTCGCGCTGCCCGCGCTGCGGCAGGCGTTCGAGTTCTTCCCGCCCCGCGAGCGGGAGTCGATCGCGCGGGGCCTGCTGGACGGACGCGGCCTGCAAGGGTCCGCCCGCGCCCTGCTGCGGCCCGCCGCCGTCGACCCGCTGCTGGTCGCCGAGGCCCGCGAACTGGAGGAACGCGTCGGCCTGGCGCTCACCGCCGCGGGCCTCGCGGACGCCCCCGCCCCGGACGCCCCCGGACAGAGCCCCGCAGAAGGACAGGACGCATGACATCCCCCGACCTGGAACGCTGGCGGCTGATCCTGGGCGACCCCGCCGACCCCGTCACCGGCGCGCTGTCCGGCGAGGGGGCCGCCCGCGACGCCGCCCTCGACTGGCTTTACGGGCGCGACCCCGACCTCGCGCGGCGCGGCGTGCGGCGCGGCGGCGGGCGCGGGACGGGCGGCGACGGCGACGGCGGCGGCGGCGACCAGGGCGGCGACCGCACCGGCGGCAGCGGCCCGTCGCAGCTCACCACCGTCGACTGGCTCGACGAGGTGCACCGGCTGTTCCCGAAGGAGACGATCGAGCGGATCGAGCGCGACGCCGTCGAACGCTACGAGATCCACGACGTCGTCACCGACCCGGCCGTCCTGGAACGCATCGAACCCGACCAGACGCTGCTGAAGGCCGTCCTGCGCACCAAGCACCTCATGAACGACGAGGTGCTCGCCCTCGCCCGCCGCATCGTCGAGAAGGTCGTGCGGGAACTGATGGACAAACTCGTCACCGAGGTGCGGCAGGCGTTCCACGGCACCCGGTCGCGGCGGCCCAGCCGCATCAAGCACTCCCGCAACTTCGACTTCCACCGGACGATCCGCGCGAACCTCGCCCACTACCGCCCGGACGAGCGGCGCCTCTACATCGAGGAGCCGAAGTTCCTGTCCCGCACCCGCAAGCACGTCGAGCAGTGGCAGCTCATCCTGCTGATCGACCAGTCCGGCTCGATGGCCGGGTCGGTCATCCACTCGGCCGTCACCGCCGCCTGCCTGTGGGGGCTGCCCGGCCTGAAGACGCACCTGGTCGTGTTCGACACGTCCGTCGTCGACCTCACCGACGACGTCACCGACCCCGTCGAGCTCCTCATGAAGGTGCAGCTCGGCGGCGGCACCGACATCTCCCGCGCGGTCGCCTACGGCGCCGGGCTCGTGGACAACCCGCGCCGGACGATCGTCGCGCTCGTCTCCGACTTCTACGAAGGCGGCGACGCGGCGCGGCTCGTCCGGGACGTGCGCAAGCTCTGCGAGCAGGGCACCGTCGTGCTGGGGCTCGCCGCGCTCGACGAGGACGCCAACCCCGACTACGACCGGGACCTCGCCCGCCGCCTCGCGGGCGCCGGCGCGCACATGGGCGCGATGACGCCCGGGGAACTCGCCGAGTTCGTCGCCGAAAGGATCGGCCGATGATCCGCACCGACCTGCTGTCGCTGACGCCGGACGCGCTCGCCGCGCTCGCCAACCGGGGCCTGGTCAAGCGCGCCGCCAAGGACCTCGACGCCGGCAACGGACCGGAGATCGCGACCGCCGCCGACGGCGGCGTCGACGGGACGTTCCCCGACGGCACCCGCACGTCCCTGCCCGCCGGGGCCGGGCTGGACGCCGCCACCTGCACCTGCGCCGCCACCGGCGCGTGCAGGCACCGCATCTGCCTCGTCCTCGCCTACCAGGCCGCCCACGCCGACGCCGATCCGGCCGACGGCACCGGCGGCGGCGCCCCCGCGCCCGCCGCCCCGGACGTCCCTCCGGACTGGACGCCCGCGCGTTCGACGACGACGCGCTCGCCCGCGTCCTCGGGCAGCGCGCACTCACCGCCGCCCGCCGCACCCTGCGCTCCGGCTACTCCGCGACGATCCGCCGCCCCACCCCGCAGGACCCGGTCGCGCAGGTCGAGCTGCCGAGCTGCACCGTCCGGTTCCTGGTGCCGGGCGAGCTCGGCTACGTGCACACCGACGCCGTCGCGGCCGTCCGCGGCCAGTCGACCGTCCTCGCCGTCTGGGCGTTCCGGGAGGCCGACGAGCGCGGCCTCACCGCGGCCGAGGCCCGCGTCGACGTGGGCGGCACCCGCTCCGGCACCGCCGACTCCACCCTCGACGCCGCCGTCGAACTCGCCGACCAGGTCCTCATGGAGGGCGCGGTGCACGCCGGGCCGGTCCTGGCGACCGGCCTGCGCCGCACCGCCGCCGAACTGGCCGCCCGCGACCTGCACTGGCCCGCCGCCGCCGTCGACGACCTCGCCGACCAGCTCGCCGCCGACCACGAGCGCCGCGCCGACCACGATCCCGCCCGGTTCGCCGCGCTCCTCGCCGAACTGCACGCGCGCGCCGTGCGTCC
>NZ_MKJY01000448.1 GCF_001942465.1 Actinomadura sp. CNU-125
GCCGCTGTGGCTGGGGTCGATCAAGTCGAACATCGGGCACACGCAGGCGGCGGCGGGCGTCGCGGGCGTCATCAAGACGGTCATGGCGATGCGGCACGGCGTGCTGCCGCGGACGCTGCACGCCGACGAGCCGAACCCGCACATCGACTGGGACGCCGGGGACGTGCGGCTGCTCGCCCGTCCGGCCGCATGGCCCCGGACGGACCGGCCGCGGCGGGCCGCCGTGTCGTCGTTCGGCGTCAGCGGCACGAACGCGCACGTCATCCTCGCCGAACCCGGCCCCGACGACGTCCCCGACGACGGCACGGCCCCGGCGGAGCCCGCCCGGCCCGTCCCGTTCCTGCTGTCGGCGCGCTCGGAGGAGGCGCTGCGGGCGCAGGCCGAACGGCTCGGCGCGTACCTGGCGCGGCACCCCGACATCCCGGACGCGACGTGGCGCATTCGCTCGCCGTCGGCCGCGCCGCCTTCCGGCAGCGCGCCGCGATCCTCGCCGATTCGCGCGCGGACCTGCTGTCCGGGCTGGCGGCGCTCGCCGCGGACGGCCCGCCGCGCGGCCCGTCCCGTCCGGGGCCGACCGCGTTCGCGTTCTCCGGGCAGGGCAGCCAGCGGCCGGGGATGGGGCGCGGCCTGTACGAGGCGTTCCCGGTGTTCGCGGCGGCCATGGACGAGATCGCGGAGTACTTCGACATGCCCGTCCGGGACGCGATGTCCGACGGCGCCGCGGACCTGCTGGCCGACACGTCCTTCACCCAGCCCGCCCTGTTCGCCTTCCAGATCGCCCTCTTCCGGCTGCTGGAGAGCTGCGGGCTGCGGCCCGACCTGCTCATCGGGCACTCCATCGGGGAGGTCGCCGCCGCGCACGCCGCCGGGGTCCTGTCCCTCCCGGACGCCGCCGCGCTGGTCTCCGCGCGGGGACGGCTGATGCAGGCCGCCCGCGGCGACGGCGCCATGTTCGCCGTGCAGGCGGCCGAGGACGAGGTCCGCCCGCTGCTCACCGAGGGCGTCGACATCGCCGCCGTGAACGCGCCGTCGGCCACGGTCGTGTCGGGGACGGCCGCGGCGGCGGAGCGGATCGCGGCCCGGCTCGCCGAGCGGGGCCGCCGGACCCGCCGCCTCGACGTCCGCCGCGCCTTCCACTCCCCGCACATGGACGCGGTGCTCGACGAGTTCCGCGCCGTCGCGGAGGGCCTGTCGTACGCGGCGCCGACGATCCCGATCGCGGCCGCGACGCGGCGGAGCTGTGCGACCCCGCTCACTGGGCGCGGCACATCCGCGAGCCCGTCCGGTTCATGGACGGCGTCCGCGCGCTCGCCGACCGGGGCGTCGTCCGGTACGTGGAGTTGGCGCCCGTCCCGGTGCTGACCGCCGCGATGGGCGAGTCGCTGGCCGGTGCGCCCGGGCCGCGCGACCCGGCGCTGATCCCGGCGCAGCGCGGCGACCGCCCGCAGGCGCCCGCGCTGCTCGCCGCGCTCTGGCGGACGCGCACGTCGACGGCGACCCCGGTCGACTGGTCGCCGCTGCTGCCGGGACGCCGCGTCGAGCTGCCGACGTACGCGTTCGCGCGCCGCCGGTACTGGATCGACGCGCCCGCGCCGGGCGCCGCCGGGCCGTCCCCCGGCGGGCACCCGCTGCTGGAGTCGGCGGTGGACCTGGCGGACTCCGGCGGCCTGCTGCTGACCGGACGGATCGACTCCCGGACCCACCCGTGGACGGGCGAGCACACGCTGCACGGCGACCCGCTGCTGCCCGGCACGGCGCTGGTGGAGCTGGCGCTGCGCGGCGGCGGCCTCGCCGGATGCCCGCACCTGGCGGAGCTGACGCTGGAGGCGCCGCTGCCCGTCCCGGCGGGCCGGGGCGTCCGGGTGCAGGTCGCGGTGGGCGCGCCCGACGGCGGCGGGCGGCGCCCGGTCTCCCTGCACGCGCGCCCGTTCGGCGACGAGGACGCGCCGAGGACGCGGCACGCGTCCGGGACGCTCGCCCCCGAACCGGCCCCCGGACCGCCCGCGATCGGGGCGTGGCCGCCGCCGGGCGCCGACCCCCTCGACCACGACGGCCTCTACGCGCGGCTCGGCGACCTCGGCCTCGGCTACGGCCCGGCGTTCCAGGGCCTCGCGGCCGCGTGGCGCGGGGACGGCGACGTCTTCGCGGAGGTCCGCCCGCCCGAGGGGCTCGACGCCGCCGGGTACGGGCTGCACCCCGCGCTGTTCGACGCGGTCCTGCACGCCGCCGCGCACGACGCCGAGGCGCCGCTCGTCCCGTACGCCTGGACGGGCGTCGACCTGCACCCGGACGGCCGGGGCGGCGACGTGCTGCGGGCCCGCCTCACCCGCACGGGCCCGGACACGGTGGCGATCCGGGTCGAGGACGCGCGGGCGCGCCGCTGGCGACCGTCCGGTCGCTGCTGGTCCGCCCGGCGGGCACCGCCCCCCGCGACCTGTACACGGTGGAGTGGCGCGCCCTCGACGTCCCGGAGACGGACGGCCCCGAACCGGACGTCGTCG
>NZ_MKJY01000449.1 GCF_001942465.1 Actinomadura sp. CNU-125
CGCCGCCGCGCGGCGCACCGCCGCCGCCGGAGCCACCGCCCGGCGAGCCGCCACCACCTGTGCCGCCGCCGCCCGAGCCGCCGCCCGGGTCGCTGCCGCCGCCCGGGTTCGGGCTGTTGCCGCCGCTGAACGGGTCGTTGCCTCCGCCGGTGTTGCCCGTCCCGCCGGTGTTGCCCGTGGTGGGGGCGTCGAAGTCGGTCAGGCCGCCCTTGGCGCCGCCGACGCCTCCGCCGAACGCGCCGGACGTGGCGCCCTTCGCGATCGCGTCCCAGGTCAGCGGGTCACCGTGGATCGCGGCGGTGGCGACGGTACCGACCACACCGCTGACCGCCTCGGCACCGGCCTCGCGGCCCATGCCCTTGAACATGTTGCCGAGCGGGGTGCTCGCGGCGTCCCCCAGGCCAGGGATCTTGTTCGCCCCGTATCCGATACCGCCGGAGATGGCGCCGCCGATCGCGCCGTCCAGAGTCGAGGTGGCGGTCTGCTCCCAGTTGATGCCGTCCCGGTTGCCCTGCGCGACCTGGACGCCCTGGATCAGCAGGTCGAGCCCGCCGCCCTCCAGGGCGCCGAACGCGGCGCCGCGCAGGACGGCGCCCAGCAGGCGCTGTCCCAGCCGCTGCGCGAGCCGCTGCATCAGCTCCTTGAAGATCATCCGGGCGGAGACCTGGGCCGCCACCTCGACCGCGGGAATCGCCGCGGTGGAGGCGCCGAAAGTCGCGAACGCCGCCGCGATCAGATACGCGATTTCGATCGCAGTAATGATCAGCAGGGCGATGAACATGTATTTGGCGTACTCGATATCGAGTGCGCCGCCGTCCAACATCTCGGCCAATTCCGCGCAGGATTGGCTGAGTTTTGGCAGCATTTGCGGGTCGGTGGTGACCCACTTCTCCCAGTTCTCGCTGAACTTGTCCGCGGCGCCGCTGTCGAGGGTGCTGAGCACGCCGTTGGCGGTACCTTGGAGTTCGCTGACCAGCCCGTCGATGTCGACGCCGGCCTGCCGCCACGCGTCGGCGCAGCGACGCATGGCGGTCTCGTCGCCCTCAGGCCAGTCGGCGCCGATGATCCAGGACAGCCACTGAACGGGTTCGGGGATCTCAAGACCCACGGATCAGCTCACTTAATCCTTGACGCCTCTTCGGCCTGTTTATAGGTCTTGGCCATCTGGTCCACGCCCTTTTTGATGCCGTCGAGCCCCTTGGAGAGCTGCGGGAACATCTTCAGGACGTTTTCGCTGGGCTGTCCGTAGCCCTGCTCGAACTGCTGGCCGGTTTCGTCCGCGCCCCAGCACTTGCCCTCGGAGTTGAGCGCGGCGCCGAGTCGCTCGTAGATGGCGGTCAGCCGCTCCGCACCGTCGTGGAAGCCTTTGCCCGACCGCTTCAGGGCTTCGGTGTCTACCTCGAGGTACTCGGTCATTGCGGGAGGATCCCGAGTCGCTCGCGGAGGGCGTCGAAGTCGCCGGGCCGCTCCGGCAGGAACTTGGTGAGGTCGGGGGCGCCGCCTTCCGCGCCCTCGGGGTTCAAGCCCTGCATGGCGGACTGGAGCTGCTCCGTGACCTGGCGCTGGGCGTCCTTCGACGCTTCCATGATCGCCTCGGACAGTTCCGCGGAACCGAGCCGGCGCTGGACGCGCGGGTCGAGTTCGAGTTCGGTCAACCGTCCCTGCCGGTCCACCTTGACCTTGACCATGCCGTCCGCGGCCTCGGCCGCGGCCTCGATGGACTCCAGCTTGGACTGCATGTCCTGGATCTGCCGGCGCTTCTCCTGGTACGTCTGCAGGAGATCATCGATATGCGCCTGCCACTCAGCGCGCACAGGGACCCCTCTGTTCGTCGGGAGCTTGCGAGCCCGCGACCGCGCACGATCACAGACACAGGGATTGATCATTTATAGGGTTTTATGGACACTTTTGCAACCTCGATCTTGCATGGCCGCTCGGGTGGGGTTCGAGACCGGCGTTGTGGAACACTGCGATGGGACGCACGTGTGACGAGGACCAGGGAGAGGGTGCGGGGACCGATGCGCAGGAAGCCGAGTATCTGTGACGCCTGCGTTCGTCTGCAGAAGCGGTCCAACCCGGAGGCGCAGACCACCATCGATCGGTGGATTCCCTACTGCGACGCCTTCCCCGAGCGGATTCCCGGCGAGATCTACACCGGCGGCTTCGACCACCGGAACCCATTCGAGGGCGACCAGGGCATCCGGTTCGAGATGCGCCCGGGCGGGGAGCGGATGCTCGACGCCTATGAACGGTCGCTCGCACGCCGCCAGGCGTCCCGCCCCCAGGACGGCTGACGCCGCACGATCGCCGCGGCGGCTCGGCCCGTCCGGCCCGTCCGGTGTGCTTCTGGGCGAGCGCCCGCACATGCGTTCCGTGTGCATGTGGTGCGGGGCGTCTCGTAGGCTGACGCGGGAGAGGGGGGCAGGTGTCCGACTCCAGTTGGCAGCAGGCGGTTCTCCGTGAGATCGGTGCCGCCCAGCAGGGCTTCCAGACGCT
>NZ_MKJY01000450.1 GCF_001942465.1 Actinomadura sp. CNU-125
CCGGGGCGCCGGGTGATGGGACGGCCGCGCCGAGCAGGTCCGCGCCCGCGGCGAGGGCCTGCTCGGGCGTCGCCACGCGGGCCTGGTCCTGGACGTCGGCGCCCGCGGGGCGGACGCCGGGCGTGATGAGCGTGATGTCCGGGCCGACCTCGGCGCGGACCTGCGCGGCCTCCTGCGGCGAGCACACCAGCGCCTGCGCGCCCGCCTCGACGGCCAGGACGGCGAGCCGCCGGACGGCGTCCGGGGCGGGGCCCTCGATGCCGAGCCGGGCCAGATCGGCGTCCCCGAGGGACGTCAGCACCGTCACGGCGGCGATCTTGGTGGCCGGGACGGCCTCCACCGCCTCCCGGATCATCGCGGGGCCGCCCGCGGCGTGCACGGTGAGGAAGGACGGCTTGAGCCGCGCGACGGCGCGCGCGGCGCCCCGCACGGTCGCGGGGATGTCGTGCAGCTTGAGGTCCAGGAACACCTGCACGCGGCTGGCGCCCCGGACGCTCGCGACGACGTCCGGGCCGTACCGCAGGTACAGCTCCAGGCCGACCTTGACGGTGGAGACGTGCGGGGTGACCAGGGTGGCCCAGCGTGCGGCCGTCTCCAGGTCGGGCGCGTCCAGCGCGACGGCGATGGGGGCGGTCACGTTCGCTCCTTCTCGGGTTCGTCGGGCCGCACCTGCGGCGGCACGTATCCGGCCGGCCGGTGGGCCAGCCCGACGGCGTCGGCCAGGCTCCCGATCCCGCGGGCCGTGAGGGCCTCGTCGAGTTCGCGCAGGACGCGGGGGCCGGCCGCGGGGTCGTGGAACAGCGCGGTGCCGACGGCGACCGCCGACGCCCCGGCGAGGACGAACTCCAGTGCGTCCAGGCCGGTGGCGATGCCGCCGACGCCGATGATCGGGGTGCGCGGCAGCGCGGCGTGCACCTGGTACACGCAGCGGACGGCGACGGGGCGGATCGCCGGGCCCGACAGGCCGCCCGACACGCCGGTGAGGGCGGGCCGCAGGGTGTGCGGGTCGATCGCCATGCCGTCCATGGTGTTGATCAGCGTGAGCCCGTCGGCGCCCGCGTCGACGCAGGCCAGCGCGATGGTGACGATGTCGGTGGCGTCCGGGGCGAGCTTGGCCAGCACGGGGACGCCGGGCCGCGCGTGGTCGCGGACGGCCCGGACGACCGCCGCGGCGGCCGCCGGGTGCCGGCCGAACGTCCCGCCGCGGTCGCCCGCGTTCGGGGCGGCGAGGTTGACCTCGATCGCGGCGACGCCGGGGACGCCGCGCAGCCGCCGGGACAGGTCGCCGTACTCCTCGACGCTGTCGCCCGCGACGGACACGACCGTGCGGACGTCCTGCTCGATGAGCCACGGCAGGTCGTGTTCGAGGAACGTCTCGACGCCCGGCCCGGGAAGCCCCATGGCGGTCAGGAGGCCGCTGGGGGTTTCGGCCACGCGCGGTGTGGGGCGTCCCGCGCGCGCTTGGGGCATCACGGACGTGGTGACGAACGCCCCCAAGCGGGAGAGTTCGAAGAACTGGGCCAGTTCCCGCCCGGTGCCGCCGCATCCGGAGGCGGTCAGGACGGGGTTGGGCAGGTCCAGGGCGCCTATCGAGGTGCGGAGCCGGTCGCTCGCCGCCCGGTCGCTCACCGGTCGCTCCCTTCGGTGATGCCGCGCGTGCCGGGCGACAGGACGCGCGCGCCCCGAGCGCGTCGAACGGGATGGTGCCGAGGTCGCCCCACCGGACGCGGTCGCCGCGCAGGACGGGCCCGTCCGCGCAGGCGCGCACCATGCGGGTCACGCCGTCGTCGCCGTGGACGGGCAGGACGCACGTCATGCAGACGCCGATGCCGCACGCGCCGGTCCGCTGCATGAACTCCTCGACCGACACCTGGGACGGCAGGCCGAAGTCGCCCGCGACCTGGGTGACCGAGCGGAGCAGGCCGGTGGGCCCGCAGCCGTAGACGACGTCGGCGGCGGTCTCGTCGATGGCGCGGGGCAGCACGTCGCGGACGGTGCCCTGCTCGCCGAGCGTCCCGTCCGCGGTGACGACGGTGGCGCTGTCGCCGATGCGCTGCGCCATCCGGGACCCGAACACCTGCTTCGCGGACGGGCCGCCGAGGACGAAGTGGACGCGGCAGCCGCGCCGCAGCAGGGAGTCGGCGAGCGCGAACAGCACCGCGCCGCCGGGCCCGCCGCCGACGAGCAGGCAGTTCACCGGGTCGCGGGGCAGCCGGAACGGGCGGCCGAGCGGGCCGAGCAGGTCGAGCTGGTCGCGGGCGCGCAGCCCGGCGAGCCAGGACGTGCCGGGCTCGGTGTCGGCGAACACGACCTCGACGGTGCCGCCGTAGTCGGACTTGACCTCGTGCACCCCGAAGCAGCGGCGGACGAGCCGGGCGGTGTGCCGGCCGCCGACGGCGACCGCGATGAACTGGCCCGGCCGGAACCGCTCGGCGATCGCCGGGGCGACCAGCGTCATCGCGTGGTAGTCCTGCACCTGGCGGACCG
>NZ_MKJY01000451.1 GCF_001942465.1 Actinomadura sp. CNU-125
GGGCGGGCACGGGGGCGGGCGCGGCGAGCCGCCGGTCGTCGCCTGCGTGATCAACTTCTCCGGGAACCCACACGAGGACTATCGGCTCGGGCTCCCGCGCACCGGCCGCTGGCGCGAGATCCTCAACACCGACGTGTACGAGTACGGCGGCAGCGGCGTCGGCAACCTCGGCCGCATCGAGGCCGTCGCCGAACCGTGCCACGGGCTGCCCGCGTCGGCCGTCCTGCGCGTCCCGCCGCTCGGCGCCGTCTGGTTCGCCCCCGAATAGCCCGGCTCCGGCCGTCGGCGGGCCTCAATAGGGTGGCCCCATGACCGACGGCCAGCACCTGCATCTCGTCCCGTCCCAGTTCACCGTGGAGCACCTGCCCCACGCGACGTTCCCCGAGGACGACGAGTGGATCGCGCTCGTCCGGGCGCCCGAGGGCCTCACCGTCGTACGGGACGCGTCCCCGTTCGCCGAGACCGACCGGTGGATCGGCTTCTACGGGGACGCCCGGCAGGGCCCGGGGGCGCCGGGGGTCCTCGCCGCGCTGCTGGAGCCGCTCGCCGGGGCCGGGATCTCGGTCTTCGTCGCGTCGACCTACCACGCCGACCTGGTCCTCGTGCCGGAGAACTCCTACAAGGACGCCGCCGGCGCCCTCCGCGACGCGGGCCACCGCGTCGGCGACTCCTGAAGCGGGGCCTACAGCCGGTCGAGGAGCCAGCGGGGGCCGATGACGCCCGCGCCCGCCGCCTCGCAGCGCGCACGCAGTTCCCGGTCGGCCGTCACCACCAGGTGGACGGTCCCGGGGGCGGGGTCCGTGACGAGTTCCACGATCCGGTCGTCCCCGCTGCCGGGGGCCGCCACGACCCGCGGCCCCTCCACCGGCCCGTCCGCCGGCTCGTCCGCGACGCCCCGCGCCTGCCCCTCCACGACCAGGACGACCTCCGGATAGCAGTGGTCGAACGGGACGAGCTCGCGGGGCACGCCCGTCACTCCCCCGTTGAGCGCCTTCAGGTCGTCGCGGAGGCGGGCGTTGGCCCCGGCCCGGTCCTTCCACCAGCCATCGGCCCGCGCTCCGACGACGTTGGCGGCGTCCACCACGAGGACGAGACGGCGCATGGCGTCCCGCACGAGCGGCCATGATCGGGCGAACGGCTCGAACAGCTTGTACGCGGCGACGTCCTCGACCGGGACCCAGCGCGCGCCGCGCGTCTCGGCGGAGGCGCCCTCGACCGGCGCCAGGTCGGGCACCTCGGCGATCACCGTCGTGAAGAACCAGCCGCCGTGGTCCTCGACGCTGGTGCCGTGCACGGTCACGGACCCGGTGTCGAGCGTGCACTCCTCGGACGTCTCGCGCAGCGCGCCCGTCACGGCGTCCTCGTGGCTGTGCAGCGCGCCGCCGAACATGCCCCACGTCCCGCCGCCGAGGCCCCACAGGGCGCGGTGCTGCAGCAGCGTCCACACCCGGCCCTCCGGGTCGCGGTGGTAGGCGAGCAGGCCCGCCGCACCGAACCGTCCCCAGTGGCGGTGCCCTTGCTCACAGTCTGCCCAGCCGTCGCCGTCGCCCATGCAGCCGACCATAGCCGCTGCTCGTGCGCTCGCGATGGCAAGTAACGTGGTGAGGTCCGCTCGGCGACCGCCGATCCCGTCCGAGGAGAGAGATGCCGCCTGCCCCGCTGCAACCCGACGATCCGCGCACCGTCGGGCGTTTCCGCCTGACCGGGCGGCTCGGAGAGGGCGGCCAGGGCGTGGTGTACCTCGGCGAGGGCCCGGCGGGCGAGCGCGTCGCCGTCAAGACGCTCAAGACCACCGACGAGTCGGCCCGCGCGCGCTTCGCCAGGGAGATGGCCGCCGCGCAGCGGGTCGCGCCGTTCTGCACGGCCGCCGTGCTGGACGCCTCGGCGGACACGGCCGTCCCGTACGTCGTGAGCGAGTACATCGACGGGCCGTCCCTCCAGGACCGCGTGCTGGAGCAGGGGCCGCTGCGGGAGGGCGAGCTGCAGCGGCTCGCGGTGAACACCGCGAGCGCCCTCGCCGCGATCCACGGCGCGGGGATCGTGCACCGCGACCTCAAGCCCGCGAACGTCCTGCTCGGCCCGGACGGCCCGCGCGTCGTCGACTTCGGGATCGCCCGCGCCATCGACGCCGAGACCCACACGCAGCTCGTCGGGACGCCCGCGTACTTCGCCCCCGAATGGCTGGAAGGGCACCCGCCGACGGACAAGTCGGACGTGTTCGCGTGGGCGGGCACGATCGTGTACGCCGCCACGGGCCGTCCCCCGTTCGGCCCCGCCGACAGCATCCCGGCCGTCATGCACCGGATCGCTAACGGCGAGCCGGACCTCGACGGGGTGCCCGCGTGGCTCGCGCCGCTGCTCACCGAGTGCCTCGCCAAGGACCCGGCCGGTCGCCCGTCCGCCCGCGACCTGATGGTGCGGCTCGTCGACCCGTCCGCCGAGCACGGCCGTGCGGACGCCCCCGCGCCCGCCCCCG
>NZ_MKJY01000452.1 GCF_001942465.1 Actinomadura sp. CNU-125
CCCGGTCGAGACCCGCCGCCGGGTGATCGGCCGCGCCGGCGGCCTGCTGGAGCACCGCGCGACGAGCTCGTCGACCTGGCCGTCGCCGACACCGGCGCCCGCCGGGCCGTCGCCGAGCAGACCCAGGTCGACGCGGCGCTGGCCCGGCTCCGGCACTGGTCCGCCCTGCCCGCCGACCTGCTCACCGTCCCGGCGGAGCCCGTCGCGGCGGGCCTCGCGGGAACGGTCACGCGCACGCCCGTCGGCACGGTCGGCTGCATCAGCCCCTACAACTTCCCGCTGCTCGCGATGGTCGCGAAGGTCGCCCCCGCCCTGTTCGCCGGCAACACCGTGGTGATGAAGCCCGCCCCGCAGGACCCGCTGCTCGTCGTCGCGCTCGCCGAGGCGTTCAACGAGGCCCTGCGGGCGGAAGGCGCACCGGCGGGCGCGGTCAACCTGGTGACGGGCGCGGGCGCCGAGCCCGGTGCCGCGCTGGTCGACCACCCCGAGGTCGGCGCGATCAGCTTCACCGGCAGCACGGTGGTCGGCACCGAGATCTACCGGTCGGCGGCGCCCGGCATGAAGCGGCTCCTCCTCGAACTCGGCGGCAAGGGCGCGCTCGTCGTGCGGGCCGACGCGGACCTCGACGCCGTCGTCGCCGGGGCGACGCGGGCGTGGACCGTCCACTCCGGGCAGATCTGCGTGACGCCCTCCCGCGTCATCGCCGACGCCTCGGTGCACGACGAGCTCGTCCGGCGGCTGCGCGCCGCGCTGGACGGCCTCGTGCACGGCGACCCGCGGGACCCCGCGACGACCACCGTCCCGCTGATCAGCGAGGCCCAGCGCGACCGCGTCGCGCGCTGGTGGCCACCGCCCGCGCCGAAGGCGGGACGGTGCACGCCGCGTCGAACGTCCCGGATCGCGGCTACTTCCACCCCGCCGTCCTCGTCACGAACGTCGGGCCGGAGACGACGGTCATGCAGGAGGAAGCGTTCGGGCCGGTCGTCTGCGTCACCCCGGCGTCCTCGGACGACGAAGCGGTCGCCATCGCCAACTCGACCCGCTACGGGCTGACCGACCAGGTCTACTCGCGCGACCTCGACGCGGCGCACCGCGTGGCCGCCAGGCTGGCCGCCGCCCAGGTCGGCATCAACACCTGCGCCCGGCGCGGAGACCTCCCTTTCGGCGGCACCAAGGCCAGCGGCATCGGCCGCAGCGGCGGCGCCCACGCACTCGACTCCTACACCGAACTCCGCGCGACGGTGCGTCCGGCCGACTGACGGCGTCGCGCTTCGAAGCAGGCGGCTTCGCCCGTGGCGGAGCCTCTACAATGCCGACGTGACCGGATACGGCGATCTTGAAGCGTTCGAGGGCCTGGACACCTCCACACTGCCCGCACGTCAGCAGCGGATCCTGGTCACGATCCGGGACTGGGCGGTCAGGTACGGGTACCCCCCGAGCACGCGCCAGATCGGCGACGCCGTCGGCCTGCGGTCCGCCTCGTCGGTCTCGCGGCATCTGGCGAGCCTGGAGGAGAAGGGCTTCCTGCGGCGCGGCGCGTCGATGTCCCGGCCGATCGACGTGCGGGCGTCCTGCACGAAGGCCCGGGGCGCGAGCCCGATGAGGCGGTGAGCGTCCCCATGATCGGCCACATCGCCGCCGGCACGCCCATCACGGCCGAGGAGCACGTCGACGACACGCTGTCGCTGCCCCGGGAGCTCACCGGGCGCGGCACCGTGTTCGGCCTGCGCGTGCGCGGCGACTCGATGGTCGACGCCGCGATCTGCGACGGCGACATCGTCGTGGTCCGGCAGCAGCCCGAAGCCCATTCGGGCCAGATCGTCGCCGCGATGCTCGACGGCGAGGCCACCGTCAAGGTGTACCGGCGCCGCGACGGGCACGTCCTCCTCGAACCGCGCAACCCCGGCTACGACGCCATCGACGGAGACGACGCCGTCGTCCTGGGCATCGTCGTGTCGGTGCTGCGCAGCATCTGAGGCGCGCGACCTCGAGATCGGGGCCGTTCGCCGTGGGTCAGTCGCGCCCGTCGGCGACTCCAAGCTGATCTCCTCCAGGAATCCCGGCGTCCCCTGGGAGCCGACGAGGGCTGCTGGCCGCGCTGTTCTCGGTCGCGCTGATCTCCGGAACGGTGCAGTTCGCCGCCCGCGCCCAGAACGCGGTCTCCGGCAGCGGCGCCGGCGAGTACTCCCGGACCGACGTGCTGGTGCAGGGCGGGTCGGTCGATACCGGCGACCCGCAGGCGGTCCCCGACGGCTCCGTCCCCATCGACCGGGTCGCCGCGCATCCCTCGGTCGCGGCGGTCGCCGGAGACGCCGTCGTCAGAGTCATCGCCGCCGGACGCGACGGGCGCGCGATCCCCCGCCCGCCGGACGCGCACGCTGCTCGGGGGGTCGCCGCCCCCGGCTTGAGCCCCTACCGGACCGAGTCCGGGTCGGCCGGGTCCACCGCCGGTTACCCTGTCGGCGTTCCCGACGTC
>NZ_MKJY01000453.1 GCF_001942465.1 Actinomadura sp. CNU-125
CGGCGGAGTCGGTCGGTCAGGGTGCGGGTGGCGCGGCGGAGTCGGTCGGCCGGGGGCGCCGAGGGCGCTGCGGAGCAGGCCGGGCAGGACGCGGGGGGTGCGGCCGGACGGGACGGTGACCGTGCGGACGGTGCGGCCGGGGAGTCGGCCGGGGAGTCGGCCGGGGAGTCGGCCGGGGAGTCGGGTGGTGATCGCTCGGACGAACGACCGCAGGAGGGGCCGTCGTCCGACAGCGCGGGTGGAGAGCGGAACGACGCGTCCGATGGCGGCGGGAACAGCCGGGAACAGGGAGACGATGCGACGGAACTGCGGGGTGCGCTGCGGGAGACCGAGGAGTCGCTGCAGGAGCTCGGCCGGACCCTCGTGCGCATGTTCTCCAAGCAGTCGAGCCGCTGAGCACCGAGGGGGAACGATGGCCGGTCGGTATCCGGACGACGACGTGGCGGCTTCGGCGGCGATCCTGTTCCGCGCGACGATCAAGGCCGACGAGCTGCGGTTCGACGTCGTGCCGGACAGTTCGGTCGAGTTCACCGGGGACGCCGACGCCCGCTCCTCGTCGGGCAGCGTGCGGGAGGGCGTCCCCGACGAGGCGACGTCGGGGACGACGTACCGCGACGTCCGGATCGACTACGCGATCGCGGCGAAGCTAGCCCCGCCACCCGCCTCCTGACGTTGATCTGCGGCGTGTTGCCCTTATGAGCGCCCGAGTTTGGGCAACACGCCGCAGATCAACGAACAAACCTGGTGGTCAGCGTTCGATCACGGTGCGCAGTCGCCGGTCGAGGTGGGCGCGGGCGCGCTCGGGGTCGTCGCCGGTGAGGGCGACGAGGGCGATGCCCGCGGTGATGATGACGTCGGCGAGTTCGTCGCGGACGTCGTCGCGCGTCCCGTGGACGCCCTTGCGCGGGTTCTGGCCGGTGACGCCGATGTACGCCTGGACGGCCTCGCCGTACTCCTCGGCGATCTTCAGGATGAGCGTCTGCTCGTCGATGCCGGGGAGGAGGCCCCTCCGGAGGCGGGCGAGGTCGTCCCACATGGCGCGTCCAGGTGTGTGAGCGGGAATGTGACGTCGGCGATGTTAGCGACGTGCGCGGACGGTCGGCCGGTACGATGGTCGGATCGTCCGTTGAAGCACGTCAGAGAGCCGCCATGTCGCAGTTGCCGGTCGTCAAGGTCCACGGAAACCGTAATGACATCCTGGTCATCGACGGTGCCCCGGACGAGCTGTTCCCCGGTGGTGCCGCCGCGCGCGCGGTGCGTCGGCTGTGCGACCGCCGGGACGGGCTCGGCGCCGACGGCGTGTACTTCATCGTGGACGGCGGCGACGGTTCGGGCCGCGCGTGGTTCTTCAACCCGGACGGTTCGGAGTCGCTGCTGTGCGGCAACGGGATGCGCGGCGCGGGCCGCCTCCTCCTCGACCGCTACGACGCCGGGCAAGTGGTTCTGCGCACCGGCCCGTACGACTTCACGGTCCGCGACGCGGGGACGTCGCCGCACGGCGTGCGGCGGACGGCGGTGGAGCTGCCGCCGGTCGACTTCGCGCCCGCCGATCCGATCGTCGCCGGTGCCGTCGGCCCGATCGTCGACCGGGTGGTCGGCGCCTACCACCCGTCGCTGCCGGTCACGGCGGTGGCGGTGCCGAACTCGCACCTCGTCAGCGTCATCACCGGCTACCGCGAGGACGAGCTGATCGAGACGGGCCTGCGGGTCGCGGACGCGCCCGGCGACTTCCCGCAGGGCGCGAACGTCAGCTTCGTCCTTCCGCTGGACGGGCGCGGCCCGGACGACGTCTACGTGCAGACCTACGAGCGCGGCGCGGGGCTGACGCCGAGCTGCGGTTCGGGCGTCGCGGCGTCGCGCGCGGTGCTGTCGCGGCTCGGGCGGGTCGACCCGGACGTCCCGGTGCTGGTGCGGAATCCGGGCGGCCCGGCGCGGTCGTGGCTGCAGGAGGCCGACGGCCGCTGGCAGCCCGTCCTGGAGGGCAACGGCACGATCGTCTTCCGGGCCGAGGTCGACCGGGCCTCGCTGGCGGGCGAGGGCCCGCTGTCGTTCGAGAAGGAGGACGACGCGGCGGAGCTGGCCGCGTTCGACGCCCTCTACCAGGAGAACCGCGAGATCCTCGCCGACGCCGGGGTGAAGCCCACCGCCTGACCGCGGGTCAGCGGCGGGCGGCGGCCAGGTAGGCGGCCAGGGTCGCCGCTCCGGCCGCCGCCTGGACGGCCAGGTGCGCGCCGATCGCGGACGGCGGGGCGCTCAGTGCCGCGAGCAGCGGCGTGCAGCCGAGCGCGGCGACGTCGATCCCGTCCCGGCCCAGACGAACGGGCCGGTGGGCACGGCGCCCAACGGTGTGTCGAAGATCGGCATGGCGTGGTCGATGGGGCGGCGCCGCGCCATCCGCAGCGCCCGGCGGCGGAGCGCGGGCGCCGCCGCCGGGCCGAACGCCCACCACGCCGCGCCGGGCAGCG
>NZ_MKJY01000454.1 GCF_001942465.1 Actinomadura sp. CNU-125
CCGGGTCGCGAAGTACAGCATCAGGACGAGCGGCACCGCGAAGACCGCCAGTGCGGCGATCGCCAGGATCTGGCCCACCACGGGAGCTCCTTCGGCGGACGGGCGGGCTCCAATGATCGCGGACGTCCGGCACCCGCGAAAAGGCCGCCGCCCGCCGGAACCGGCGGACGGCGGCGGGCGGCGGCGTCCGTACAGCGGACGGGCCAGTCGGGGACTTCGGGCGGGAGGTCCTCGGTGACCTTCAGCGGGAACTCGGCGGGGCGCTTCTCCAGGAAGGACGTGACGCCTTCGGCGGCGTCGCCCGCGCCGCCGAGGGCGGCCATCAGGCGGGAGTCGGCGATGTGGGCGTCCCACGGGGACGGCGCGGAGAGCCCGGACCACATGAGGCGGCGGATCGCGGCGACGGAGACCGCGGAGGTGTTCGCGGCGATCTCGCGGGCGAGCGCGTACGCGGCGGGCAGCAGTTCGTCCGGCGGGAGGACGCGCGAGACGAGACGTCCGGCGAGGGCCTCGTCGGCGCCGAACACGCGCCCGGTCGCGGCCCACTCCATGGCCTGCGAGATGCCGACGAGGCGGGGCAGGAACCAGCTGGAGGCGGCCTCGGTGACGATGCCGCGGCGCGCGAACACGAACCCGAACTTGGCCTTCTCGCTGGCCAGCCGGACGTCCATCGGCAGCGTCATCGTGACGCCGACGCCGACGGCCGCGCCGTTGAAGGCGCCGATGACGGGCTTGAGGCAGCGGGCGATGCGCAGCGCGACGGTGCCGCCGCCGTCGCGGGGCGTGCCGTCCTCCAGGAGATCGTCGCCGGCGAACATGTCCTTCGACTGTTCCTGGTCGAAGGTGCCGCCGCCGCCGCTGAGGTCGGCGCCCGCGCAGAACGCCCGGCCCGCGCCCGTCACGACGACCACGCGGACGTCGTCGTCGGCGTCGACCCGGTCGAACGCGTCGAGCATCTCGTTGCGCATGGTGAACGTGTAGGCGTTCATGTGGTCCGGACGGTTCAGGGTGATCGTGGCGATCCCGTCCGCGACCTCGTACTCGATCTCTTCGTACGGCACTCGCGACCCCTCTCTCGATCAGAACGCGATTCTAGTGCGCCCGTCGCTACGTGCTCGCCTCGGGGAACAGCCGGACGACGATGTCGCGGCGCCACTCGTCCACGTCGACGGACGGGTCGGACGGGACGGGCACGAGCCGCACGCCCGAGCGCTCCAGCCGGACGACCGCGTCCGGGGCCAGCGCGACCTCGGCGGGTACCTCGGGGGCGGCCGCCACATGCCCGGCGAGGGCGCCGAGGACGCGCGCCCAGCCGTGCCCGAGGTAGGGCGGAAGGCCGGACACGGCCAGTTCGGGACGGCCGCGGGCGGACAGCCCGGCGGTGCGCAGGGACAGGCCTTCGGGGCCCTCGGCGCCGGTGATGCGGACCTCGCTCATGCCCGAACCGTACGGCCCGGCGCAGGGTGAGACGGATCACGCCGGGGCCGCTCTGCCCGGTAACCATCCATATAAACCAGCCTTTGTCCGATATTTTGGGCAGGTGAACTGGGCCGTGACGACGTACGACTCCGCCTTCGGGTACGTCTCCGCGCACGGGGCGCCCCTGGTGGATCTGCTCGACCCGCAGCCCGGCGAGCGGATCATCGACCTCGGGTGCGGCACCGGCATGTTCAGCGCGGAGATCGCCGAGCGGGGCGCCGAGGTGCTGGGCATCGACGGCAGCCCCGAGATGGTCGCGCAGGCCGCCGCCACGCACCCGGGCCTGTCGTTCATCGTCGGCGACGCGCACGACTTCACGGTCGGCGAGTCGTTCGACGCCGTCGCCTCCAACGCCGCCCTGCACTGGATGACCCGCGACCCCGACGCCGTGATCTCCCAGGTCCACGCGGCGCTGCGCCCCGGCGGGCGGTTCGTCGGCGAGCTGGGCGGCGCGGGCAACTGCGCCGAGCTGGTCGCCGCGATGCAGACGGCCTGGCGCGTGTTCGGCCTCGGCGAGCCCGAGCTGCCCTGGTACTTCCCGAGCCCCGCCGAGTACGCGTCGAAACTGGAGGACGCGGGGTTCACGCTGCGGCTCCTCGAACACGCCGACCGCCCCACCCGGATGATCGAGGGCCCCGACGGCGCCGCCGACTGGATCCGCGCCTACGCGGGCCGCGCCCTCGACACCGTCCCGCCCGAGCTCGTCGAGCCGCTCCTCGCCCGCGTCAACGACCTCGCCGCGCCCGCGCTGCGCCGCGAGTCCGGGTGGGTCGCCGACTACGTGCGGCTGCGGTTCGCGGCCGTCCGCAAGCCGGACGCGCCCCGCACATCCCCGGCGGTCCCCTGCCGACCGACCCACCGCTGTGACCTGCGTCGCACGAACGTAGAGTGAGGCCATGCGGCTCTACGATCATCGAACGGGACGGGTCGAGGAACTGCCGCCCGGTCCGCTGCGGATCCACCTGCACGGCGGCGGGGCGC
>NZ_MKJY01000455.1 GCF_001942465.1 Actinomadura sp. CNU-125
CGGACCGTGCGCCGGCGGGGGGCGTGCGCGCGTGCCGTGACGTGCGCGCGCGCCGCCGCACGGTGCGTCCGGTGCTGCCGCCGCCGGGCCGCGTCGATCTGCGCGACGACCGACGGGCCGAGCAGCGCGCGCGGCACCGAGTCGGTGAGCAGGGTGGGGGAGCCGCGGCCGTCGTAGGCGGCGAGTGCCGCCCGGACCGCCTCTTTGCCGAGCCACACCGCCGACCCCTCGTCCCCGACGAGGAAGCCGTAGCCGTCGGCGCGCTGCACGATCGTCCCGTCGTTGATCACCGCCGCGCCCGCGCCGGTGCCGGAGAACACGACGATCCCCTTGGGACGGCTGGTTCCGGCGGCGAACGCCACCGCGATGTCGGTCACCACCGCGGGGGAGCCGCGCAGGCCCATCGCCTGCCAGGCGCGGCGCGCCGCCGTCACCGCCGCCGCCGCCGGCCGAACCGGCGCCCGCGATCCCGAAGACACCGGTGAGGACATGGGTGCGGTCCAGGTCCCCGAGCGCCTCGGCCAGGGCGGTGGTCAGCGCTCCGGCGGTGTCTCCGCCCGAGTTGGGGTTGGCCCCTGGGCCGGTGCCGGAACCGGCCAAGGCTCCCCCGAGAGTCAGTACGACACAGCGGGTCTTCGTGCCACCCGCGTCTATACCGACCACATACGGACCGGCCAAATGGGTCAACACATGGCGAACCGTAGCCTTTTCTACCGTTGACGCGACAATGTGAGCGTAAGAAACTTTCTTCCATGAGGAAACCCATCGGACCCGAGCCCGGGGGCACGGCGCCCGGTGCACCCGGGGACGAGGCGCCGGGCAAGGACCCGACGCCGCTCAGCACGGTGGTGCGAGTGCGCTCGCTGCTGCCCTCGCTGCCCCCCGCCGAGCGACGCGTCGCGCAACGCGTCATCGACGACCCCGAAGGGGTCGCCAACTCCACCATCACCGAACTCGCACAGAACTGCGGCACATCGGAGACGACCGTCATCCGGTTCTGCCGCGCGATCGGGTTCCACGGCTACCCGGAGCTGCGGCTGACCCTCGCCACCGAGGCGGGACGCGCCCAGACCGCCGCGGGCGGGCGGGTCATCGGCAGCGACATCAGCCCGGACGACTCGCTGGAGCAGATCGTCGAGAAGGTGACCTTCGCCGATGCCCGGGCCGTGGAGGAGACGGCCTCCCAGCTCGACATCAAGATGCTGGAACAGGTCGTCGACGCGGTCGTCGCCGCCGAGCGCGTCGACGTCTACGGGGTGGGCGCCAGCGCGTTCGTCGCGGCCGACTTCCAGCAGAAACTGCACCGCATCGGACGAGTCTGCTCCGCGTGGGCCGACGCGCACATCATGCTCACCAGCGCCGCCGTCCTCGGCAGCGGCGACGTGGCGATCGGGATCTCCCACACCGGCGCGACCGTCGAGACCATCGACGCGCTGGAGGTCGCCAAGAGCAACGGCGTCACGACGGTGGCGCTCACCAATTTCCCCAAATCACCGATCGCGGAGGCCGCCGATCTGATCCTCACCACAGCCGCAAGGGAAACGACCTTCCGTTCCGGCGCCACCGCCAGCAGGCTGGCGCAGCTCACGGTGGTCGACTGCGTTTTCGTCGGTGTCGCCCAGCGCACCTACGGGTCTACCCGCAAGGCCCTGGAAGCCACGTACGAGGCGGTCCGCGGCCGGACCGTGCGACCCGACCGGAGGCGTCGGTGATCGATTGCGAGCTCCCCACCGAGGGACGGAACCCCCGCACCCTCGACGTCGACACGCTGCCGACCATGGAGGTGCTGCGCCTGATCAACTCCGAGGACGCGACGGTGCCGATGGTGGTGGCGTCCGTCCTCCCCGAGGTCGCCCGGCTGGTCGACCTCGCCGTCCTCTCGCTGCGCGCGGGCGGACGCGTCCACTACTTCGGCGCCGGCACGTCGGGACGGCTCGCGGTGATCGACGCCGCCGAGCTGCCCCCCACGTTCGGCATCTGGGGCCGTGTCGTCGCCCACCACGCCGGCGGGCCCGGGGCGCTGTCCCAAGCGATCTCCGACGTGGAGGACGACGCCGAACTCGGCACCCGGGACGCCCGCGACGTGCAGCCCGGTGACATCGCCATCGGGATCGCGGCGAGCGGCCGCACCCCCTACGTCGTCGGCGCGCTGCGCGCGTCCGCCGCGATCGGGGCGCGCACCGCGCTGATCAGCTGCAACCCCCACACCCCCTACGGCGCCGAAGTGGAGGTGCACATCGGCCTCGCCACGGGGCCGGAGGTCATCAGCGGATCCACCCGGATGAAGGCGGGCACCGCGACCAAACTGGTGCTCAACAGCTTCTCCACCACACTCATGATCAGAATGGGGCGCACCTACTCCAACCTGATGATCAGCGTGAACGCGCTGAACGCCAAGCTGCGCGCCCGCCTGGTGCGCATCCTCACCGAGGCGACCGGGATGGACGCCCGGACCTGCGAGAACGCGCTGTCCGAGGCGGGCGGCAACACCCGCGTGGCGCTCGTCTCGCTGCTCGGCGAGGTGCCCGCCGCGCGCGCGACGCTCATCCTCGAAGAGACCGACGGCGGCGTCCGGGAGGCGCTGCAGCGACTGAGATCCGCGTAGCGCGTCGCGGCACCGGCCGAGGAGAACGGCCGAGGCCACGACGGACGTTCCGGGCATGCGGTCATCCCCGCACTGGCCGCATGCCCGCGGACTACTTCTCGTACTGCCGGAGTTCCTGCCGGGCGACGGTCCGGACGTGCACCTCGTCCGGTCCGTCGAAGATCCGCATCGCCCGCAGCCACGTGTACATGCTCGCCAGCGGCGTGTCGTCGGAGACGCCCGCGCCGCCGTGCACCTGGATCGCCCGGTCGACGACCTCGTGCGCGATGCGCGGCACCACGACCTTGATCGCCGCGATCTCCGTCCGGGCGCCCTTGGCCCCGTGCTTGTCGATCAGCCACGCGGTCTTCAGGGTGAGCAGCCGCGCCTGCTCGATCGCCATCCGCGACTCGGCGATCTGCTGCCGCACGACCCCCTGCTTCGCCAGCGGCGCGCCGAACGCCACCCGGTCGACCGCGCGCCGGCACATCAGCTCCAGCGCCCGCTCCGCCATCCCGAGCGCGCGCATGCAGTGGTGGATCCGCCCCGGCCCCAGCCGCGCCTGCGCGATCATGAACCCGTCGCCCTCCGCGGCGACGAGGTTCGACGCCGGCACCCGCACGTTCTCGAACACGATCTCCGAGTGCCCGTGCTGGTCCTGGTAGCCGAAGACCGGCAGATGCCGGAGCACCTGCACGCCCGGCGCGTCCCGGGGCACCAGGATCTGCGACTGCCGCCGGTGCGGCGGCCCGTCCGGATCGCTCTTGCCCATCACGATGAAGATCTTGCAGCGCTCGTCCGCGGCGCCGGTGATGAACCACTTGCGCCCGTTGACGACGTACTCGTCGCCGTCCCGGACGATCGAGGTCGTGATGTTCGTCGCGTCCGACGAGGCCACGGCCGGTTCGGTCATCGCGAACGCGCTGCGGATCTCGCCGTTCAGCAGCGGCTCCAGCCACCGCCGCTTCTGCTCGTCCGTCCCGAACATGTGCAGGACTTCCATGTTCCCCGTGTCCGGCGCGGCGCAGTTGACCGCCTCCGGCGCCAGGTCGGGCGAACGTCCCGTCAGCTCGGCGAGCGTCGCGTACTCCAGGTTCGACAGACCGGAGATGTCGGGCAGGAACAGGTTCCACAGCCCGCGCTCCCGCGCCTCGGCCTTCAGCTCCTCCACCACGGGCGGCAGCGCGTGCGGATCGTTCTCCGCCCGCCACCGCGCGTAGACGGGCTCGGCCGGGTAGACCCGCTCGTCCATGAACTCCTGGAGTCTGTCCCGGTACTCCCGGGCCTTCGGGCTGAGTTCGAAGTCCATGCCCGCAGTCTGACAGAACGCGATTCGGCCGATGCGTCCGGGATCGCTTACCATCGCCTCGTGACCGTCAAAGCCGTAATCACCGACTGGGGCGGAGTCCTCACCTCCCCGCTGAACGAAGCGATCGCGACCTGGCTCGCGGCCGACCGCATCGACGCCGCGCACTACCGCACGGTGATGCGCGCCTGGGTCAAGCAGGCTTACGACGGCGGCGGCGTCAACCCCATCCACGGCCTGGAGGACGGCACCCTCGACCCCGCCGAGTTCGAGCGCCTCCTCGCCGCCGAACTGCGCACCGTCGAGGGCGGAGCGGTCGCCGCCGCCGGGCTGATCGCCCGCATGTTCGGCGCGTTCTCCCCGGTCGAGCCCATGTACGAGGCGCTGCGCGCCGCCCGCACCGCGGGCACCCGCACGGCCCTGCTCTCCAACTCCTGGGGCAACGAATACCCCCGCGACCTGTTCGCCGACCTGTTCGACGCCGTCGTGATCTCCTGCGAGGTCGGCATGCGCAAGCCCGACGAGCGCATCTTCCGGCACGCCCTCGACCTCCTCGAACTGGACGCCGCCGAGTGCGTCTTCATCGACGACATCGAGCACAACATCAAGGCCGCCGAAGCCCTCGGCATCCGCGGCATCCTGCACACGGCCCCCGACACCACGATCGCCGAACTGCGAAAGCTGAACCTCCTGCCCTGAACACCCCGCGCGCCGAACGGCGCGCTGGCGTCCATCTGGCAGACTTGTCGACCGTCATGCGCGTCTACCTGCCCAGCACGCTCGCACTTCTCGCCGGCGTCCAAGAGTCCCGGGAGATCGGCCCCGCGCCGCTCGCCGCCCACGCGGTGACGCCCGCGCTGCGCGAGTGGTACGCGGGCGGCGGAGACGACGAACTGGAGTACGCGGCGCTGACCGCCGCCGCCCGCGCGTCCCTGCGGCTGCTCGCCGCCGACCCGTCCGCCCCGCGCCGCCGCGTCGTGCTGGCCGCCGAGATGCCCGACCGGGTCGTCGAGTGGGCGCCCGGCGGCGCGGGCCTGGACGACGACGAACCGTCGCGCGTCCGGCTGACCTCGCCCGTCCCGTGGAAGAAGATCGCCTCCGGGCACGTGGACGACGCCGAGGCCGAGGCCGACGTCGCCGCCGCCGTGGCGGCGCTCCCGGCCGCCGACGCCGGGGACGACGACGCCGGGTTTACCGTCGACGGCGCCGAGGGCCACGAACTCCTCTGGTACGCCACCCAGGAATTCCGAGACCTCCTCTAGCCGGGCCCGCGCAACGGGTCAGGCGGGGTACCGGGTGGCCTCGTCGACCTTCGCGCTGTCGGCGTCCGCGATCACCTGCGGCTTGGGCGGGACTTCCTGGCCGGTCACCAGTTCGTGCAGGGGAGTGCGCGGCGGAAGGGCGCGCCACCGGTCCTGCTTGTTCTCGCCGTGCTGCTCTTCACCGCTCATACGGCCATCATGCAGTCTCCGACGGCTTCCGGACACCCCCCGAAGCCGCGCCCGTTCGCCGACCGAAGGGCGCGGTGCCTCCTGAAGCCTGGCGGCCTCGGACTCCCGCTGGGCGCTCGCCAACGACAGCGACCCGAACGAGCTCATGTTCACGCTGCTCCCCGTGACGGCGTTCCTGCGCGGCGCTCTGGCACAGACCGCACCCGAGCGGGAAGCGGTTGGCGCACTACGAGCCGGTGGGCGCGCAGAGGGCGGTCTCGGCGACCCGCATGACGCGCCGGAAGTCGTCCATGTCCGCGGGCTCTGTCGTGATGGAAAGGACGAAGGCGGGACCGGCGCGGCCGCCGCGGCCGACGAGCACACCGGCCAGCATCGAGTAGCCGTGCATCTGTCCCGAGTGGCCGACCAGGTCTCCGCAGGAGAGATGGTTGATCTCCAGCCCGAGCCCGTACTCGTCCACCGCGCCCCGGGCCGGGACCATGCGGCTCATCTCGGCCAGTTCGGCGGGACGCAGCAGCCGGCCCCGCAGCAGCGCGCCGAAGAACCTGTCGATCTCGGCGGGAGTGGAAACCATGTCGCCCGCCGCGTCCATGTGGCCCGTGTCCTGCTCGGTCACGTCGATGAGGTCGGGCGCCCTGATGTAGCCGCGCGGGTGGGCGCCCCTGATGCGGTACTCGCGAGGATCGGGTGAGTAGGTGTGCCGCAGCCCGAGCGGCCGGACGATCCGGCGTTGGACCTCGTCACGCCAACTCGGTGCTCCGGTGACCTGCTCGATCAGTTTCCCGAGGAGCAGGTACCCGGTGTTGGTGTACGACCATGGGCCGGACGTGGGCTCCAGCGTCAGCGCGTACCGGATCAGTTCGTCCCGATCGTGATGCCGGAATCGCTGGTCGGCCCACTCCCTGCCCTGGGGGAGGAGCGTCCCTGGATCCGGCAGGCCGCTGGTGTGCTGGAGCAATTGCCGGACGGTGATCCTGCGGCCGTCGCCGCCTCGCCCGCGGACGACGCCCGGCAGGTACCTTTCCACCGGCGCGTCCAGGCGTACCCGTCCCTCGCCGACCAGTTGCAGTACGACCGTCGCGACGAACGCCTTGGTGGTCGAGCCGATGCGCACCAGCCCATTCGGCGGGACGGGACGGCCGGTCCGCACGTCCCCGGTCCCGCTGCGCAACGTGACGGTCGTGCGGCCCGCCACGGTCATGAGGGCGCCCGGGACGCCCGCACGGCTGGGGCCATCAGCGGCGCGCCGACCGCCCATTCATCCCCGCTTACCGGCGGCCACATGGCGATGACCGACATCGAAGGCAACAAAATCTGCCTCAGCTGACTGTGGCCTGTCCCCTACGCGGTCCCGCGTTCGTTTCCCTGGTACACCCCGGCCAGGGGTGCGCGCCCGATCGGCGAAAGCGAGAAGGGCGCTCAACGCGCTACCGCGTCGGTTCTCGGTCTCCACCGACCTGACCGACGGCAGAGGAAGGGCCACCATGACCGAACTGCAGGACCTGATCGACCGCGCCGACATCGAGGCGCTGCAAGCGGAGTTCACCGACGCCTCGATGATGCACGACCTCGACCGGCTGATGGCGCTGTACACCGAGGACGCGGTGCATGCGATCCCGGCGGTGAACATCGAGCTCTCCGGGTGGGAGGCGATCCGCGCCGGTACCGAGGCGATGGAGCACGACTGGGAGTTCTTCGTACAGAACACCCACCCCGGCTCGATTCGAATCGACGGCGACACCGCCACCGGCCGCGCGCTGGTCTTCGAGATCGGACGGCAGCGCGACGGGCGTTCGGTCCTCAACTACGCGGTCTTCCACGACGGCTACCGGCGTACGCCCGAGGGGTGGAAGTTCACCGAACGCGTCTACGAGGTCCGCTACTTCGATCCCACACCGCTGGCCGGCTCCGCGGAGGTCGTCTGGGACAGCGGCGACGAGGCGGCACCGAAGGGCACGTCCGCCTGACAAGCCGCGACCCGTCAGCCCGATCCCACCATCAGCTTGAGGAGAACCAACCGATGACCACATCCGCCGGAGCCGCACAGTTCACCGAGCCCGCCACCGAGGAGCGTCTGGAACGGGTCGCGGCCGCACTGACGGCGAACAACTTCGCCGTCGAGATCCTCGACGGCGTCACCGCCGCACGCGAGCGGGTCAAGGACCTGATCCCCGAGGGGGCGAGCGTGTTCACCGGTGCCAGCGAGACACTGCAGGTCTCCGGCATCGACTCCGACATCAACACCAGCGGACGCTACGACGCCGTCAAGTCGCACACCCTGACCATGGACCGCGAACGTGAACGCCGAACGCTCTGGCAGTTGATCTCCACCCCGGATTTCATCGTGGGCAGCGCCCAGGCGGTCACCGAAACGGGTTCCCTCGTCATCGCCTCGGCCAGCGGGGCCCAACTGCCCGGATACGCCGGCGCCGCCGCCCACGCGATCTGGATCGTCGGAGCGCAGAAAGTGGTCCCCGACCTGGACGCGGCCCTGCGGCGCGTCGAAAGCCACTGCCTCCCGCTTGAAAACGACCGCGCCATGGAAGTCTACGGTCAGCCCAGCGCCCTCAACCGCCTGCTGATCCTTCATGCCGAGCCTCACTTCGGGCGGGGTACCGTGTTGCTGCTCCGAGAGGCGATCGGTTTCTGAACGCCGCGGCACCGCCCGGCCCGTGCACCTCGCGCGGATCGGGCGGGGCCCTCGTCGCGGTCACGTTCAAGCGCGACGGCCAGTCTCACCACGTGGAGTTGATGTCCGAATGCAGTATGCGCTGCTGATCCATACCGAACCCGCTACGCCCGATGCCCCGTCGGACCAGGCTGACGACGCCGCGTTCGCCGCATACACGGACCTGGCGGAGGATCCCCGCTACGTCAGCGGGGCGGGGCTGGAGTCGGCCGACACCGCCACGTGCGTCCGGGTCGACGGCGGCAGGACGCTGATGACCGATGGCCCGTTCGCCGACACCAAGGAGATACTCGGCGGGATCTGCATCATCGAAGCCGCCGACCTGGACGAGGCCATCGACTTCGCCACCCGCGTCCTCGCCGCCCGCGACGGGGTCATCGAGATCCGGCCGGTGAGCACGCGCTGACCCCGTTGGACGAAGTCTTCCGCGACGAGTGGGGCCGGGTGCTGGCCACGCTGGTCGGGATCTTCGGCGATCTGGACCGCGCCGAAGACGCGGCGCAAGAGGCGTTCACGATCGCGGCCGAACGCTGGCCGCGGACCGGAGTGCCCACCCATCGGAGGGCGTGGCTGGTCGCCACGGCCCGCAACCGCGCCATCGATCAGATCCGCCGCGAACGCACCCTGGCAGGGAGGATGCACTTGCTGCTGCCCTTGGAGGCGGACGTGGGCGAGTTCGACGACTCCGCGATCAAAGATGAGCGTCTGGAGTTGGTGTTCACCTGCTGCCACCCGGCATTGTCGCTGGAAGCGCAGGTGGCACTTACCCTCCGTGCCCTCGGCGGGCTGAGCACGACCGAGATCGCCCGCGCCTTCCTGGTCTCCGAGGAGACGATGAAGCGGCGCCTGTCCCGGGCCAAGGCGAAGATCGCCAAGGCCGGGATCCCGTTCGCCGTCCCGCCGGAACACCTGTTCCCGGACCGCCTCGACGCCGTCCTGGCAGTGATCTACCTCATCTACAACGAGGGCTACGGCGGCCGGAGCGACCTGGGCGCCGAAGCCATCCACCTCGGGAACGTCCTCACCACACTGCTGCCCGAGCAGCCCGAGCCCCACGGCCTGCTCGCGCTGATGCTGTTGCACCACGCGCGGCGCCGGGCCCGGTTCGACGGAGACGACCTGGTTCTGCTCGCCGACCAGGACCGGTCCCTGTGGAACCCGCGGCAGCTCGCGGCGGGCCGTGCCGAGCTCGACCGCGGCATCGCGCTCGGCGGACGAGGGCCCTACCTCGTGCAGGCCGCGATCGCGGCCCTGCAGACCCAGGACCCGATCGACTGGGTACAGATCGTCCGGCTCTACGACCGGCTCGTCGACCTCACGAACTCCGCCGTGGTGAAGCTGAACCGGGCCGTCGCGGTCGCACAGGCCGGCGATCCCGCCACCGCGCTGCGGATCCTCGACACGCTGGGCCTGGAGGACTACCAGTATCTGCACTCGACCCGCGGGGAACTGCTGCGCCGCCTCGGCCGCCGCACCGACGCCCGAACCGCCTACCGTCGAGCCCTCCAGCTGGCCACCTCCACACCCGAACGACGATTCCTGACCCGCCGACTCGAAACGACCTGAAGACCCCCGGCCCCCACCCGCGCGGGTATGTGCGGCCGTGCCCGGACGCGCCGCTCGCGGACCTCACCGAATTCAACCCCTCGATCGCGGGCGCGTCAGGCGGGATGATCTCCAGCGGCGCCGACTTCGACCGGTTCCTGGGCGCGCCGACCCCGCGCCGACCGTCCAGAGCGCCCCGGCCTCAACGGGCCGTGGCGCTTCGGCGAGCATCCGGTGCCCTGATGTGAGCCTGCACCTGCCAGATGTACCTTCAGCAGAGCGCTGGCTGCCCATCTCGGCGGGCCGCACTCTGGCGGGCATGACAACGAATGACCTCGCGCGGCTGGGGCCGCGCGGCCGGCTCGTCCTCCTCACGCTGTGCGGTGCGACGTTCATGACCGGGCTGGACTACTCGATCATCACCGTGGCGCTGCCGGAGATCGGCCGGGACCTGGGTTTCTCCGGCGCGGCGACGCTGCAATGGGTGGTCACCGCCTGCTTGCTGCCGACGGCGGCGTTGATGCCGTTGTTCGGGCGGGTGTCCGACGTGCTCGGCAGGCGGCGGCTGTTCCTCGCCGGGGTGGCGGCCTTCACCCTGTTCTCCCTGCTGGCCGGGCTCGCGCCGAGCCCGGGACCGCTGGTGGCCGCGCGCGCCGGACAGGGCGTCGCGGCGGCCATGATCGGTCCGACCGCGCTCGCGCTGATGACGGCCGCGTTCCCCGAAGGGCCGCGGCGCACCCGGGCGCTGGGGGTCAACGGGGCCCTGCTCTCGCTGGGATTCGTCATCGGGACGATCGGCGGCGGCCTCATCACCAGCGGCCTGAACTGGCGCTGGACGATGCTCATCCTGTGCGGCATCGGACTGCTGGTCATGCTCGGCGCCCTCACGGTGGTCCGCGAGGACACCGGGCGGACACCCGCCCGGCTGGACGTCCCCGGCGCGATCCTCGTCGGCGGCGGGCTGTTCGCCCTGGTCTACGGCATCTCCACCGGGGCCGGGGCGGGCTGGGGCAGCGCGCGGACTCTGGGGACGCTGGCCGCCTCGGCGATCCTGCTCGGTTCCTTCCTGCTGGTCGAGGCCCGCGCCGCGGCCCCCTTGGTCCCGCTGCGGCTGCTGCGCCGTCCGACGGTCAAGTGGGGGATGACGATCGGGCTGGTCACCTTCGGGATGTGCGGCGGGGCGACCCTGCTGCTCAGCATCTACATGCAGGACGTCCTGGGGTACTCGCCGCTGCAGACCGGCCTCGGCTTCCTGGGCGAGGGTGTCGCGGCCCTGCTCGCCGGGACCCTGGCGGCCCGGCTGATCGGGATGCGCGGCACGGCCACCACGATCGCGGTCGGTCTGAGCGTGCAGGCCGTCGGCACCGCGGCGATGGCGTTCCTGCCGAGCGAGGGCGGCCTGGTCCTGTTGACGGCGACCTCGGCCACGATGGGCTTCGGGCACGTCCTGACGGTGGTTGCGGCCATCACGACGATCACCTCCGGCCTCGACGAGGCCGACCAGGGCGTCGCGGGCGGCCTCGCCCAGCTGCCCACCTTCGTCGGCGCCATCGGCGTCGCCGGGCTCACCGCGGTCTTCTCGGCCCGCAGCGAAGCGCTCGCCTCCTCCACCACGGAGCGTCGGCCGCCCTGGGCGGGCTGCACGTCGCGTTCCTGGTGGCGGGTGCGGTCGCGCTCCTCGGCGCCGCCGGTGCCGTCCTGCTCCGCCGGACGGACGCCGCGCGCCCCACCCCACGCCCGTCCGAGCGCGAAACGGCCCCGACCCCGTGAGAACCTCCCTCACCAGCCAGGACGCCCTAAGTGGCTGTCACGGCCCCACCGGCGACGAGTTCGGCCAGCCGCCGCAACCGATCCTGCGACGGCGAGCCAACCTCCGCCTGGAAGACCGTCATCCCCTGGCCCTCGTCATCGGGACTGCGCAGGAACTCGGCGGTCAGGGACATGACGCCCACATCCGGGTGCCGGTAGTCGCGGGTGATGGACGCGCAATGGCTCACCGGATGCTCGCTCCACAGCGTGCGGAACTCCGGGCTGGCCGCCAGCAGTTCCTCGATCAGCGCGGTCAGCCCTTCATCGCTTGGAAACCTGCTCAGGGCCCCCTCCAGGTAGGCGATGTCATCGCGGGCCTTCTGCTCCCAGTCGACGTACAGCCCACGGGAGAACTCCGTCTCCAGAAAGTCCATACGGACGAAGTTCGGCTTCTCTTCGCCCTCGAAGGGCCGGTGCGGCGCCAGCAGAGCGTGCGCCAGGCGGTTCCACGCCAGGATGTCGCCCCGCCTGCCCACCGCGATGGCGGGCGCCCCGGCGAACGAATCAACCATCAGCTTGAGACCGGGACGCAACCGTTCCGGCTCGGCGGCCCGTCGGCGGACGCGCGACGCCCTGGCCAGCCGACGCAGGTGCGCGACCTCCTCGCCGTCCAGCTTGAGGACGCGGGCCAGGGAGTCAAGGACCTCCTCGGACACGTTCGGGCCCTGCCCCTGCTCCAGCCGTGTGTAGTAGCCGACGCTGACGCCGGCGAGCGACGCCAGCTCCTCTCTGCGCAACCCGGCTACCCGCCGATGCCGCAATCCCGGACGCAGTCCCACGTCCTCCGGCCGGAGGCGGTCTCGACGCGACCGCAGGAACTCGCCAAGCGCTGAACTCGGGTACATACGCCCAAGGTTGCCACCACCGCTTCAAGCCCCCGACCTCGCGGACTGCCCCACCCGGCACAGGCGAACCGTGAGAATCGGAGCGTGCGCGTGGAGCTTGCGACTCGGTGATACCGCCTTGCCCGGTGTTTTCGGTGATCCACTGCTCAGCCGGATCAGACCGGCTGCTCAAGAGTGGGCAGGGGAAACTTGATGTTGGTGAGGAGTTCGGAAACCTCCCAGAGCTTTTGTGCGGTGTCATCGTCGAGTGCCTTGCCGGACAGTTCTTCGAGGGCGGCGGGGCCGCGTACCCCGAACCGGCTGGGGCCGGAGAAGCCGGCGGCGGGGACGTCGCCGACGGTGGCCAGCAGGGTCGGTCGGGCCCCGCCTTCGGGACTTTGGGCCAGTAGCCGCGTTCCCAGGGCGAGGGTGTGGTCGATGATCCGCTGGCCGGTGGTCATGGTGAATCCGGTGGCCGCCCAGCCGGGATGCGCTGCCGTGGCCAGGATCGGTGAGCCGGCCCTGCTCAGGCGGCGCTGCAGTTCTCGGGTGAACAGCAGGTTGGCCAGCTTGCTCTGTCCGTAGGCGCCGAACGGGCGGTAGGGCCGTCGTTGCCACTGCAGGTCCTCGAAGTCGATGTGTGCGCTGCGGTAATTGGTGGAGGACACGGTGATCACCCGCCCGGTGATCTGGCCGAGGAGCAGATTCGTCAAGGCGAAGTGCCCGAGATGGTTGATGCCGAGCTGGCTCTCGAAACCGTCGGCGGTGTGCTGCAGGGTGTGGGTCATGGAACCGGCGTTGTTGATCAGATAGTCGATGGGGCCGTCGGTCGTGCGGGCGAACTCCCGCACGGAGGCCAGCGACCCGAGGTCGAGCGGGCGTGACTCGGCGCGGCCGCCCATCTCGGCGGCGGCCGCGCGGCCGCGGGTCTGGTCGCGCACGGCGAGGATGACCCGTGCGCCCTTCGCGGCCAGTGCGGCAGCGGTGGCCTTGCCGATGCCGCTGCTGCCGCCGGTGATGATCACGGTCCGGCCGGTCTGATCGGGAATGTGCGTGGTCATGAGGTGATGGCGGTCTTTCCGTGATCGTGTTGCGCGGTGTTCAAGGTCGATGGTTTTCGGATGTGCCGATTTACAGGCCGTCCCAGAAGTCCGACAGCATGCGGGCGGCCCGGGCCGGGCCCTGAAGCATCCACCAGTGACCGAGCGCGTCGAGGTCGACGGCACGGGCACCGGCGCGGTGGGCGGCACCGAAGCCTGCGGGAAGTGCGGCGCCGAAGCCCGGAGGCGAAAGCAGGACCACGTCCTGCTGCCGGGACTCGGGCAGTTCGCCGATCAGAGGTGTCCAGACCGCAGAGGTCACCGGGACGCCATGGACAAAAACAATGGTCATACCAGGAAGGACACCACCAGGTCGGCGTAGGCGTCCAAGACCTGCATTGCACCCCGTTATGCAAGAAATGCATAGCGGAGGCTAGTGTCTGGGGACATGCCTCCCGATCTGGACCTACGGCTGGTCCGATACTTCACGGTCGTCGCCGAGCGGCTGAACTTCGCACAGGCGGCCGAGGAACTGCGTGTCGCCCAGCCTTCCCTGAGCCGCCAGATCCAGCGCCTGGAGAACACTCTCGGCGTGCGTCTGCTGGAGCGCACCACCCGGGGCAGCCGCCTCACCGCTGCGGGTGCGGTCTTCCTGCCCCAGGCGCAGCAACTGCTGCACGGCGCCCAGCAGGCGGTCCTGACCGCCTTGGCCGCGGCGCCCGCGCGCACGATCACCATCGGGTACGTCGACGACCTCGTCATCACCCCCGCCGTGCGCAAACTGCGCAATCGATGTCCCGACGCCCACGTCCGTACTCGTCACCTCGGCTCGCAGGACGCCTCCACGCTGCTGGACAGGCAGGTCGATGTCCTGGTCGCCCGCACGCCGCTGCCGATCCCGGCCGAGGACCTGGAGGTGACGGTCCTGTACTCCGAGGCCCGGGTCCTGCTGGTGCCCGCCTCACACCGCCTGGCCGGGAAAGAAGCGGTCACGGCCGACGACATCGCCGCGGAACCACTCGTGGGCTGTACCGGCATGGGCGCCGAATGGACCACCTTCTGGCGGCTCGAACCCCGATCAGGCAGCGAACCCGCCCCGTTGGGCCCCACCTTGGCCGAGACCTACGAGGACAAGATCGAGGCCATCGCCGACGGCACCGCCATCGCCATCGTCCCGGCCGCGACCGGCGCTACACCCTGCGCCCCGACCTGGTCACCGTTGCGCTCGACGGGATCGAGCCCTGCCAGATCGTCGTGGCCGCCCGGACCGCGGACACGAACCCGCTCGTCACAGAGTTCGTGCGATCCGCGAAGGATCTCCTGGGCTAGATCCACTCCGCACCGTCCACTCGACCGCGGCGATTACGAGAGGCGCGGCGTGCGGAAGGTGCGGGGTGAGGATCGGGCGGGTGTGGGGAGCGGGGTGGGGGTTTCGGGTGGGGTGTCCGGGTGGGGACGGGGTGCGGCGGGGAGGCATCGGAAAGGGACGAAGGGGTACTTCCCGGGGCGTCGACATCGCCGTTGGACTTTGCGGGAGCATCGCATGGACGCCGTCACCACCGTCCCGGTTCCGGTGAACGAGCCGGTCAAGGGGTACGCGCCGGGCAGCCCGGAACGGGCCGCGCTGGAGGCCGGGATCAAGGAGCTCGGGGGGACGGAGACCGAGCTGACGATGACGATCGGGGGCGAGCGGCGGATGGGGGCGGGGGAGCCCATCGCCGTGGTCGAGCCGCACGATCACGGGCATGTCCTCGGACGGATGGGGGACGCGGCGGAGGCCGATGTGGCCGAGGCGATCGCGGCGGCGCGGGAGGCCGCCCCCGGGTGGCGCGCGATGTCGTTCGACGACCGGGCGGCGATCTTCCTGCGCGCGGCGGATCTGCTCGCGGGGCCGTGGCGGCCGACGCTGAACGCGGCGACGATCCTCGGGCAGTCGAAGTCGGTCCAGCAGGCGGAGATCGACGCGGCGTGCGAGCTGATCGACTTCTGGCGGTTCAACGTCGCGTACGCCCGGCAGATCCAGGAGACGCAGCCCCGCTCGTCGCCGGGCGTGTGGAACCGGATGGAGTACCGGCCGCTGGAAGGGTTCGTTCTCGCGATCACGCCGTTCAACTTCTCCGCGATCGCGGGGAACCTGCCGACCGCGCCCGCCTTGATGGGCAACGTCGTCGTGTGGAAGCCGTCTCCGACGCAGCAACTGGCCGCGCACTTCACGATGCGGGTGCTGGAGGCCGCGGGGCTGCCGCCCGGGGTCATCAACATGGTGACCGGGAACGGGCGGGCGGTCTCGGAGATCGCGTTGCGGCGGCCCGATCTGGCGGGGCTGCACTTCACCGGGTCGGTGGGCACCTTCCAGGCGCTGTGGCGGACGATCGGCGAGAACATCGCCGGGTACCGGGGGTATCCGCGCATCGTCGGCGAGACGGGCGGCAAGGACTTCGTGGTCGCGCATCCGTCGGCCGATCCCGCGGTGCTCAAGACCGCGCTGGTGCGGGGCGCGTTCGAGTACCAGGGGCAGAAGTGCTCCGCGGCCTCGCGGGCGTACGTTCCGCGTTCGATCTGGGACGGGATGCGCGACGAGTTCTGCGCCGAGACCGAGGCGCTCACGATGGGGAACGTGGGGGCGGACCTGTCGACGTTCATGGGGGCGGTCATCGACGGGCGCGCCTTCGCGAAGCACCGCGCCGCGATCGAGCGGGCCCGCTCGATCGACTCGATGAAGATCCTCGTGGGGGGCGAGCTGGACGACTCGCGCGGCTACTTCGTGCGGCCGACGGTCCTGGAGTCGGCGGACCCGACCGACGAGATCTTCACGAAGGAGTACTTCGGGCCGATCCTCGGCGTGCACGTCTACGACGACGCCGACTACGACCGGGTGCTGCGCCAGATGGAGGGCGTGTCGGAGTACGGGCTCACCGGCGCGGTCATCGCCGACGATCGTGCCGCGATCGCCGGGGCCACCGAGACCCTGCGGTTCGCCGCCGGGAACTTCTACGTCAACGACAAGCCCACCGGGTCGATCGTGGGGCAGCAGCCGTTCGGTGGCGCGCGGGCGAGCGGGACGAACGACAAGGCCGGGTCGGTGTTCAATCTGACGAGGTGGACCAGCGCGCGTGTCATCAAGGAGTCGTTCGTCCCGCCGACCGACTACCGCTACCCGCACATGGGGCCCTGACCGCCCGGTTGCCAGGAGCGCCCGTGAGGATCGACGATAAGGGCGCCCGCCGCCCCCGGCGGGCGCTCCACCGACGACCATGGGAACGGGATGTCGACGTTGAACCGGCTGGTGCTGTGGAACATCGATCACACGCTGGTCGACGTCGGGCGGGTCACCCGCGAGGTCTACGCCGAGGCGTTCCACGCGACCGTCGGACGTCCGCTCCTGCGGCTCGCGCCCACCCCGGGGCGCACCGAGTCCGAGATCGTGTTCGAGACCCTCGCGTTCAACCGTCGTCACCACCGATGATCACCTGCCCCCGTTCATCGCCGCGCTGACCACGGCGTTCGCCGCCCGGCGGGCCGAGCTGCGCGAGCACGGCCGGGTGCTGGCCGGGGCCCGGGAGGCCGTGGACGCGCTGGCGCGGACGCCCGGCGTCGTGCAGTCGGTGCTGACGGGGTCGGTCCGGCCGAACGCGGTCTCGAAGGTCACGGAACTGGGGTTCGCCGACCGGCTGGACCTGGACGTCGGCGGCTACGAGGACGGCGTCTACAGCAAGGCCGCCCTCCTGGAACTCGCCCGGTCCCGCGCGGGCGACCGGTACGGCGTCCCGTTCCCCGAGCGCGCGACCGTCTACATCGCCGACTCGCCCCGCGACGTGCAGGCCGCGCACATCGCCGGTTCGCCGATCATCGCCGTCGCGACGGGCAGCGCCACCGAGGCTGAGTTGCGTGCCGCGGGCGCGGACGCCGTCCTGCCGACGCTCGCCGACACCGCGGCCGTCCTGAACGCCGTCGCCGCCCTGACCGATTCCTGACATGACACGCCCTCCTTTGTCCGCTGCTTTCAGTCTCGGCGGCGCCGTGACCCGGTTGAACTAGAAACCCGTTCTGTGGATAACCCCGGCGGTGGGCCGGGTGACCATGATCGAGAAGGGAAGTGTGTGGGCGACCGGTATTGCGCGTGACCTGCGGCGGGATGGCGGACGGGCGCGCGGCGGCCGGGTTGCGCCGAGGTGCGGCCCGCGACGAATATGGGGAGCGTCGCGTGGTCGGGGCGCGGCGGGAAGGCGGAAGAGATGTCGGCTGAGCACACCGTCGCCGAAGGCGCACCGCTCTGGGAACCGTCCGAGCAGGTCGTCGCGAACGCGCGGGTGACGCACTTCGTCCACTGGCTGTGGGACCGGGGCGTCCTCACCGAGACCTACGACGACCTGTGGCGCTGGTCGGTCACCGAGGTCGACGCCTTCTGGGACGCGGTCTGGACGTACTTCGACGTCGTCGGCGAGCGCGGCGACGGGCCCGTCCGCACCGGCGGACCCATGCCGGTGGACGGCCTGCGCTGGTTCCCCGGCACGACGCTCAACTACGCCGCCAACGCCCTCCGGCGCGCCGAGGAGACCCCCGACGAGACTGCGGTGATCTTCCGGTCGGAGGCGGGCGGGCACCGCGTGCTGTCCTACCGCGAGCTGGCCCTGCACGTCGCCGAGGTCCGCGCGGGCCTCGCCGACCTCGGCGTCGGCAAGGGCGACCGGGTCGCCGCCTACATCCCGAACATCCCCGAGGCGCTGGTCTGCTTCCTCGCGACGGCCTCGCTCGGCGCGATCTGGTCGTCGTGCTCGCCCGACTTCGGGTCGTCCTCCGTCATCGACCGGTTCGCGCAGATCGAGCCGAAGGTCCTCATCGCCGTCGACGGCTACGCCTACAACGGCAAGACGTTCGACCGCCGCGACACCGTCCGCGAGATCGAGGCCGAGCTGCCGACGCTCGCCGCGACCGTGCTCGTCCCCTACCTCGACCCGGCCGCGGGCCCCGACGGCCTCCGCGTCGGCATGCACTACGCCGACCTGCCCCGCGCCGACCACGACACTCTCGAATTCGAGCCCGTCCCCTTCGACCACCCCCTCTGGGTCGTCTACTCCTCCGGGACGACCGGGCTGCCGAAGCCGATCGTGCACGGCCACGGCGGCGTCGTCCTCGAACACCTCAAGGCCCTGTCGTTCCACCAGAACATCGGCCCCGGCGACGTGTTCTTCTGGTACACGACGACCGGGTGGATGATGTGGAACTACCTGATGGGCGGCCTCCTCGTCGGGTCCGCGATCGTCATGTACGACGGTGCGCCGCTCGACCTGTGGCGGCTCGCCGCCGACAACGGCGTCACCTACATGGGCGTCGGCGCGCCCTACATCACCGCCTCCGCCAAGGAGGGCCGCCGCCCCGGCGAGGAACTCGACCTCTCGGCCCTGCGCGGCATCGGCTCGACCGGGTCGCCCCTCCCGCCCGAGGGTTTCGCCTGGGTGTACGAGTCCGTTCGCAGCGACATCCTGCTCGGCTCGTTCTCCGGCGGCACCGACCTGTGCACCGGTTTCGTCGGCCCGTCCCCGCTGCTGCCGCTGCGGGCGGGGGTCATCCAGTGCCGCGGCCTCGGCGCCAAGGTCGAGGCGTACGGCGACGCGGGCGGGCCCGTGATCGACGAGGTCGGCGAGCTCGTCATCACCGAGCCCATGCCGTCCATGCCGGTGTTCTTCTGGAACGACGACGACAACGCCCGCTACCGCGACTCGTACTTCGACATGTACCCGGGCGTCTGGCGGCACGGCGACTGGCTCAAGATCCTCCCGGACGGCGGCTGCGTCATCTACGGCCGCTCCGACTCGACCCTCAACCGCGGCGGCGTCCGCATGGGGACGTCCGACTTCTACCGCGTCGTCGAGGCGTTCGACGAGATCACCGACAGCCTCGTCATCGACACCGGCCGCCTCGGCCAGGAGGGCCGGCTGCTCCTCTACGTCCAGCTCGCCCCGGACGCGTCCCTGGACGACGACCTGCTCGGACGCCTGAAGCGCGAGATCCGGTCGGCGCTGTCGCCCCGGCACGTCCCCGACGAGATCGTCGCCGTCCCCGGCATCCCCCGAACCCTCTCCGGCAAGAAGCTGGAGGTCCCCGTCCGCAAGATCTTGCAGGGCACCCCCGTCGACCAGGCCGCCAACCGCGACTCCATGGCCAACCCCGAGGTCCTGACCCACTTCACCCGCTGACGCACGCCGCCCGGCGCCCGTCGCGGACGGCGTCGCGGACGCCCGTCGCGGGCGGGCGTCCGGGCGGTCTCGCCATCTGGGAACGGTCGCCGAATGATCTCGCGGTCCGTCGGTGTTCGGCACTAAGGTAAGAGCTTGCTCATACGTGTCCGATCGGAAGTGCTGGGTCAGAACGCACCTTATGGCCCCATGGCCGGGTGAACTTCCCGCCCGACTCGGACGTCACACTGACACGCACAGCGCTGGTCTGCAGTGATCGCGCCGGTGGTCCGCTCGACCCGGGCGATCAGGAGAGGGACGGTTCCACGCATGGAGGTTGGGGCGCTGCGATCCGGGGACCCGGAGAGGCTTGGCTCCTACGCCCTGATCGGCCGGGTGGGCGAAGGCGGTCAGGGCACGGTCTATCTCGGCGAGGACGAGGACGGCCGGCAGGTCGCGATCAAGCTGCTGCACGCCGAACTCGAAGAAGACGACAAGGCGCGCGCGCGGTTCCTGCGGGAACTCGACGTCGCCAAGCAGGTGGCGCCGTTCTGCACGGCCCAGGTGATCGACGCCGACGCGAACGGCGAACGTCCGTACATCGTCAGCGAGTACGTGCCCGGCCCGTCGCTGAACCAGCACGTGACCAAGGACGGTCCGCTGGTGGGCGCGGCCCTCGACCGGCTCGCGGTCGGCACCGCGACGGCACTGGCCGCCATCCACCAGGCGAAGATCATCCACCGCGACTTCAAGCCGCACAACGTCCTGCTCGGCCCGGACGGTCCGCGCGTGATCGACTTCGGGGTGGCCCGCGCGATGGCGGGCGGCACCACGCTGACCAGCCGGGTGATCGGCACCCCGTCGTACATGTCGCCCGAGCAGATCGGCGGCGACGAGGTCGGCACCCCCTCGGACGTCTTCTGCTGGGCGGCCACGCTCGTGTTCGCAGCCACGGGGGAGCCCCCGTTCGGGCAGGACACCATTCCCGCGGTGATCAACCGGATCCTGCACGAGGACCCCGACCTCGGTGACCTGGACGGTTCGCTCCGCGGCCTCGTCGCCGACTGCCTGTGCAAGGAACCGGAGCTGCGGCCGACGGCCCGGCAGGTGCTGATGCGGCTGCTCGGCCACGAAGAGGCCGCCGTTCCCGCACCGGTCGCCGTCGTCCCGGAGGACACCGACGACCCCGAGGCGACCGCGATGCTCGCCGCCGGGTCCGTCCGCGCGGCCGAGGCCGACGACGGGTACGAGTACGAGGACGACGAGGAGTACGCAGCCCCGGCGTACGGCGCCGCCGCCTTCGAGGACGACGCCGACCCCGTCCGGACGGGCGACCTCGACCGCACCCAGGCCGTCGACGCGGGCACCCTGCCCGGCGGCGCTCTCTCCGCGGACACCCTGTCCGCCGACGCCCTGCCCGGCGGACCGTCCGGGGGCGGACGGCCGACGCTGCGGCAGCTCATCGAGAGCTCCGGCCGTTCGGCCGCACTGGCCGGTGTCGCCGCGCTGTTCGTCGCGATCGTCGTCGTCTCCTCGGTGATGATCTTCAGTTCGGGCGACGACGGCAAGGCCGGCGAGCACGTCGGCGACCCGACCGTCCCGCCGATGTCGGACAGCAGCACCCCCTCGCTGACGGTCCCGACGAACACGATGCCGGAAGAGCCGCTGCCCGACAGCCCGAGCTACACGCCCGACCCGTCCTACGACACGTCCTATCCGGACACCCCGAGCCCGTCCGGCTTGCCGAGCACCAGCGAGAGCCCGACCGCCGACCCCACGGTGTCCGACGACCCCACCGACACGCCGACCACCAGCGAGCCCCCGCCCAGCACGGATCCCACCGACGGCCCCGGCGGCCCCGGCACCGAGGAGCCCGACCCGCCGACCGGCGGCACCGACCCGGAGACGGGTGCCTCCTGAAAGCCGCGCCCACCGCCCCCGGGAAGGTTCCGCCCGCCCGGGGGCGGTGGGCGCTTCCGGCACATCGAGAGCCTGACCTTGTGAAAGGTCCGGCCGCCGCCGAACGGCGGTTCGCCGTCGGCGACATGAACACATAGCCTTTGACGACTGCTTGACGTGCCTATGCCGGGGCATGTGCCTACCTTGGCCACCGCGATCGCGTGCGAAGCCGTACCCGGCTTGCGACAATCGGAGCGCGTGGCGAGCCCCTGGGCGAGCCGGAACGAGGCGGCGGACGCCGCACGAGGTCCGGTGGCGGAGGGCCTCCAGGGCCCGACGCGGAGATGCCGCAACGAGCATGGCCTGGCTACGCTGGCGCATGAGCAGCGCCACAACGGGGTGGCGGAGTCTCTAAGGGAGTTGTTGATGGGCGGCAAGCTCGACCAGGCCAAGGACGATCTTCTCCGGAGGGCCGCTGAGACGTGCGTCCAGCGTCCGGGGTCGCGCGGGGGCGACGTCGAGGAGACCCTCGCGTACCTCCGGCTCTACTACCGGCATGTCGCGCCGGAGGATCTCCTCGAACGGGATCCGGCCGACATCTGCGGCCCGGTGATGGCGCACCGGCTGCTCGGTGAGGAGCGGCCGCAGGGACGCCCGAAGGTGCGGGTGTTCACGCCGTCGGTGGAGGAGTACGGCTGGGACCCGGGGCACACGGTCGTGCAGGTCGTCACCGACGACATGCCGTTCCTCGTCGATTCGGTGACGATGGAGCTGAACCGGCACCAGCTGGCCGTGCATCTGGTCGTGCACCCGCTGCTGGGCGTCGACCGGGACGTCGCGGGCCACCTGAAGGGGTTCCGCGGGAAGCTCGACGACGACGGCGACATCGACGAGTCGTGGATGCACATCGAGATCGACCGGACGAGCGACCGGGCGATGCTCGAAGGGCTGGAGCGCGACCTGCTGCGCGTCCTTCAGGACGTGCGGGTCGCGTTCGAGGACGGTCCGAAGATGCGGGCGCGCGCGCTGGAGATCGCGTCGTCGGTCCGCGGCGACGGGTCCGCGCTGCCGGAGAAGGAGCTCGCCGAGGGCGTCGAGCTGCTGGACTGGCTGGCCGACGGGCACTTCACGTTCCTCGGTTACCGCGACTACACGCTGGTCGAGGACGGGACGGCGCTGCGGCCCGAGCCCGGGACCGGGCTCGGCATCCTGCGCGACGACACCCGCGAGTCCCGCAGTTTCGCGGCGCTGCCGCCGGAGGTGCGGGAGAAGGCCACCGAGAAGCGGCTGCTGGTACTGACGAAGGCGAACTCGCGTTCGACCGTCCACCGCCCGCTGTACCTCGACTACATCGGGGTGAAGAAGCTCGACGCGTCCGGCGAGGTGGTGGGGGAGCGCCGGTTCCTGGGCCTGTTCACGCACGTGGCCTACAGCGAGTCGATCGCGCACGTGCCGGTCCTCAAGCGCAAGCGCGAGGAGGTCTTGGAGCGGTCCGGTTTCCCGGCCGACAGCTACGACGGGCAGGACCTCATCGAGGTGCTGGAGGGCTACCCGCGCGACGAGCTGTTCCAGATCTCCGTCGACGACCTGCTGGGCATCGCGCTCGGGGTGCTGCGGCTGCGGGACCGCCGCCAGCTCCGGCTGTTCCTCCGCAAGGACATGTACGGCCGGTTCATGTCGTGCATGGTCTACCTGCCGCGCGACCGGTACACCACGCAGGTCCGGCTGCGCATCCAGGGGATCCTGAAGGAAGCGTTCGAGGGCGTCAGCGTCGACTACAGCGCGAACGTCACCGAGTCGCTCCTGGCGCGCCTGCACGTGGTCGTGCGGGGCGAGCGCGGCCGTCCGCTGCCCGACGTGGACGTCGACGACCTGGAGGCGCGGCTCGCGGCGGCGACCCGCTCCTGGGGGGACGACCTGGCCGACGCGGTCCTCGAACTGTTCGGCGAGGAGCTGTCGGGGACGCTGTCGCGGCGGTACGCCGACGCGTTCCCCGAGGGGTACAAGGCGGACTTCCCCGCCCGTACCGCGGTCGCGGACGTGCGGTTCCTGGAGGAGCTCGGCCCGGACGCCGACACGTCCATCAACCTGTACGAGCCGTTCGGCGCGGGGCACGGCGAGCGGCGGCTGAAGATCTACCGGCTGGGCGAGCCGATCTCGCTGTCGCGCGTCCTGCCGCTGCTGCAGAACATGGGCGTCGAGGTCATCGACGAACGGCCGTACGAGATCAACACCGCGGACGGCAGGCGGTTCTGGATCTACGACTTGGGGCTGCGGTACGCGCCGTCCGCCGACGTGCCCGAGGAGTCGGTCAAGGAGCTGTTCCAGGACGCCTTCCGCGCCCTGTGGCGCGGCGAGATCGAGAACGACGGGTTCAACGCGCTGGTCCTGCACGTCGGGCTGAGCTTCCGGCAGGCGATGATCCTGCGGGCGTACGCGCTGTACCAGCGGCAGGCGGGGACGACGTTCTCCAAGCGCTACGTCGAGCAGGTGCTGCTGCGGAACGCGCAGATCACGCGGCTGCTGGTGCGGCTGTGGGAGAGCCGCTTCGCGCCGTCCCTGTCGGGCGGGGAGGACGAGCGCAGCCTCGGCATCGCCGAGGAGCTGCAGGGCAAGCTCGACGAGGTCGCGAGCCTCGACGAGGACCGGATCCTGCGCGCCTACCTCGCGATGATCCAGGCGACGCTGCGCACGAACCACTACCAGCACAAGCCGTACCTGGCGCTGAAGCTGGACCCCGAGCGCATCCCCGACCTGCCCGAGCCGCGCCCGATGTACGAGGTCTTCGTGTACTCGCCGAAGGTCGAGGGCGTGCACCTGCGCTACGGGGCGGTCGCGCGCGGCGCTGCGCTGGTCGGACCGTCGCGAGGACTTCCGCACCGAGATCCTCGGCCTGGTGAAGGCGCAGGCCGTGAAGAACACGGTGATCGTCCCGGCGGGCGCGAAGGGCGGGTTCGTCGGCAAGCAGCTGCCCGACCCGGCCGTGGACCGGGAGGCGTGGCAGAAGGCCGGCGTCGCCTGCTACACCGACTTCATCTCCGGCCTCCTCGACATCACCGACAACCTGGTGGACGGCAAGGTCGTGCCCCCGCCGGACGTGGTGCGGCACGACGGCGACGACACCTACCTGGTCGTCGCGGCCGACAAGGGCACCGCGACGTTCTCCGACATCGCGAACGGGGTCGCCGCCGAGTACGGGTTCTGGCTCGGCGACGCGTTCGCGTCCGGCGGGTCCGTCGGCTACGACCACAAGGGCATGGGCATCACCGCCCGCGGCGCCTGGGAGTCGGTGAAGTACCACTTCCGGACGCTCGGCAAGGACACCCAGGCCGAGGACTTCACGGTCGTCGGGATCGGCGACATGTCCGGTGACGTGTTCGGCAACGGGATGCTGCTGTCGGAGCACATCCGCCTCGTCGCCGCGTTCGACCACCGGCACATCTTCCTCGACCCCGACCCGGACGCGGCGTCGTCGTTCGCCGAACGGCGGCGCCTGTTCGACCTGCCGCGCAGCACGTGGGCCGACTACGACACGACGCTGATCTCCAAGGGCGGCGGCGTCTTCCCGCGGACCGCCAAGTCCATCAAGATCACCCCGCCGATCCGGGCGGCGCTCGGCATCGCCGAGGGCGTGGCCGCGCTGACCCCGTACGAGCTGATCCGGGCGATCCTGCGGGCCCCGGTCGACCTGCTGTGGAACGGCGGGATCGGCACGTACGTCAAGGGTTCGGCCGAGACGAACGACGCGGTCGGCGACAAGGCGAACGACCCCGTCCGGGTCGACGGGGCGGAGCTGCGCTGCCGCGTCGTCGGCGAGGGCGGCAACCTGGGGCTGACGCAGCTCGCCCGCATCGAGTACGCCCGGACCGGGGCGGACGGCGACGGCGGTCTCGTCAACACCGACTTCATCGACAACTCCGCCGGGGTGGACACCTCCGACCACGAGGTCAACATCAAGATCCTGCTGGACCAGGCGGTCCGCGACGGGGAGCTGACCGGCAAGCAGCGCGACAACCTGCTGTACGAGATGACCGACGAGGTCGGACGGCTCGTGCTGCGCGACAACTACGCGCAGAACGTGGTGCTCGCGGCGTCCCGGCTGCAGGCATCGTCGATGCTGCACGTCCACGCCCGGCACATGCGCAAGCTGGAACGGGACGGGCGGCTGAACCGGCACCTGGAGTTCCTGCCGGGCCACAAGGCGATCGCGGAGCGGCGGCAGTCCGGGCTGGGGCTGACCGGCCCCGAGTTCTCGGTGCTGCTGGCGTACGCGAAGCTGACGCTGGACGCCGAGGTCGTCGCGTCCGACCTGGCCGACGACCCGTACCTGGAGTCGTGGCTCGTCGACTACTTCCCGACGCCGCTGCGGGAACGGTTCCGCCCGTACATGGACCGGCACCCGCTGCGCCGCCAGATCATCACCACCGCGGTCGTGAACGACCTGGTCAACAACTCCGGTTCCTCGTTCGTGTTCCGGATGAACGAGGAGACGGGCGCGTCGTCGTCCGACATCGCCCGCGCCTACCTGGTGGCCCGGGACGTGTTCGACATGCCGCGGTTCTGGCGGTCGGTGGAGGGCCTGTCGCGGCAGGTCGACCAGTCCACGCAGATCGCGATGCTGCTGGAGGCGCGGAAGCTGACCGAGCGCGGCGCGCGCTGGCTGCTGCACAACCGGCGGCCCCCGTTCGACATCCGGGAGACGATCGACTTCTTCGCGGGCGGTGCCGCGACGCTCAGCGCGCAGCTGCCCAAGCTGCTCACCGGGCAGGACCTCGCGGCGTTCGAGCAGCGCCGCGACGGGTTCGCCGAACGGGGCGTCCCGGGTGAGCTGGCCGAGCAGTGCGCGATGCTGGTCGCCGCCTACAGCACGTTCGACCTGGTGGGCATCGCGCACGAGACGGGACGCCCGGTCGAGGAGGTCGCGGAGGTGTACTTCGACCTCGCCGAGCGGCTGCAGCTGTCCCGGCTGCGGGAGCGGATCATCGCGCTGCCCCGCGACGACCGGTGGCGGTCGATGGCGCGGTCCGCGCTGCGCGACGACCTGTACACCGCGCACGCGGCCCTCACCCGCGACGTCCTGGTGACGAGCGAGCCGGGCGCGCGGCCGGAGGAGCGGCTGGCGCACTGGGCGGAGAAGAACAAGACGGTCGTGGACCGCGCCCAGCAGATGCTCGGCGAGATCTGGGAGGGCGAGGGGTTCGACCTGGCGACGCTGTCGGTGGCGCTGCGGTCGGTCCGCACGCTCGTCACCGGCAGCTCGCTGCCGCCCGCCGAATCCTGACCGGCGGCCGGTGACCGATTGGTCACCGGCCGGTGACCGGACGGACGTGACGCGCCGTCCCGTCCCGCTTGACATGGGACGGGACGGCGCGCACGGCACAATCGAAGGACCCGCCGGGTGCCGGACCGCTCCCGCTGCAGCGGTCGGGAAGAGCGGGACGGCCCGGCACCCGACGGAGATCAGAGGCCGCGCGCGGGCTCGACGGAGCCGTGCGCGGCGGACGGCCTGCGCGACCGGGGCACCTGGGTTCAGGCTCCCCGGGCGGCGACGGCCTTGCGGTACACGCCGGCGACCATGGCTCGGCCGTCCGGCGGAACGACGGCCAGGTACTGCGTGAGGACCGTCGTCTTCAGGCGTGTCCTGGCCGATCCGGCCGGGCGAGCCCGACGAGATCACCGCTTACCGCCAGGCTGCCCCGTTTTGCGGCGGAGTATGCCTCATGCTGCTTCATCGCGTACCAGACGAGCGCGCCGCCGTCCTTCGTGCGCAGCGCGTGCACCCGGTAGGCGGCCGGCGCGAACGTCGACGACAGCTTGACGCCCTGCCCGGCGAGCGATTCGGTGACTTTCCGCAGCGCCTGGTACGCGCGGCCGGTGGTGGGCCCGTCCGCGAGCGCCGCGGCGCCGGACGCGTCCGGCCCGCCCGTCATCAGCGCGGCGTCGACGCCGGGATCCGCGCGGGCGCGATGGGCAGCCCGTCCGCGTCCGGCGAGACCGGTTCGGCGAACCCGCCGCCGTCCAGCTTCACCCGCTCCAGGGCGCCGTCGCCGGGCGCCGGGTCGGCGGCGAGCAGCCACGGCCCGCCCGGCTTCTCCTGCGTGAACAGCATCGCGTGCGGCCGGGCGCCCGCGCCCTTCCCGCCGCCCGCGCCCACCGCGAACCAGCGCGGATGGCCTTCGAGCCGGGGGATGAAGAAGGTCGTCTTCGCGAAGTCCAGTGTGGGCGGCCGCTTCCGGAGCGCCCGGTACTTCTTGAACATGGCGGCTTCCATGGTCAACTGCGGGTCGGTCTGGATCCCGGTCAGCGCCTTGCCGCTGCGCTTCCGCGCGGCCCGGTCGGCCGCGGCGGTGTAGGACTTCAGCACCTGCTCGGCCTGCGCCCGGCTCAGCGCGGGCGGCTCGCGACGACGCGGCGGTCGGGTTCTCGCCGCACCCCGCGACGCCGCCGCCCAGCAGGCACGGCACCGCCAGCGCGGCGGCCGCCGCGCGAGAACGTGTGCGCGCGTGCGGACGCCCGTCGGTGCGTCCGGTCGTGCGTGCGGGCATACGGTTCCCCCGGATGGAAGCGGCGAGCTGAGTCCATCCGGAATCATCGCAGAGTGACCACCCGATCACTCTGGGAACGCGAGAAAAAGATCAGGTTCCGGCTTCCTGCTGCCGCATCCAGCGGATCTCGGCCTCGATGAACTCGTCGATCTCGCCGTCCAGGACGGACGAGGGGTTGCCCGCCTCGACGCCCGTGCGCAGGTCCTTCACGATCTGGTACGGGTGCAGGACGTAGTTGCGGATCTGCGTGCCCCAGCTGCTCGTGCCCTCGCCGCGCAGGGCGGACATCTTCTCCGCCTCCTCCTGGCGCTTGCGCTCCAGCAGCTTCGCCTGCAGCACGTTCATCGCCGTCGCCCGGTTCTGCAGCTGGCTCCGCTCGTTCTGGCAGGACACCACGATCCCGGACGGCAGGTGCGTGATCCGCACCGCCGAGTCGGTCGTGTTGACGCCCTGCCCGCCCGGACCGGACGACCGGTACACGTCCACCCGCAGCTCGTTCTCGTCGATCTCGACGTGGTCGCTCTGCTCGACGACCGGGACGACGTCCAGCCCCGCGAACGACGTCTGCCGGCGGCCCTGGTTGTCGAACGGGGAGATGCGGACGAGCCGGTGCGTGCCGTGCTCGCCGCGCAGCGTCCCGTACGCGTAGGGGGTCTTCACCGTGAACGTCGTCGACTTGATCCCGGCCTCTTCGGCGTAGGACGTCTCGTAGATCTCGGTCGGGTAGCCGTGCCGCTCGGCCCAGCGCAGGTACATGCGCTGGAGCTGCTGGGCCCAGTCGGCCGCGTCGATCCCGCCGGCCTGCGCGTTGATGGAGACGAGCGCCTCGCGGGCGTCGTACTCGCCCGACATCAGCGTCCGCACCTCCAGCTGCTGGACGGCCTTGTGCAGGTCCTCCAGCTCGCCGTCGGCCTCCGCGCGCGTGTCGGGATCGTCCATCTCGGCGGCCAGCTCGTACAGGGTCGCGGCGTCCTCCAGACGCTGCCGCAGGCCCTCGACCCGGCCCAGCTCGCTTTCCAGGTACGACAGGCGGCGGGTCACCGACTGGGCGCGCTCCTGGTCGTTCCACAGGTCGGGGTCGGCGGACTGCTCGCGCAGCTCGGCGATGTCGCGCCGCATGCCGTCGAGGTCCAGCACCTGCTCGATGCCGGACAGGGTCGCGCCGAGCTCCTTGAGTCGCTCTTCCGGTTCCATGCCTGCCACGCTTCCGAGCTTATCGCCGTCCCGGCAGTGCCGGGGGCGCCCGCCCCATACCCTTGGTGGCAGAATCGGTGAAACGGGAGGGCCCTTCCGGACGGCCTGAGCGGCAGGCGAACGTCGGGCCCGGGGGACGGAGCTTTGCACACGATCGCGCGCGCGCTGGCGGCCGTCATGCTGCTGGTGCCGGTGGCGGCAACGGGTTGCGCTCAGCAGAGCGCGCCGGAGGTGCGGCCCACCGCCGCCATGCCCACGCCCTCACCGCCCGAACCGGTCGACCTCACCCCCGAGGTCGCCAAAGAGACCTTCCGTACCTATGTCATCAACGAGGACGTGGCGCGCGCGGCGGGCGACGAGCGGCTCGCACTGACCTGGACGTCCGACGGGCAGTCCCAGCTCACCGCCGCCGAGTTCCGCAAGGCCGCCTACGACGGCGACCCCGTGCGCCGGTTCGACTACGGCAAGCCCGAGCTGTACGTCCCCGAACTGCGCGAGGGCGGCTACCCGCAGTGGTTCACGGCGTCGGTGAAGCGCTCCGTCGTGGGTGACGCCGACAGCGAGCGCCGCGTGCTGATGTCGTTCATTCTGCGCGGCGCCGACCGCCGCTGGTCGCTGACGAGCGTCGTCGTGGTCGACCGCAAGACCGAACTGCCCGAGATCGCGATCGACGACGACGGCTACGCGGAGGCGCTGGCCAGCGACGACACGTCCGTCCTCATCCGGCCGCAGGAGATGAGCGGCATCCACGCGACGATGGCCGCCGAGGGCGACGGCAGCGTCGCCGCCAAGGTCATGGAGGCCGGCTCGCGCACGAGCGGCTACTACGAGCGTGCGGAGAAGGCGAAGGAGAAGGCCCGCGAGGACGACCTGACGCTGACGGTCGTCCCGACGGCGACGCCCTTCCCCTACTTCGGGCTGCGCACCGAGGACGGCGGCGGCCTGATCATCTACTCGCTGTACCGCAACTCCTCGCTCACCTCCGAGGCGGCCCCGGACGATCCGGACGCGCCCCGGCCGGAGATCCCGGACGAGGCGGAGCACCTGCTCGACGGCACCGTCGAGGGGAACAAGGTCGACACGGCGTCGACGCTGCACTTCGCCGCCTACGACCCGCCGCGCGCGGACGGCGAGGAAGGCGAAGAGGACGGCGGCGAGGGCGGCGGGTCGCCGTCGGCCGAACCGTCGTCGAGTGCTTCGCCGAGTGCCTCGCCGAGCGCGGACCGTCCGTCCGGTGACGGCGCGGAGAAGAAGGACGGCGAGAAGAACAAGGACGGGGAGCGCGCGGACGCCGAGCGCAAGGCGCGGGTCGTCGGCGACAACGGGGCGGTCACCCGCGCGTCCACGCCGGCGCCGAAGAAGAACTGACCGGCCGCTGACCAGCGGTTTCACGGCTCGGAACCGGCCGGAATCACGGGCGTGCGCCGGGCGGAGTTCCCGGTTCCGGAGTTGGTGAGAAGGCTCTCAGCGCGCTCAGTACACGCGCTGTAGCACGAGCGCCACGAACAGCAGCGCGACCAGCGCCGCCAGGACGAGCGCGGGCGGCACCGAGGGGCCGTGCCGGTGCATCTGCGAGCGGGCGATCCTGCAGGTCGGGCAGCGTCCCTCGACGACCGGGTTCGAGCAGCGGGCGCAAATCAGATCTTCGCAGCTCATGGTGTGGCCCCAATCTCCGTGCGCGGCACGCGGGTCCGTGCGGATGCGTCGATCACCGACTTATTAGGCATCTTTCCCATCATCCAGCCTAGCCGGACTGTATGGTCGTTCCGGCAAGTCCGGAATCTTGAACGGTACGAACCACCCGGGGAACGTCCCCCGGGCCCCGCACAGTGGGGGCGCGGTCATTCCCGCCGCGTCATCCCCACCACGAGGAGTGGGACGAGGTAGTTGACTGTCCCCTCTACACTGCTCGCAGGCTCCACGGCCCGTCCGGCCGCGAAGCCGGGCGGCGCAGGCCGAAGGCGGCGGAACAGATCCGCCTCCGCAGGTCGGGCCGCTCCCCAACCCCTAGACTGAACCGCCGTGATGCAGCCGTGATCAATTTCGACAACGTCACCAAGGTCTATCGGAGCCAGAACCGGCCCGCCCTCCAGCACGTGAACGTCGCCATCGACAAGGGCGAGTTCCTGTTCCTGGTCGGCCCCTCCGGCTCCGGCAAGTCGACCTTCCTGCGACTGATCCTCAAGGAGGAGCGTCCTTCCCAAGGTCACGTGCACGTGGCGGGCAAGGACCTCACCAGACTGAGCAACTGGAAGGTGCCGCACCTGCGCCGCCGGATCGGCTGCGTCTTCCAGGACTTCCGGTTGCTCCCCAACAAGAACGTCTTCGAGAACGTCGCGTTCGCCCTAGAGGTGATCGGCAAGCCGCGGCGCTTCATCGGCAAGGTCGTGCCCGAGGTCATCGACCTGGTCGGACTCGAAGGCAAGGGCCACCGGATGCCGCACGAACTGTCCGGCGGCGAGCAGCAGCGCGTGGCCATCGCGCGGGCGTTCGTCAACCGGCCGATGATCTTGCTGGCGGACGAGCCGACGGGCAACATCGACCCGGCCACCTCCATCGGAATCATGAAGGTGCTGGACCGGATCAACCGGACCGGCACCACCGTCGTCATGGCCACCCACGACGCCGCGATCGTCGACGCCTTCCGCAAGCGCGTCGTCGAGCTGGAGGACGGACGGGTCGTCCGCGACCAGTCGCGCGGCGTCTACGGCCAGGCTTACTGACCCGGGCGACCCGGGTCGGCCCGGGCCGACCGGGACAGGGCCGGGCCCTCTGACGGCTCCCATCCGAACCACCCGTTCCCGCCACCGCGTACACCGCAGGGACGACTACAGGCGACCAAGGACAGCGAGGCATGCGCGTACAGTTCGTTCTCCAGGAGATCTGGATCGGTCTCCGCCGGAACCTGACGATGACGATCTCCCTCATCATCACGGTCGCCATCGCCATGGCGCTTTTCGGCACCGGCCTCCTGATCCGCGCCGAGGTCTCATCCTCCAAGAGCTACTGGCAGGACAAGATCGAAGTCTCGATCTTCCTGTGCGCCAAGACCAGCTCGAACTCGGCATGCCAGGGCAAGGACGTCACCGAGGACCAGCGGAAGCAGCTCGAGCAGCAGCTCAAGGGCATGTCCGAGGTCTCGGAGGTCACCTACGAGAGCCGGCAGGAGGCCTACCAGCGGTTCAAGGAGCGCTACGCGGGCTCGCCCGGCTTCGTGGAGAGCACCCGCGAAGGCGACATTCCCGACTCCTTCCGGGTCAAGCTCAAGAACGCCGAGGAATACAAGGCCGTGGCCGAGGCCGTGAAGAGCCGGCCCGGCGTCGACACGGTGATCAACGAGCAGGAGATCCTCGACCGCTTCTTCGGCATCCTCAACGCGCTGCAATGGGGCGCCCTGGTGATCGCGTTGATCCAGGTCGTCGCCTCGGTGCTGCTGGTCGGCAACACGGTCCGGCTGTCGGCGTTCAACCGGCGCCGGGAGACCGGCATCATGCGGCTCGTCGGCGCGTCCAACACCTATATCCAGCTGCCCTTCATCCTGGAGGGCGCGATCGCCGGCCTGATCGGCGGCCTGTTCGCCTCGATCATGCTGGTGGCCAGCAAGTTCCTGCTCATCGACAAGCTCGCCAGCGAGATCCAGCTCATCGCCAAGCTCGGCTGGGGGCAGGTGCTGTCGGTCATTGTGGTGTCGATCTGCTTCGGCGTCCTGCTCTGTGCGATCGCCTCCTTCATGACGCTCCGGCGATATCTGAAGATCTGAGCGGAACGCCGGGCCCGCACCGGTCCCGACTCTAGAATTGCGGCATGTTCCCGTCCGCTCGCCTGCTTCGCGGTGCCGTCATCGCGTCCGCCGTCCTCGGCGCGTACGGGCTCGGCGCGGTCGGCGGACCGGGTCCCGAACGGCACGCCGCCGTCGCGGACGGGTCCGTCCTGGACGAGGCCGCCGCGAAGATCGGCGGCAGTTCGGCGCACCCCGTCGGGCGGGCCGAACTCGACCGGTACGCGATCGAGGGGATGCTGCGCGGGCTCGGCGACGAATGGGCCCGCTACTACCCCGCGCGTCGGTACGACGACATCGAGGGCCGCCTCAACGGGCACTACAGCGGGGTCGGGCTGTGGCTCGGCGCCGAGGACGGCGACGAGCGGGTCCGCGTCGCGAGCGTCCAGCCCGGCACCGCCGCCGCCCGCGCCGGGGTCCGGGCGGGCGACGTCGTCACCGCGGTCGACGGCGCGTCCACCGCCGGATGGAGCCTCGCGCGCGTCGCCGAGTCGCTGCGCGGGCCTGCGGGCGACGCCGTCCGGATCACCGTGACGCGCGGGTCCCGCGGCCGCACGTTCCGTCTCGTCCGGACGCCCGTGAGCGCGGGCGACGTCACCGTCACCGACCGTCCCGGCGGTGTCCGGACGATCCGCGTCGGCGCCTTCACCCGCGGCACCGGCGACCGGATCCGCGCGGCCACCGAACCCGCACCGTCCAGCGGATACGTCCTCGACCTGCGCGGGAACCCGGGCGGGCTGCTGGCGGAGTCGGTCGAGGCCGCGTCCGCGTTCCTCGCCGACGGCCCGGTCGTCACCTACGAGCGGCGCGGCGAACCGTCCCGCCGCTACACCGTCGAGCGGCCCGGGGACGCCAAGACGCCGCTGGTCGTGCTCGTCGACGCGGGCACGGCGAGCGCCGCGGAGATCGTCGCCGGGTCCCTGCGCGACCGGGACCGCGCGATTCTCGTAGGATCACGTACATACGGCAAGGGGTCGGTGCAGGAGCCGATCGAGCTCTCCGACGGTTCGACGATCGAGCTGACCGTCGGTCGCTACCGCACCCCCGGCGGCCGTAACCTCGACGGTGTCGGGGTCGAACCCGACGTGGCGGTCTCCGCCGACCGCCCTCCCGAAGCGGCCGAGCAGCGCGCCCGGACGGTGCTGCGCGGCCTGGACGCGACGCTGCCGGACAAGGACCGAGGCTGATCACGTGTCACGCGACACAGGGCGAAAGCTCATCGCCCAGAACAAGCGGGCCCGCTACGACTACCACATCGACGACACATGGGAAGCGGGCATGGTGCTGATGGGCACCGAGGTCAAAGCGCTGCGCGCGGGCCGCGCCTCCCTCGTCGACGGCTTCGCCCAGGTGCGCGACGGGGAGGTGTGGCTGGAAGGCGTCCACATCCCCGAGTACACGCAGGGCACCTGGACGAACCACGCGCCCCGCCGCCGCCGGAAGCTGCTGCTGAACCGGCGCGAGATCCAGAAGATCATCGACAAGACGTCCGACCCGGGCTGGACGCTCGTCCCGCTGTCCCTGTACTTCAAGGACGGTAAGGCCAAGGTCGAGATCGGGCTCGGCCGTGGTAAGAAGGCGTACGACAAGCGGCAGGCCATCGCCAAGCGCGAGGCCCAGCGGGAAATGCAGCGTGCTCAGGCGGCCCGTTTCAGGAGACGGTGAAGGGTGTCGATGACCAACCGAGGCCGGAGGCGCGCGCCCCGCGGCACGCGTACCGTCCGGCGCCGAACGATCTCGCTGGCCGGCTGCGGCGTGCTCGTCGCGTCCCTGACCACCGGCTGCTTCGCCGAACGATCCGCGATGCCCGCCGTCCGCGACTTCCTGATCGCCTGGTCGGTCGGCAACTACGAGGCCGCCGCCGACAACACCGTGGGCGCCGACGAGCAGGAGGTCGCCGACGCCCTCGGCAAGGTCGCCGCGCAGCTGGACGCGGCGTCCCTGCGGCTGTCGATCGGTGCGGACGGCGCCGACCCCGACGCCGCCGCGATCGTCAAGGACGGCGACACCGCGCAGGCGTCCTTCTCCGTCAAGGTCGACCTAGGCGAGAGCGGACGGCCCTGGGACTACAAGGGGCACATGACCCTCAAGCGGGTCGGCGGCCAGTGGAAGGTCGTCTGGAGCCCGTCGATCATCAACCCGAAACTGCAGCAGGGCCAGCGGCTCGCGGTGGTCAACGAGGTGCCCGAGCGCGCGCAGATCACCGACACCAACGGCGAGTCGATGCTGCGGCCCGTCCCGGCCTACCAGGTAGGGGTCTACCCCGGGAAGCTCAAGGACCCGAAGAAGACCCTCGACGCCCTCGCGAAGGCGACCGAGATGGACGGCGGCCGGCGCCTGGACGCCGACCGCCTCCACGGCCGCGTCCTGTCGGCGCCGCCGCAGGAGTTCCTGCCGCTGATGACCCTGCAGACGTCGACCCACACCCCGCTGATCCAGCGCCTCAACGCGGGCATCCCCGCCCTGGACTTCAGGGAGATCACCGCGCCGATCGAGCCGAAGGCCGCCGCCGAGCTGATCGGCACCCTCGGCCCCGCGACGTCCGACCGGCTGCAGGAGGTCGGCGCCCCCTACCAGCCCGGCGACACCATCGGCGTCAGCGGCATCCAGTTGCTCATGCAGCGCCGCCTCGCCGGCACCCCGACCGTCAGCGTCGTCGCGCAGGACCCGAACGGGCAGCGCACGTCCCCCCTCCAGAGCTGGCCGGGAGAGAAGCCGCAGGAGGTCCAGACGACGCTCGACCCGGGCGTCCAGCTGGCCGCCGACCGGGCCCTCAACGGACTGCAGTACCCGGCGTCCCTCGTGGCCGTGCGGCCCGCCACCGGCGAGGTCCTGGCCGTCTCCAACCACGGGACGAGAGGCGAGAACCGGGCGTTCCAGGGCCACTACCCGCCCGGCATGACCTTCGGGGTCGTCTCCGCCGAAGCCCTGTTCATGCACGGCGGGGTCTCCCCGAACACCGAGTCGACCTGCCCCGGGGAGCTGACCGTCGGCGACAAGACCTTCACCACCCGGGCGTACAAGGACAGCGAGCTGACCAACCACCTCGCCCTCTCCTGCAAAACCTCCCTCGCACAGCTCAGCAACAAGATCGACGCCAAGACCCTCGTGACCGAGGCGGCCCACTTCGGGATCGGCAAGAACTGGGGCCTGCAGGTGCCCGCGTTCACCGGCTCGATCCCCACCCCGAAGAACCAGGGCGAGATGGCCGCGACCATGGTCGGCGAGGGCGGCGTCGAGGTCAGCCCCCTCGCGATGGCCCTCGTCGCCGCCGCCGCGCAGACCGGCACGTGGCGCCCCCCGTACGTCCTGCAGGGCGACATCCCGAACGCCGAACAGCGCGCGCCCGTCCACAACCTCCCGGCACAGTCGATCTCCAACCTCGGTGAGGTGCTGAAGAACTCCGCGCGCAACGGCTCCGCCCAGGCCGCCCGCGTCGACAGCGAGGTCGTCGGCGTCACCGCCTTCGCCGCCTACAAGCAGGACGACAAGCCCAAGCAGGTCTCGTGGTTCGTCGGCTCCCGCGGCGACGTCGCCGTCGCCATCGCCGTCGAAGGCCAGGTCAACGCCGCGTCCGTCGCCGGAACCTTCTTCGGCTGACTTTGAGACACCTTTACGTCCGGACCGCAACCATCGCCCGCCCCCCGAGCGTCTTCCCTAGTGACTGAGAAACCGCTTGGGGGGTTGCGGACTCAGTCGCCGTGATGAGACCAGAGCCTCGTCTCGGGGGAGGCTCTGCCGTCCGGACCGGCCCGACCCTGCCGGTCGACCCGGGCGGGCGTTCGCGCCCGCCCGGGTTTCACACGTCCACCGGGAATCACGTTGCCCGCCCACGCGTTATCCTAGTAACGTCAACATGCGCGGTCCCCGGACCGCTTTGACAACTCAACATGGGGGTGACCGGCTTCGACTTCGGTCGGTCGAGTCAGGAGAAGCGGGTCGAGGGTTGCTGTCGTGACCTCGTAAATCCTGTGACAGCAAACCAATAACTGCCAACAAGAAGCAGTCCGAGTTCGCCCTCGCCGCCTGAGCGAGGAGCGAACTCTGTCAGCCCGGGTGAGTCTCCGCCCCGGGACCTGACATCATCAGGAGACTCCACCTTGTAGCCCGGTCGCGGGGTTGCAAGGAAAATCAAACAGCGACTGAGCCCGTCGGCGACTAGCCTGTGTGAGCGCCGGGGCCGAGAAACCGCCTAGCAGGCTGCACCCGGAGAAGCCCTGACTCATCATCGAAGGACGCGGGTTCGATTCCCGCCACCTCCACTCGCTTGGGGTGAGGCATGCTCGTTGCCCTAGAGGGCAACTTCGCCTGCTTCGCTCGTCCCTCATTGGGGGGACGACCCCCCAAACCCCCCGGTGTGGGCTCCGCCCCCACGCCCCCGCCAATCGCGGGGTTCGGATCTCGGAGTTGTGCGTGAACGCCCAGCGGCTTGCCGCTGGGCGTTTTTGTGCGTTCGACTGGAGGGCTGTCGGTGGTGGTCACGCCGGTGGTGCCGGTTTGCCGCCTTCTTTATCCGCGTGATCGGGGCGGGGCCAGACGTACGGGAGGTCGGCGGGGACGTCGGGGAAGAGCGGTTCGTAGAAACCGGGGTCCTTGCGGATCAGCGCGGAGCGATGGCTGAGGTGCAGGGCGGGATCGCCCAGCCAGGACGGCAGGGCCCCGGCGTCGGTCAGGCTCTCCTGGCTCCGCGGCCGGTGGACGCCTGTGGCGTTCGTGAGTTCGGATGTCAGCGAGGTCGCGCACGTGTCCCGGTGCCCGAGGGAGCACCACTGGCGGCAGATCTCCAGGCCGTAGCGGACCAGCGCCTCTTCGTACCCCGTCCACATCCGTACGGCCGGATGGTGCCGCCATCCGTACCCCGGTACCGTCAGCCCGCGCAGCACCTGCAGCGCCTCGACGCGCTGCTTCCCGAGCCTACGCGGGTCGAGAATGCGAGCCGTCGCGGCGAAATTCGCGTACGGGAGAAAGGTCTGCACTTCTTTGTCCTGCCCGTTGCGCCGGAGGAGTGGGATGAACACGGTGCGCACTACCGTTCCTTACCTGCTGCGTTTCTGATACTCCGGCCGCATCGGGCGAACTCAGCTTGGGCAGGGCGCACCGGCTGAGACGTGGACGGTGGTTGTCTCGTTCTCTGTGCGTACCTGGAGGGGCACGCAGCCCCTGTGTCGAGAGAGAACCCGCCGGGAAAGAGCAGCCACTGGCCGGAGTCTGTGGTCGGGCAGGCCGGGATGTGCAATGCGGAGGCCCACTCGGGTGCGTGGTTGCCCCAGGCGATGGAGACGTGCGCCGGCACGGTGAGGTCCGCCTCGTGTCCCGCGCGAACGAGAAGTCCGGTTTTGGCGAAGAGGCGGTGCGGGGAGTCTCCGTCCGTCGCAGCGACCTGGAGTGTCGAGGTGGTGTCCAGGCCCACTACGTCGAGAACGGCGCTGTGCGGTTCGGGCGGTGACGACAGCACGTCGATCGGATCAGAACAGTCGAGGTTGAGTTGACGTGCGGACGGGGCGCCGTTGTCGGGGGTTCTCGGTGGGGCGTCCGTGCACGCGGCCAGAGACAACAAGACGGCCAGGACGGCGGGCAGCGTTTTCAAGGGTGTCGCTGGTAGCGTTCGGGGATGCCGATCGAGAGCCCGGACGATGTCGCGGTGCTGGTCGAGCTTTTGGAGCGGTCGGCCGATGCGCGTGGGCTTGGGGACCATTTTGCTTTCCTCGCCGGTACGCGGCCCGAATGGTTTCGGCCGCATCAGGAATCGGTCATCGCCTCGATGCTGGATCGGTTCGAGGTCGGATTCGGTGATCTGTGTTCGTTGCTGGCCGGTGCGCCGGATCGGTGCGTGGATCTCGTGGTGCGGCGGTTGCGCGAGCGGCGGTCGTTCCGGGACGTGTGGGCGTTGGCCGCGATCGGCACCGGTGCCGCGTTGGCGGCCGTCGCCCGGCACGATGTGCGGCGGGGTGCGGACCGGCGGGAGTACGAGGATCTCGGGGTTTGGGTACCGGCGGACGGTCCTGCTCGTTATCGGTTCTCCCCGCAGCGACGGGTCGTGCTGCTGCGGGACGAGGGGGTCGACCATCCGGTCGGGCTTTCAATCGAGGAGATCGCGTGTGATCCGGTGATGTCTCCGATCTCCTGGCATTACATGTCGTTGCGTGTTGCGGAGGTTCCGGGTGTTCCGGCGTGGACGGCCGAACGGGTGCACCTGGTCGGGACGCGCGCGTCGTGCATGTGGACGCTGTATGCGAACGTCGATGACCGGGGTTGTTATCGCGACGAAGTGGTTGTTTTCGATGAGCCGCCCGGTCCTGAGGACGAAATTTACCGCGCTTTCGAGCAGCCGGGGCGGGGTGTGGGGGCGGTGGAGTTGAAGCCTTATGACGCGGACTTGGTGTACAGCAATGGTCATGTTCAGGGCACCCCTGGTGTTGTGGGCGTCGCCGGTGGGCCGCCGCTCGGGGTCTACGCCAACCCGTCCTGCCGGTCGTGTGGGCGGTTGATGTTCCATGTGACGACCGTCGAGAACCACGTTCGGGAGTACGGCGACGGCTGGCGCAGCCTGTTCATCTGCGAGGACTGCCGGACGGTGGCTTGCAACGCGACAGGGTGGAACTGAGGCAAAGGGAAAACTCATCTGGGGGTAAGAGGGCTCTCAGTGTCGGTGTGAACACTGGTGGTGTTGCCGACACGGAGGAGAGGTTCATGCGACGCAGGCGTGAGTTCGAGGGGCGTCCGCTCGCGCGGCCCGACGAGGAGGTCGTCGACCAGGGGCTCGGGTTCGACCTCGGCACGCTGGTCAGCCGGCGAAGGATGCTCGGGTTGCTCGGGCTGGGGGCCGCGGGGCTCGGGGTCGCGGCGTGCGGCGGTTCCTCGGGTGAGGCTTCGGCGAGCGCGGCGGCCGGGGAGATTCCCGACGAGACGGCCGGGCCTTACCCGGGGGACGGCTCGAACGGGCCGGACGTGCTGGAGCAGAGCGGCATCGTCCGCAGTGACATCCGGTCCAGCTTCGGGGAGGCGAAGGGGACGGCCGAGGGGGTGCCCATGACGTTGGAGTTGGCCGTCTCCGATCTCGCGAAGGGAGCGCCTTTCGCGGGGGTGGCCGTCTATGTCTGGCATTGCACCCGGGACGGGAAGTACTCGATGTACTCCGAGGGGGTCACGGACGAGAACTACCTGCGGGGTGTGCAGGTCGCCGATGCGGAGGGGAAGGTTCGGTTCACGAGCATCTTCCCGGCCTGTTACTCCGGGCGGTGGCCGCACATCCACTTCGAGGTGTATCCCGACCAGGCGAGCATTACCGATGCCACGAAGGCGATCGCGACTTCGCAGGTGGCTTTGCCGAAGGACGTTTGCGACACGGTGTACGCGGAGGCCGGCTATGAGCAGTCCGTCAAGAACCTGGCTCAGGTCACGCTGGACAGCGACAACGTCTTCGGTGATGACGGTGCTGCCAGTCAGTTGGCGACTGTGACGGGCGATGTCGGTTCTGGTTACGCCGTCGCGTTGGAGGTCGGGGTCGATACCGGGACGAAGCCGAGCGGGGGTGCGCCGCCCGCCGGTGGTGGCGGGCGGTCGGGCGGGCCGCCGCCCGGTGGTGCGCCTTCCGGTGGGCCGCCGCCGGGGAACGCTCCCTGAGGTTCGCCCGGCTTCCTCGTGGGTTACCACAAGGGGCTTGTCCGGGGGGTGGGCGGGTGGTGGGGTGGTCTCATGGAGACCAAGATCGCGATTGTGACCGGGGGGACGGCGGGGATCGGGAAAGAGATCGCGCGCGGGCTCGTGCGGCGGGGGTTCCTGGTGGGGATCGTGTGCCGCAACGAGATGCGGGGGCGGGCGACGGTCGAGGAGTTGCTGGAGGAGGTTCCCGAGGGCCGGGTGGAGATCTTCCTGGCCGATCTGTCGGTGCTGATGGACGTGCGGCGGGTGGCGGCGTCGTTGGAGGAGCGGTTCGATCGGGTGCACGTGCTCGTCAACAATGCGGGCGTGCACCTGATGCGGGCGAAGGAGAGCGCCGACGGGTACGACCGGATGATCGCCACGAATCATCTGGGGCCCTTTCTGCTGACGAATCTGCTGCTGGGGCATCTGGAGAAAGGCGCGCGTCGCGGGTGGTGATGGTGGCGAGCGAGGCTTACCGGCTGGCCGATCCGTTGGACGTGGAACGGTTGGCGGAGCCGGGGGCGTACGGGAAACCGGGTTCGTTGCGGGTTTATGGCCGGAGCAAGTTGCTCAACATTCTGTTCGCGCGGGAACTCGCGAGGCGGATGGAGGGCAGTGGTGTGGTGGTGAACGCCATGTGTCCGGGGCCTGTGGCGACGGAGTTGTTGCGGGAGCAGTGGGGGCTGGGACGCCTCGGAACGGTCATGTCGCACACGCCGGTGGTGCGGACGCCCGAGCAGGGGGCGCGGCAGGCGTTGCGGCTGGCGGTCGACGAGGAGTTCGAGGCGAAGAGCGGCGGGTTCTATGGTTCGGTCCCCGGCTCGGGGCCTTCGCGGGACGAACGGTTGGCGCGGGACGTCTGGGATCGTTCGGCGCACCTTGTGGGGCTTCGTTAGGCTCGCCGGGTGGAGCAACAGTCGCGGTTCAAGGATCTGTTCACCGGCGCGAGTTATCTGCTGCGGGGAATCGGGTGGGTCGCCCGGCATCCGCTGCAGTGGCTGTTCGGTCTCATTCCCGCGCTCATCGTTCTCGTGGTCTACGGGACGGCGCTGGGGTTCCTCGTCTACAACATCGGCGACGTGGCCTCGTGGGTGACGTGGTTCGCCGACGGGTGGGGCGAGACGGTGCGGACGGCGACGCGGGTGATCGCGGGGATCGCGGTGCTCGGCGCGTCCGTCTTCCTGGCGATTCTGACGTTCACGGCCGTGACGCTGCTGGTCGGTGATCCGTTCTACGAGGCGATCGCGGTGCGGGTCGAGGAGTCGCAGGGCGGCGCGCCGCCGGAGCCCGATGTGCCGCTGATGACGCAGATCGGGCGGGCGATCAAGGACGCGCTGCTGCTGGGGCTCGTCGCGCTGGGCTTCGCGCTGCTCTTCTTCGCGGGCGGGTTCATTCCGGGGGTCGGGCAGACCGTCGTTCCGGTGGTCGCGGCGTGTGTTTCCGGTTACTTTCTGGCGGGCGAGCTGTCGTCGGTGGCGATGGAGCGGCGCGAGGTGCTGCGCAAGGAGCGGTTCGCCCGGATGAAGGCGAACCGTCCGCTGGTGATCGGGTTCGGCGTCGCGACGTTCGCGTTGTTCCTGGTGCCTTTCGGGGCGGTGCTGGCGATGCCCGGCGCGGTCGCGGGCGCGACGCTGATGGTGCGGGAGCGGCTCGGGGCGGACAAGTGGCCCGGGGCGCAGGAGTGGCGGGCGGCGCCGGAGGTGCGGCCGGAGCAGTGGCAGCCCCGACTCGACTGATAGCAAGCTGTGTCCTGGGCGTGATTCTCCGTGGGCCGCGTTTGATGATCTTCGCGTAACGTGTGCCGCATGTCCGATCAGGGGGAGCGCGATGCGCGCTGGACCGGTTTGAACGAGAGTGACTCCGCCCACGACGTGTGGGGCAAGGTCGAGACTTCCGCGGAGTCCCCGGACGAGTCGCCCGCGGAGCCGTCCGACGTGCGCGTGGCGCCGGAGCCGGACGCGTCGCAGTGGGAGGACGAGCTCCTCGACGAGGGCGACGCCGATGAGGGCGTGTCGAACTACGTTCCGGCGGTGCGACGGGGTCGGACCGGCCGGCGAAGTCCGGGAAGCCGAGCAGCGGCAACTGGCAGATGCCGGACTGGATGGCCGACGAGGCCGCGGCGGACGAGAAGCTCGGTTCGGCGGGCGATTCGCTGGAGACCGGCGGCCGGTCCCGGGTCCTGCTGATCGGCGGCGTCGGGCTGGTGGCGGCGCTGATCGCGGCCGGTGCCGTCTATTTCCTGACCCGCGGCGGCGACGAGCCGGACAAGGCGGGACGGACGGGCGCGGCGGAGCAGTCGGTCGCGGCGCAGGCGTCGATGCCGCCGGACGCGAAGCTGGAGACGTTCCGGGGAACGCCGTCGCGGGTCCTCGGGCGGGTGAACGACGACATGTCGGGGCTGTCGTATCCGCGGTTCGGGGAGCCCTGGCAGGTGCCGACGAAGAAGAACAAGCTGGGCACGCCCGGGTGGTCGGGGCAGCAGATCGTGGTGACCGAGCGCAGCGGCGACCAGCTCTGGTACGGGCAGTTGCTGACGGGCACCCTGATCCCGAGCCTGCACGGGGCGTACAGCGGCCCGGACAGCGTGAAGAACGTGGCGGGGCTCGCGGCGGAGGGCTACCTGGCGCAGTACTACGGCTTCCAGGAGGCGAAGAAGCCGCTGGCGTCGCAGGCCCTCGATGTGGACGGGCGCAAGGGCTGGCTGGTCGCGTCGTACCTGACGTACGAGCGTGCGGGCGTGCGGGCGACGGGCGAGATCGTCGCGACCGCGGTGATCGACACCGGACGGGACGCGCCGGCGGTGGTGTTCGCGTCGATGCCGGACACCCACAAGAAGCTGTGGCCGGACCTGAACCGGTTCCTGGCGGGCCTCAAGGTCATCTGACCGAATGACGTTCTAATAGGCTGGCCGCACCCGGATGAAAGGTGCGGCCATGGCCATCGGAGTGACGGAGGAGCACGCGGCGCTCGCGGCGTCGGTGCGCGGGCTCGTCGAGCGGCACGCGGGCGGCGGGCTCGGGCCCGCGCTCGCCGGGCAGGGGCTGCCGAGCCTGCACCTTCCGGAGAGTGCGGGCGGCCAGGGGTTCGGCCTGCTGGAGCAGGCCGTCGTCATCGAGGAGCTGGGCCGCGTGATGGGCCCGGCCTCGTACGCGCCGGCGGTGCTGGCGTCCGCGATCCTGCGGGACGGTTCGCGCACCGGGGCGGTCGGGCTGTCGGGGAGCCTGCGGACGGACGGTTCGCGGGTGTTCGGCACCGTCCGGCCGGTGGTCGGTGCGGCGGACGCGGAGGTGTTCGTCCTCCCGGCCGGTGATCGCTGGGCCGTCGTCGACCGGGACGGGTGCGAGGTCGAGGAGCTGGAGTCGCTCGACGTGGGCCGTCCCGCCGGTGCGGTCACCGTCGACGCGGACGCCCGCTTCGTGGACGGCGTGGACGGCGCGGACGTGCGGGCCCTCGCCGTCGTGGTGTTCGGCGCGGAGGCGTGCGGCGTCGCGGGGCGGGCGCTCGACGAGGCGGTGGCGTACGCGAAGCTGCGGGAGCAGTTCGGCCGTCCGATCGGGCAGTTCCAGGGCGTCAAGCACAAGTGCGCCCGGATGCTCATCGCTTTGGAGCGTGCAAGGGCCGCCGTGTGGGATGCGGCGCGCGCGCTGGACGAGCCGGAAGAGCAGCGCGCGTACGCGGTCGCGGTGGCCGGAGTGCTCGCGGCGGACGCGGCGGTGCAGTGCGCCGAGGGCAACATCCAGATTCATGGGGGCATCGGCTACACGTACGAGCACGACGCCCACCTTTTCTACAGGCGTGCCTTGACGCTGCGGGCGATCCTCGGGAGGGCGAGTTCGTTCCGGGGAGAGGTCGCGGCGCGCGCGCTGAGCGGTGTCCGGCGTCCGGTGGACGTCGATCTGCCCGAGGAGGCCGCCGACCTTCGCGGATCGGTTCGCGGGGAGGTCGCTCGGCTGGCCGCGATGGAGCCGCTGGAGCAGCGGGCGGCGATGGCGGAGGGCGGCTGGGTGACGCCGCACCTGCCGAAGCCGTGGGGACGGGACGCGGGCCCGGTCGAGCAGATCGTCATCCGGCAGGAGCTGAAGGCCGCGCAGGTGCGGCCCGTGCCGCTGATGATCGCCGCGTGGGTCGTGCCGTCGCTCGTCCAGTACGGGACGCCGGAGCAGCAGGAGAGGTTCCTGCCGCCGACGCTGCGCGGGGAGATCATCTGGTGCCAGCTGTTCTCCGAACCGGGCGCGGGCTCGGACCTCGCCGGGTTGCGGACGCGCGCCGAGCGCGTCGAGGGCGGCTGGCGGATCACCGGGCAGAAGATCTGGACGTCGCTGGCGCGGGAGTCGCAGTGGGCGATCTGCCTCGCGCGCACCGACACCGGCCGGCCGAAGCACGACGGCATCACCTACTTCCTCGTCGACATGGCGTCCGCGGGGATCGACGTGCGCCCGCTGCGCGAGTGCACGGGCGACGCGGTGTTCAACGAGGTGTTCCTGGACGGCGTGTTCGTCCCGGACGAGCTGGTCGTGGGCCCGGTGAACGAGGGGTGGCGGGTCGCCCGCAACACGCTCGCGAACGAGCGGGTGGGCCTGACGACGTCGTTCCAGCTGGGCGGCGACGTCCCGAAGCTGCTGCGGCTGGCCGGTGAGCTCGACCTCGCCGACGACCCGGTCGTCCGCGACGGCCTCGGCGACCTCGTCTGCGACGAGCACGCGCTCGGCCTGCTGAGCCTTCGCGCGACCCTGAAGCAGATCTCCGGGACGGATCCGGGCGCGACCGCGAACGTCCGGAAGCTGGTCGCGATGGAGCACGGGCAGCGGGTCACCGAGTTCGGGTTCGGGCTGCTGGGCGAGCACGGCGCGCTCACCGGCGGCTGGAAGTCGGAGCTGCGGGCGCGGTGGACGCGGCATCTGCTGGCGTCCCGCGCGATGACGATCGGCGGCGGCACCACCGAGGTCAACCTGAACGTGATCGGCGAGCGCATCCTCGGGCTGCCCCGCGATCCCGAGCCGGTCGGGTAGTTTTCCGGCGTGACGGGACGAGCGCGGCACCTGGCGACCGCCGTGACTGGGCTGGTGCTCGGGATCGTGGTGGTGGGCCCTGGGCTCGCGCCCGGGTTCGTCCTGTCCTACGACATGGTGTTCGTCCCGGATCCGGCGTTCACCTCGATGACGTTCGGGCTGACCGGGACGGTGCCGCGGCACGTCCCGAGCGACGCGTTCGCCGCGGCGCTCGCGACCGTCCTGCCGGGCGGCGTCGCGCAGAAGCTGATCCTGCTGGCGATCTTCGTGACGGCGTGCACGTCGGCGGCGTCGCTCGTCCCGTCGAAGCGGCTCGTGCCGCGGCTCGCGGCGGGCGTGGTGTACGCGTGGAACCCGTTCGTCGCGGAGCGGCTGCTGCTCGGCCAGTGGGCGCTGCTGCTGGGGTACGCGGCGCTGCGCGGGCGCTGGCGGCGGCGGCCCGGGCGGGGGAGCGCGGCGGCGGGTCGGCGGGCTGGTGCGGGCGCTGCTCCCGGCGGCGGTCGGCGGGTTCG
>NZ_MKJY01000456.1 GCF_001942465.1 Actinomadura sp. CNU-125
TGCGCGGTCCCTTCCGGGCGGTGTTGCTATTTCATCAGATCCGGCCGGTTTGTCAAAATCGGCGTTTCCGACCCACATCCGATCAGCGGACACGGTGAAACCGTGTCTGCTTGGTCAAGTGTGGTTCCCCTCGGGCCGGCCGCCTCTCGGCGTCCCGCTTCCCTGTGGGGCGGAGAGAACATTATGCCCCTCGCGACCGGACGTCAAACCGGCGCGCGCGAATTTTCCTCGCGACCGTCCGGCAGGCCCTCTCACCTGCGACGATGGCTGGAAACGAGCCGTCAGCCGGACTGGGCGAGGTAGCCGCCGAGGAACAGGATTCCTTCGGCGCCCACCCAGAGGAACGCCGAGGCGGCCAGCATCATTCCGAGGCGGTCCGGGTGTCGCCTGACCCGTGGCAGGGCCAGCGCCGCCAGGGTGATAACGACCGCGGGGACCACCACGGCGAGCGAGGCCAGGACAGCGTTCTCGAAGCCGGTCGCGCAGGTCGGGTCGTAGGAGCCGCCCACCCCGCAGAACGCTTCCTCTCCCCAGCCGCCGAACGCGGTGAGGATCCAGAGCGCGGCCAGGGCCGCGTTGCCCACGGCGGGGATCGCAGGGGAGATCCACCACTCGCCGGTACGTCTCGGAGCGACTTGCACGTCGCGTTACCTACCCCGCCACGCCCCGTCCCAAAGGGGTTTGAGTTGTTGGCTGGTTAAGTGCTCAAGAGTGTCTATGGATGGTCGGGAGTGTCCGTGTGCGGGCGCCTGCTCACGTGCGGTGGCGGGTGATCCGGGCAGGGTCGCCGGGTTCGGCCCCGCGCACCCGGGTTCAGGTGTGACCCCGGGGTGGTTCGCAGACGGCGTGTCGATTGCGTGTTCGAGTGTCGTCACTTAAAGTGTTGGTCATGTCGCGTTCCGCTGCTGGTTGTGGGGTGGCCGCCTCGGCGGCACCCGCCACGGCATGCCCGGAATCGGCGACCGGCCTCGTTCCGGCGGCCGGGCTCGGGACGAGGCCGGTGGACCCGGTGGTGGGTTGCGCGTGATCGCGCCGCCGTTCGTTGCGGCGGGCCCGCCCGGGGTGACGATCCGTACCCGCCTCAAGGACCTCACTCCCGAGGACGAGACGGTACTGCGGGCGGTCGGCGCGCACCTTGGGTCGCTGGCGTCCCGGGACCTGAAGACCCGCTGCGCCGACGGCCTGGAACACGACGCCGACCGGTGGGCGGCGCGTAAGCGGGAGTTGACGGCCGGGTCGTCGGCGCGGTGGGCCGGGTCGATCACCAAAGCGTCGCACGACCAGTGGGCCCTGGCCCGCCGGACCCAGCAGGCCCACGTGGAGAGTTTCGAGGCGGGTGTGCGGACGCTCGAGCGGCGGCTGGCCCTGCCAATCGGCGCGAAAGGCACCCGGCGGGAGCCGGGCGGGTACCGGTCCCGTAAGGAGTGGTTCGCCAAGTCGCGCAGGCTGGGGGTGTTGAAGGACCGGCTGGCGGTGGTGCGGGCGGATCGGGACGCCGGGACGGTGCACGTGGTGCGGGGTGGCCACCGGTTGCTGAACCGGCGTCATCACCTGGACGAGGCCGGGCTCACGCCGAAGGAGTGGCGTGAGCGGTGGGAGGCCGGACGGTCGTTCCTGCAGGCTGACGGGGAGTCGGGCAAGCGGTACGGCAACGAGACCATCCGCGTGACGCCCGAGGGCGAGGTGTCGATCCCGTTGCCTGCCCCGCTGGCCGACCTGGCGAACGCGCGGCACGGCCGGTACGTCCTGTCCGTGCGTGCGGCCTTCGCCCACCGGGGCGCGTCGAGTGGGGCGACCGGGTGGTGGCGGACCGGGCGGTGGCCTACCGCTTCCACCACGACCCCGAACGGGGCCGCTGGTACCTGACGGCGTCCTGGCAACGCCGCCCCGCCCTGGCACTCCCCCTAGAGGCCGCCCGCGCCCGGGGGATCATCGGTGTCGACACCAACGCCGACCACTTCGCCGCCTGGCACCTGGATCCCTCCGGCAACCCCGTCGGCGACCCCAAGCGCTTCGACTACGACCTGACCGGTTCGGCGTCCCACCGGGACGCCCAAGTCCGGCACGCCATCACCCGCCTGCTGCACTGGGCCGCATCGTGCGGTGTGGCCGCGATCGCGATCGAGGACCTGAACTTCGACCAGGAGAAGACGCGGGAGAAGCACGGGCGCCGCAAGAAATTCCGGCAGCTGATCTCCGGCTTTCCCACCGGCAAGCTCAAGGCCCGGCTGACCTCGATGGCCGCCGAACACGGCCTGGCCATCGTGGCCGTCGATCCCGCCTATACATCGCGGTGGGGTGCGCAGCATTGGCGGCAGCCGATGGCTACCTCCGGCCGTGAGGTTTCCCGGCACGATGCGGCCAGCATCGCGGTCGGGCGACGCGCCCTGGGGCACCCGATCCGGCGACGGACGGCACCGCCCCCTGCCCACCGGAGCGA
>NZ_MKJY01000457.1 GCF_001942465.1 Actinomadura sp. CNU-125
CCGCCGCGTCCGCCGAGGTGCCGCCCGCGCCGACCGTCCCGCCCGCCGTCCCGTCCGTGCCGGAGGTCCCCTCCGTTCCGGTGGCCGGGGCGAGCCCCGGCGTCGGCCAGATCTCCGAGACCGAGCCCGCGAGCGCATCGCCGTGCCCGGCGTGACCTTCCAGCCGCCCATGGTGGTGTTCCAGCCGCCGCAGCCCAAGCCGGAGGAGACGCCCGCCCGCCGCGAGGAGGCGGTCAAGGCCGCCGCCGAGACGGCCGAGCGCGAGGCCGCCGACGAGGAGCGCGACGAGCCCGACGAGCCCGACGAGCGCCCGTCCGACGCCGACGACTCCGACGACCGTCCGTCCCGCCGCAGGCGCCGCCGCGGCGGCCGGGGCCGGGGCCGCAACGGCAAGGAGGGCGCCGACGACGAGGCCCCGGGCGCCGCCGAGGACGCCGAGGACGAGCAGGCCCCCGCCGACAAGGCCCCCGCCGACAAGGGCAAGGCCGACAAGGGCAAGGCCGACAAGCCGAAGGACCGGTCCAAGGCCGACAGGTCCAAGGCGGCGAAGGCCAAGGACGCAAAGGACAAGGACGCCAAGGAGGCGGCCGACGAGGCCGACTCCGACGCGGGCGACGACGACGAGTCCGGCCCGAACGGGTCGAGCCGCCGCCGGCGTCGGCGCAGGCGGCGTTCGGGCGGCGACGGCGACGGCCCGGGCGGCACCGACGACCCGCCGAACACGGTCGTGCACGTCCGCGAGTCGCGTCCCGTCGAGGACGAGGTCCAGTCCGTCCGCGGGTCCACCCGCCTGGAGGCCAAGAAGCAGCGCCGCCGGGAGGGCCGCGAGCAGGGCCGCCGCCGCCCGCCGGTGATCACCGAGGCCGAGTTCCTCGCGCGCCGCGAGGCGGTCGAGCGGGTCATGGTCGTCCGGCAGGAGGGCGACCGCACCCAGATCGCCGTCCTCGAGGACGACGTGCTGGTCGAGCACTACGTGAACCGCGCGACGCACCAGTCGTACGTCGGCAACGTGTACCTCGGCAAGGTGCAGAACGTCCTCCCGTCGATGGAGGCCGCGTTCGTCGACATCGGCAAGGGCCGCAACGCCGTCCTGTACGCGGGCGAGGTCAACTGGGACGTCGCCGGGCTGGTGGGCCAGCCGCGCCGGATCGAGTCGGCGCTGAAGTCCGGCCAGTCGGTGCTCGTGCAGGTCACCAAGGACCCCCTCGGCCACAAGGGCGCCCGGCTGACCAGCCAGGTCTCGCTGCCCGGCCGCTACCTGGTGTACGTGCCGGACGGCTCGATGACCGGCATCAGCCGCAAGCTCCCCGACAAGGAGCGCAGCCGCCTCAAGCAGATCCTGAAGAAGGTCATGCCGAGCAACGCGGGCGTGATCGTCCGGACGGCGGCGGAGGGCGCCACCGAGGAGGAGCTGGCGCGCGACGTGTCGCGCCTGGCGGCCCAGTGGGAGAACATCCAGAAGAAGGTCAAGACCGCGTCGGCGCCGTCGCTGCTGTACGGCGAGCCGGACCTGACCATCCGCGTCGTCCGCGACATCTTCAACGAGGACTTCACCAAGCTCGTCGTGTCCGGCTCCGCCGCCTGGGACACGATCTCCGAGTACGTCGAGTACGTCGCCCCGCACCTGGCCGACCGGGTCGAGCGGTGGACCGACGACGATGACGTGCTGGGCGCGTTCCGCATCGACGAGCAGATCGCCAAGGCGCTCGACCGCAAGGTGTGGCTGCCGAGCGGCGGTTCGCTGGTGATCGACCGCACCGAGGCGATGACGGTCGTCGACGTCAACACCGGGAAGTTCACCGGGCAGGGCGGCAACCTCGAAGAGACCGTCACCCGCAACAACCTGGAGGCGGCCGAGGAGATCGTCCGCCAGCTCCGGCTGCGCGACATCGGCGGCATCGTCGTGATCGACTTCATCGACATGGTGCTGGAGAGCAACCGCGACCTGGTGCTGCGGCGCCTCGTCGAGTGCCTGTCGCGGGACCGTACCAAGCACCAGGTCGCCGAGGTCACCTCGCTGGGCCTGGTGCAGATGACCCGCAAGCGCGTCGGCCAGGGCCTGCTGGACGCGTTCTCGGAGACGTGCGAGTCGTGCAACGGGCGCGGCATCCACGTCCACCTGTCGCCGGTCGAGCCGAAGGCCGACAAGGAGACCGGCGGGCGCCGCCGCAAGCGCAAGGGCGAGGTCGAGAAGGCCGTCGAGGAGAAGCTGGCGAAGTCGGACGCGAAGGCCGGCAAGGGCGAGCCGCGGCCGGAACCCCCGAAGGCCGAGCCCGCGAAGGGCCGCAAGGGCCGGACGGCCAAGAGCGCGACCGCCGAGCCGTCCGAGCCCGTCGCCGAGGAGGCCGCGGCGCCGGTCGCCGCGCCGGTCGCCGCGCCGGTGGCGGACGCGTCGAAGCGGTCGGGTCCGGCCAAGC
>NZ_MKJY01000458.1 GCF_001942465.1 Actinomadura sp. CNU-125
CAACTGCCGCCCGGCTCGCCGCCCGCGACGCCGACACGGCTGGAGGCGGCGGGCGTGCACACCCTCGACACCCTCGCGGCGATCGGCGCCGTCGAGGCGTACCTGCTCCTGCGGAACCGGTCCGCGCGCCGCACCGACGAGGACCTGCTGTGGGCGCTGGAGTCCGCCGTCACCGGCGCCGGCGTCCCGCCCGGCCGCCGCGCCGAACTGCTGGACGAGCTCGCTAAGCGGACGAAGCGGCCCGCTCGAGCACTCGGTCGATGAACGCGGTGACGTCCCCGAGGACCTTGTCCCGGTTCGTCTCGTTGAACACCTCGTGCCGCGCGCCCGGATAGATCACCTCGGTCAGGTCGCCGCCCCGCACCTTCTCGATGCCGCCGCGCGTTCCGTCCAGCGGGACGAGCCGGTCGTCGCCGCCGTGCACCCACAGCGTCGGCAGCGCGCCGAGCGACCCCGTCTCGTTGATGCGCCGCAGGCACGCGTCCAGCGCCCGGACGGTCGCCTTCTTGAACGGGCCGTGCCACACCAGCGGGTCCGCGGTGTAGGCGGCGCCGACGGACGGGTCCCGCGACAGCGTCGCGGTGTCGATCGGCTCGTCCGGCATCTCCGCCAGCGGCAGCAGGTCGTCGACGGTCCGCCAGCTGCCGAGCACCGGCCCCGACAGTACGAGCGCCGTCAAGACGTCGCCGTGCGCCTGCGCGTACCGCGCGGCGATCATCCCGCCCATCGAGTGGCCGATCAGCACGATCGGGAGGTCCGGACGGTCGTCGCGGGCGGCCTCCACGACCGTGTGCAGGTCCGCGACGACGTCCTCGTAGTCCTCGACCAGGACCCGTTCGCCCGCCGAGCGGCCGTGCCCCATGTGGTCGGGGCCGCACACGGTCGCGCCGTGCCGCACCAGCGCGTCGGCGACGTGCCCGTACCGTCCGAGGTGCTCGCCGTAGCCGTGCGCGAGGACGGCGACGTAGCGCGGACCGTCCGCCGCCCAGATCCGCGCGGCGACCGCGCCGCGCGTCCCCGCGAACTCCCACTCCCGTGCCTGCGCCACCGGTGCCTCCTCGTCGTTTCCCCGGGGGAGCCCCGGGGGAACTTCCCCGTTGATCAGGCGGATACCGTCTCCCGCGATGGAACGAATCGTCAATGTCCGCAATAGGGTGGGCTGTTCAACCGGACGTTGGAAAGGGGCGCCCGTGCTCGTCGACAGCTTCGGCCGAACCGCGACGGACCTGCGGGTCTCCCTCACCGACCGCTGCAACCTGCGCTGCTCGTACTGCATGCCGCCGGAGGGCCTGGACTGGCTGCCCAAGCCGGAACTGCTCACCGACGACGAGGTGGCGCGGCTCGTCGGTATCGGCGTCGAGCGGCTCGGCATCCGTGAGGTTCGCTACACCGGCGGCGAGCCGCTGCTGCGCCGCGGGCTGCCCGCGATCGTCCGCCGGACGGCCGCGCTGCGGCCCCGCCCGCAGATCTCGCTGACCACCAACGGGATCGGCCTCGACCGGCTCGCCGCGCCGCTCGCCGACGCCGGGCTGGACCGCGTCAACGTCTCCCTCGACACCCTCGACCGCGCGACGTTCGAGCGGCTGGCGCACCGCGACCGGTTCGACGACGTCCTGCGCGGCCTCGCCGCCGCGCGGTCCGCCGGGCTCGCGCCCGTGAAGGTCAACGCGGTGCTGATGCGCGGCGTCAACGACCACGAGGCCGTCCCGCTGCTGCGCTACTGCCTCGAACACGGCTACCGGCTGCGGTTCATCGAGCAGATGCCGCTGGACGCCCAGCACGGCTGGACCCGCGACGACATGATCACCGCCGACGAGATCCTCGACCGGCTCGGCGCCGCGTTCGCGCTCGCCCCCGAGGGCCCGGACGAGCGCGGCAGCGCCCCCGCCGAGAGCTTCCTCGTCGACGGCGGCCCCGCGACCGTCGGCGTCATCGGCTCGGTGACCCGCCCGTTCTGCGGCGCCTGCGACCGGGTGCGCCTCACCGCCGACGGGCAGATCCGCAACTGCCTGTTCGCCACGGAGGAGTCGAACCTGCGCGACGCGATGCGCGCGGGCGCGTCCGACGACGAGCTGACCGAGCGGTGGCTCGCCGCCGTCCGCGCCAAGCGCGCCGGGCACGGCATCGACGACCCGTCCTTTCTGCAGCCCGCGCGTCCCATGTCGGCCATCGGGGGCTGACGGTGCCCGGCTGGTGACGCCGTGCTCCTCGCCGGGGGAGCGGCCCGCCGGTTCGGCGGCGCCGACAAGCCCGCCGCCCGCGTCGGGGACCGCGCCCTGCTCGAGCACGTCGCCGCGGCCGCGTCCGGCGCGGCCCGCCTCGTCGTGGTCGGCCCGGCCCGCGACGTCGCGGCGGACGCCGTCCGGGTCCGGGAGGACCCGCCCGGCGGAGGCCCGGTCCCCGCGCTGCGCGC
>NZ_MKJY01000459.1 GCF_001942465.1 Actinomadura sp. CNU-125
CGGGCGCGCGCGGCGTCCGCGCCGCCCGGCCCGCGGCGGCACGGCGCCCGCACCGCGCTCGTCCGACCCCGCCAAGCCGTCCGGCAAGAGCGGCTCGGGGAAGACGAACGGGGCGAAGAGCACGTCCAAGACGACGTCGTCGAAAACGTCGTCGTCGAAGACGACATCCGCCAAGACCGGCTCCGCCAAGAGCGGCTCCGCGAAGAAAAGCTCCGGTGGCGCGGCGGGCAAGCGCACGCGGGTCGCGTCCCCGCAGGGGCGCCCGCCCGCCCGTCCCAGCAAGGGGAAGGGCGCGAAGCCCGGACGGCCGCGGCGGCAGCGCGGCGGCGGTTCGGGTCCGCCGCGCGGCCCGCAGCGGCACCGCGGCGTGTTCGACCGCCGCGACCCGCTGAAGCGACTCAACATCGGGCTCCTCGCCGTGGCGTTCGTGCTGTCGCTGTTCGCCGGGCGCCTCGTCCAGCTGCAGACCATCGACGACGACCGGTACGCGGAGCTGGCGCTGCGGCAGCGGGTGAAGGAGATCGAGCTGCCCGCGCTGCGCGGCGAGATCACGCGAAGGGCAACCCGTTCGCCATGACGGTGGAGGCCCGGTCGGTGTTCGCCGACCCGTCGATCATCGAACCGGCGAAGCGGCAGGAGATCGTCAACGCGCTGGCGCCGACGCTCGGGCTCAATCCCGCCGACGTGATGAAGGCGGTCAGCAAGACCGACACCCAGTTCGTGTACGTGGCGCACGGGGTCCGGCCCGAGAAGGCCCGCATGATCAGTGACTGGGGTTTCGCCGGGATCGGAACTTTGCCGGAGTATCGGCGGGAGTATCCCAACGGTTCACTGGCCGCGAGCGTCATAGGTTTCGTGAACGACTCGGGCAAGGGGGCCGCCGGGCTGGAGGCCGCGATGAACGACGTGCTCGCGGGCCGCGACGGACGGCAGCGCGTGGAGCTCAGCCTCGAAGGCCAGCACATCCCGATGGGCAAGGACCAGAAGCAGGCCCCGGTCCCAGGGCGCGGCGTCCGCCTCACCCTGCTGCAGGACCTGCAGTACAAGGCGCAGGAGGCGATCACCGAGCAGGTCAAGGCGAGCAACGCCGAGAGCGGCAGCGTGATCGTCATGGACCCGCGCACCGGCAAGGTGCTCGCGATGGCGTCCGCGCCGGGATACGACCCGAACAGCTACGGCGAGTCGGACGCGAGCGTGTGGGGCAGCCCGATCGTCCAGGACGCCTTCGAGCCGGGCAGCACCGGGAAGGTCGCCACGGCAGCGGCCGTCCTCGAACACGGCGGCGTCACCCCGGCCACCCCGTTCGTCGTGCCGGACCGCGTCCAGCGCTACGACCGCGTGTTCGGCGACTCGCACCCGCACGCGAAGGAGAAGCTCACCTTCGCCGGGGTGCTCGCCCAGTCCAGCAACGTCGGGACCATCCTCGCCAGCGAGCGGATCAGCGAGGAACGGCTCTACAAGACGCTGCGCGAGTTCGGGTTCGGGGAGAAGACCGGCCTGAACCTGCCCGGCGAGACCCCCGGGAACCTCCGGCCGCCCGAGAAATGGTCCGGCGTCGACCGGTACACGATCGCGTTCGGGCAGGGCCTGTCGGTGAACGCCATGCAGATGGCCAGCGTCTACGCGACGATCGCCAACGGCGGCGTCCGGGTCGACCCGAGTCTGGTCGCCGGGACCGTGAACGAGGACGACGAGTTCGACCCCGCCGACGAGCCGGAGAGCAGGCGGGTGATCAGCACCCGCACCGCGCGGCAGATCAGCGACATGCTGGAGGGCGTCACGACCGAGCAGGGCACCGCGCCCAAGGCGCAGATCGCGGGGTACCGCGTCGCCGGCAAGACCGGCACCGCGGAGAAGATCAACCCCGAGACCGGCTCCTACAAGGGCGGCGGCTACGTGGCGTCGTTCGCCGGGTTCGCGCCGGCCGACGACCCGCGGCTCGTCGTTCAGGTCGTCCTGGATAACCCCAGGCGCGGCAGCCACTATGGTGGCGACGTCGCGGCCCCGGTCTTCCGGGAAGTGATGGGCTTCGCGCTGCAGACCCAGAAGATCCCGCCGACCGGGAGCGAACCGCCGAAGATCCGGATCCGCGCGGACTGATCGCAGCGAGTACCCTTCCTCGCCGTGAGTCCGCCGCCGACCTCGTCGCCGGCGCCGCGGCAGTCCCGTTCCGATTCCAGCGAAAGTCACGTCATGCGTCCGACCACCAATCCGGCCCGCCCGCTGAGCGGGCTCGCGGAACTCTTCGGGATCGAGACCGGCGACCCGCCTGCGGGACTCGGGCGGACGTCCGCCACGGGCATCACGCACGACTCCCGCGCCGTCCGGCCCGGCGACGTCTACGCGCGCCCGCCGGGCGCGCGCGCACACGGCGCGCTTCGCCGCGCAGGCCGCGCGG
>NZ_MKJY01000460.1 GCF_001942465.1 Actinomadura sp. CNU-125
TGCGCGAACCGGCGGCCGCCCGCCCGCACCGTCCGGACGGTGACGATCTGCAACGTGAAGGCGCCGGGTCAGTCCAGGGCGTCCTCGGCGAACGCCCGCAGCGCCCCGGGATCGCGGACGGTGATGCGGCGCCGGGCCGTCCGGACGAGCCCGGCCGCGCGGAGGACGGCGAGGGCGCGCGCGACCGTCTCGCGGGACGCGTCGATGCACGCGCCCAGTTCGCCCTGGGAGAGCGGCGGGGCGATCTCGATCCCGTCGCGGGCCGCCGGGACGTGCCGGGCGGACATGTCGGCGAGGTCGGCAAGCAGCAGCGCCAGCCGCCGCGCGCCCTGCGCCGACACCGACGCCTGCAGCCGCCGCGACGCGTCGTCGAGGCGGCGCACGAACGTGCCGCTGACCAGCATCCACATGCCGGGATGGGCGTCCAGGAAGGCGGTGAAGCGCGCCGCGGGCACGATCAGCGCCCGCATCGCGCTCAGCGCCGTGACGGTCGCCGACCGCTGCCGGCTGCCCAGCACCGCGCTCTCGCACACCAGGTCGCCGGGCCCGCGCACGGCCAGGACGATCTCGCGGCCGTCCGCCGTCGTCGACGCCGCCTTCGCCCACCCGGACTCGATCACCATGATGTGGTCGGAGTCCTCGCCCTGGTAGCACAGCGGGGCGCGGGCGCGATAGGCGCGGACGCGGCCCGCCCGCCGCAGCGCGGCCCGCTGCGGCCCGTCGAGGCCGTCCCAGAAGCCCTCGCCCGCACCGCGCGGCGCCCGCGCCGTCGCCGGGCTCACCGGAGCCCCGCCCGGGACGCCCGGGGAGATGAACCGGCGCCCGCGGCAGTGGGGGGAGTGGGGCGTTGCGGCCCAAAGCCGCGGGCACCGGTCCGTTCGAGCCGCCGTCGCGGCCGGACGGGGATCACGACCGGCCTCGCGGCGATGTGCGTGTTGCCTGCATATCCCAAGGAAAGCCCCTTACCGTTCCCGATGTTGCATCAGCGGACACGGCCGATCTGCGTCTTCTGACACTTTCGGTGAAACTTGTAGTCAGGATTGCGCCGAAGCTCTCGCCGCCGCGCGCCCTCGGACGCGCGGGCGCGGGAACGGGGCCGCTTCGCCGCCGCGGGTCAGCGGGCCAGGGCGTTGAGCAGGCGGTTCACCGGGCTCGACAGGTTCCAGCGGTCGGCCAGCGCGACCAGCGCCTCCGGGTCGCGCGCGCCCGTCGGGAGACGGTCGTCGAGCGCCGCCAGTTCGGGCGCGTCGATGTCGGTGACGACGCGGACGACCGTCTCGGCCGCCGCGAGGTAGTCGCGGGCGGCCTCGATCCGCTTGCGCGCGCCCGCCGGGAACCCCGTGTCGCCCGCGTCGAGCGCCGCGAGGATGCCCGCGAGCGAGCCGTACCGGGTGACCAGCGCCGCCGCCGTCTTGTCGCCGACCCCCGGCACGCCCGGCAGGCCGTCGCTGGGGTCGCCGCGCAGCGTCGCGTAGTCGCCGTAGCCGCGGCCCGGGACACCGTACTTGCCGGCGACCTCCTTCTCGCCCATGACCTGCAGGTTCCGGACGCCCCGCGCGGTGTAGAGCACCGAGACGGGGGCGCGGTCGTCGACGAGCTGGAACAGGTCGCGGTCGCCGGTCACGATGTCGACGGGCCCGTCGGCGGCGCCGCGCACCGCGAGGGTGCCGATGACGTCGTCGGCCTCGAACCCCGGGACGCCCGTGCGGGCGAGCCCGAACGCGTCAAGCACGTCGTCGATGATCGGGAGCTGCGCGGAGAGCGGGTCGGGGGTCTGGTCGCCGCCGTCCTCGGCGACGCGGTGCGCCTTGTAGGACGGCAGCGCCGCCACCCGGAACGCGGGCCGCCAGTCGGCGTCCATGCAGCAGACGAGCCGGTCGGGGGAGCGGTCCTGGACGAGCCGCGCGATCATGTCGACGAGCCCCCGCACCGCGTTCACCGGCGTCCCGTCCGGCGCGGTGACCGACTCGGGCACGCCGAAGAAGGCGCGGAAGTACAGCGACGGCGTGTCCAGCAGCATCAGCCCGCTCATGCGCACATCCTTCCACGCGGGTACGACGCCCCGCGTCCCATCGGCGTCCCGTCCGTCCGGTCCCGTTCCGTCACGTCACCCGCGCGGCGAGGACGCAGATGTCGTCGTCGGGGTTCGCGGCGCCCAGCGACCGCAGGACGTGGTCGACGACCGCGTCCGGCGGCGCGGCGTGCCGCTGCGCCGCCGCCGTGCACAGCATCGCCAGGCCGTCGGCGGGGCCCGGCCGCGCCGCGCGACGAGCCCGTCGGTGTAGAGGAGCAGCAGGTCGTCGCGGTGCAGGCGGAGTTCGGTGTCGCGCGGCCGGGGCGCGTCCGGGACGCCCAGCAGCACGCCGCCGAGGCCGTCCAGCGGCCGGGCGCG
>NZ_MKJY01000461.1 GCF_001942465.1 Actinomadura sp. CNU-125
GCGGGGCGTGCCGCCCTGACGGCCGAACGGTTCGTCGCCGACCCGTTCGGCGTCACCGGCCGGATGTACCGGACCGGAGACCTGGCCCGCTGGACGGACGGCGGCGTGCTGGAATTCGCGGGACGCGCCGACGAACAGGTCAAGATCCGCGGGTTCCGGATCGAACCCGCGGAGGTCGAAGCCGTCCTGTCCGCGCACGACGGGGTCGAGCAGGCGGTGGTCGTCGCACGCGAGGACCGTCCCGGCGTCAAACGGCTCGCCGGCTACGTCGTCGGCGGGCCGGACCTCGACGACCTGCGGGCGTTCGCCGCCGCGCGGCTCCCCGAGTATATGGTTCCGGCCGCGTTCGTCCCGCTCGACGCGCTCCCGGTCACCCGGAACGGCAAGCTCGACCGGGCCGCGCTGCCCGCCCCGGACCTCGCGGGCCGGGGCGGCGGGGGCCGCGCCCCCGCCACCCCGGCGGAGGAACTGCTCGCCGCCCTGTTCACCGAGGTGCTCGGCGCCGAGCGGGTCGGCGCGGACGACTCGTTCTTCGACCTCGGCGGCGACTCCCTCCTCGCGATGCGGCTCATCGCCGGGATCCGGCGGGTCCTCGACGCCGAGATCGGGATCCGGGAGCTGTTCGCGGCCCCGACCGTCGAGGGGCTCGCGCGGCTCGCGGACGAGGCGCGCGGCGCGGGCGTCCGCCCGGCCCTGACCGCAGCCCGGGAGCGCCCCGCCGTCGTGCCGCTGTCGTACGCGCAGCAGCGGATGTGGTTCCTCAACCGGCTCGAAGAGGCCGGGGTCGGCGCGGGATACAACGTGCCGCTGGCGCTCCGGCTCTCGGGCGACCTGGACGTCGCCGCGCTGGAGGCGGCCCTCGGCGACGTCGCCGCCCGCCACGAGCCGCTCCGCACCCTGTTCCCGCAGGTCGACGGCGTGCCGCGGCAGCGAATCCTGGACGGACCGAAGGCGCGTCCGAGCCTCGACGTGGCGCACAGCACCGAAGAACGGCTGGCCGACGACGCCGCCGACCAGATCGCCCGCGGATTCGACCTCGCGCGCGAACTGCCCTGGCGGGCGCGGCTGCTCGTGTCGTCCCCGCAGGAGGCGGCGCTGATCGTCGTGGCGCACCACATCGCGGTGGACGGCTGGTCGATGGGCGTCCTCGAAGCCGACCTCCGGACCGCGTACGCGGCACGCGTCGGCGGCGCGGCCCCCGAGTGGGAGCCGCTGCCCGTCCAGTACGCCGACTACGCGCTGTGGCAGCGGGAGGTCCTCGGCGACCCCGGCGACCCCGAAAGCCTGATCTCCGCCCAACTCGACCACTGGCGGGAGGCCCTCGCGGGCGCGCCGGAAGAACTCGCGCTGCCCACCGACCGTCCCCGCCCCGCCACCGCCTCGTTCCGCGGCGCCGAGATCCCGATCCGGGTGGACGCCCGGACGCACGACGGACTCGACGCCGCCGCCCGACGGCACGGCGTCACGATGTTCATGGTCGCGCAGGCGGCGGTGGCGGTGCTGCTGTCGAAGGTCGGCGCGGGCGACGACGTCCCGATCGGCACCCCGGTCGCCGGACGCGGCGACGCCGCCCTGGACGACCTCGCCGGACTGTTCCTCAACACGCTCGTGCTGCGGACGGACGTGAGCGGCGACCCGACGTTCGCCGAACTGCTCGCCCGCGTCCGCGAGACCGACCTCGCCGCGTACGCGCACCAGGACGTCCCGTTCGAGCGCCTCGTCGACGACCTCGCTCCCGCCCGTTCGCTCTCCCGGCACCCGTTGTTCCAGGTCATGCTGGCCTTCCAGAACATCCCGGAGGCCGGTGCCCCGCTCGACCTGCCCGGCTTGCGCGTGCGTCCGCTCATGCCGGCCGAAAGCGTGACGGCCAAGTTCGACCTGTCGCTCACGCTGTCCGAGCGCCGCGACGAGAACGGGGCCCCGGCCGGGATCGAAGGCGGGATCCAGTACGCGACCGACCTGTTCGACCCGGAGACGGCCGACGCGCTCGTCCGGCGGCTCGTCGCGGTCCTCGACCAGGTCGCGGCGGACCCGGACGTGCGGGTGGGCGATGTCGATGTGCTGTCGGAGGACGAGCGGCGGCTCGTGGTGGGGGAGTGGAACGACACGGCGCGGGCGGTCCCGGATGCGTCGTTGGTCGGGCTGTTCGAGGAGCGGGCGGCGCGGACGCCGGACGCGGTCGCGGTGGTGTCGGACGGTGTGGCGTGGTCGTACGCGGAGTTGAACGCGCGGGCGAACGGTGTGGCGTACGCGCTTGCCGGACGGGGTTCGCCGGTCGGGGTGCGGATGCGGCGTTCGCCGGAGTTGATTCCGGTGTTGCTGGGTGTGTTGAAGGCGGGTGCGGCGTACGTGCCGTTGGACACGAGCCATCCGGAGGAGCGGATCGC
>NZ_MKJY01000462.1 GCF_001942465.1 Actinomadura sp. CNU-125
GCACTCGGGCGCGCAGCTCGCCCGCCGCCTCGACCGCGTCGGCGATCGTGCCGACCGGGCCGCCGACGGCCTCGGCGAGTTCCTCCAGGTTCGGTTTGACCAGGTCGGGGCCCGCTCGACGGCCGCGCGCAGCGCGGGACCGCTGGTGTCGACCGCGACGCGGACGCCGTCCGCCGCGAACCGGCGGCACAGCGCCGCGTAGGCGGTGCCGGGGACGCCCGGCGGGAGGCTGCCGCAGCCCACCACCCAGCCCGCCCCGGCCGCCGCCGCGGCCTCGACGGCGCCGGTGACCTCGTCCAGCTCCGCGGCCGAGAGCGGGCCGCCGGGCTCGTTCAGCTTGGTGACGACGCCGTCCGGTTCGACGACGGTGACGTTGGAGCGGGTGCGCCCGGCGACCCGGACGGCCCGGGCGGCTGGCCCTCGGCCTGCAGCAGCAGCCGCAGCTGCTCGCCGTCGCGCCGCCGACCGTGAGGACGGCGGTGGAGTCGGTGCCGTTGGCCAGCAGCGCGCGGGAGACGTTGACGCCCTTGCCGCCGGGGTCCAGGCGCGCCGAACGGGCCCGGAGCACCGCGCCGCGCGTCAGCGCGTCGACCTCGATCGTCCGGTCGAGGCTGGGGTTGAGCGTCAGCGTGACGATCATGCGCGGCCCGTTCCCGAATGCATGTTGTTTTCCTCCCGTTTGAGCTTGTTCCCTTTTATTTAGGCCTGTGCCGTGTCCGAGTCAAGGGGGCGGCTGTGGTTTTCGCGGAGAAAGCCACACCCGTCCCGGCCGGGATCGGCCGTGGACCCGTGCCGCGAGGTGGGAATGATGTCCCGTGCGGGACGACGGCCCGGACGAGCCGGGGAGGACGGCGTGAGACGACACGGGCGCGCGGCCCCGGCGGCACGGGAGATCGCCGTCGGGCTGCTCGTCCTGGCCGTGTACGCGGTGTCCGCGCACGCGTTCGCCGGGGACCGCGCGACCGCCGACGCGAACGGCCTGCTGCTCCTCGACCTGGAGCGCCGGACCGGCCTGGACGTCGAACGTCCCCTCAACGAGGCCCTGGCACGGAACGATCGGCTGAGCGTCCTGGCCGCCTGGGAGTACGCCACCACCTACGTCATCGGCACGTTCGGGTTCCTCGGCTACCTGTGGTGGCGGCGGAGTCCCGCGTATCCGTGGGCGCGCAACACGCTGATCTGGACGACGCTCATCGCGATCGCGTGCTTCGCGCTGTGGCCCGTCACGCCGCCGCGGCTGCTGCCCGGAGGCGGATACGTCGACGTCATCGCGCTGCACCATCCGCCCGCCACCTGGGGGACGGGCGTGGTGTCGGCGGGCGCGAACCCGTACGCGGCCATGCCGAGCCTGCACATCGGCTGGATCGCCTGGATCGGCGCCGCCGCCGTCCGCGCCCGCTGCGGGCCCGTGTTCCTGTGGGTCTGCGTCCTGCATCTGGGGGTGACGAGCGCGGTCATCGTGGCGACCGCCGCGCACTACGTCGTCGACATCCCCGCCGGGCTGCTGCTCGTCCCGGCCGCGGCGGCCGCCGAACTGCTGCGCGTCCGGCTGTCGCGCCCCGCCGCCCCGGCCGGACGGACGCCGCCGAGTCCGGGCACGCGCAGCGGGTGGCGGCACCCGACGCGTTCTTCCTGTACGTCGAGGACGGCGGCGTTCCGCAGGTCGTCGGCGGGGTCGCCGAGTTCGCGGGCCGCGGGCCGCCGGTGGAGCGGGTCCGCGCCCTGCTCGCCGAACGGCTCCCGCGGCTGCCCCGCCTCACGCAGCGCGTCGCCCCGGCGGGGTTCCTGCGCGCCCGCGCTGGGTTCCGGCCGCCGACATCGACCTCGACCGGCACGTCATCGAGGTCGACGCGCCCGCCGCCCCGTCCGCCGGGCGCGGCCGGCCGCTGGACGACGTGGTGGCGCGGCTGGCCGCGACGCCGCTGGACCGCGACCGTCCGCTGTGGCGGTTCTGCCTCGTCCGGGGCGGGCCCGGCGGCCGGGACGCGGCCGTGATCGTCCTGCACCACGCGATCGCGACGGCGATCGGCGTGGTCGACATCCTGCGCGGCATCCTGGAGCCCCGGCTGCCCGAGGCGGACGTGCCGCGCGGCCCCGGCCGGCTCGTGCGCGCCGCCGCCGACGTCCCCGGGCTCGTCGCGCTCGCCCGCGACGGCGCCGCGCCCGCCGTCGCGATCACCGGCCCGCTCGGCGTCCGCCGCGGCCAGCACCACCGCGACGCTGCCGCTGGACCGCGTCCGCGCCACCGCCCGCGACGCCGGGGTGCGCGTCACCGACCTGCTCCTCGCGCTGGTCGGGGAGGTCGTCGCGGACGTCCTCGACGGCGCGGCGAACCGGCGGACCGGCGGTCGCTGCGCGCGGCCGTCCCC
>NZ_MKJY01000463.1 GCF_001942465.1 Actinomadura sp. CNU-125
GTGCGGGGAGGGGGGACCAGGTGGCCGTCGGTGGTGGTCATCGGACCTCCCGCCGGGTGCGGGCGCGCGCGTCTCGCCTCGATGAAACGGGCGAGGCGGGCGATCCCCTCCTCGATCTCGGCCGGGGTCAGGTAGCTGGTGGAGAGGCGGAGCCGGTCGAGCGCCGCCCCCCGGGTGGAACTGGGTCATCGGGGTCCAGATCACGCCGAAGTCGCGGGCCGCGCGGGCGAGCGCGGCGTCGTCGGCGTCGAAGGGGACCTGGACGGTCAGGAAGAAGCCCCCGGACGGGGTGGTCCAGCGGACGCCGAGGGCGGCGCGGCGGGCGGCGGGGAGTTCGTGGTCGAGGCGGTCCAGGGTGGCCCGCATCGCGCGTCCGTAGTACTCGGCGGGCTCGGCGTTCAGCCGGGAGACGCGGCCGTCCGCCGCGAGCAGCGCACCCGCACGGCGGCCTGGCTCAGCGACGGGGTGTTGACCGTGACCATGCTCTTGATCTTGGCCAGCTCGGCGGCCAGCGGCGCGGTGCCGCCGGCGCTCGGCGACGGTCTGGTCGGCGACGGCGAAGCCCACGCGGGCGCCCGGGAACAGGGTCTTGGAGAACGAGCCGACGTGCACGACGCGGCGGTCGCGGTCGAGCGACTTCAGCGTGGGCAGCGGGCGGCCGGGGCTCACCAGCCGGTACGGCGTGTCCTCGATGATCAGCAGGTCGTGGCGGGCGGCCAGGTCGAGCAGCGCACGGCGGGCCGGCAGGTCGACCGTGGCGCCGGACGGGTTGGAGTGGTCGGGCACCACGTAGAACGCGCGGGGGCGGCGCCCGGCGGCGCGTTCGGCCAGGATCGCGGCTTCGAGCGCCGCGGGGGACGGGCCGTCCGGTCCCTCGGGGACCGCCGCCACCGGGACGCCGAGGATCCGTGCCGCGCCGGTGAAGCCCACGTAGCAGGGCGTGGACGCGAGCACCGAGTCGCGCGGCCCGGCGGCGAGCGCGCGCAGCACGAGAAGCATCGCCTCCTGCGCACCGACGGTCACCACGATCGCCTCGGGCGGGACGTCGATGCCTTCGTCCGCGCGGAGGGAATCGGCGAGCACGTCCCGGATCCGGCCCGCGGTGGGCCCGTACTGGAAGAGTTCGGTGCGCAGATCGTCCGGCGTCGCGCCCGCCCCGGCGCGGTGGTCGAGGTAGCGGCGGACGTGCTCGAAGATCTGCGCGTTGTCGAAGAAGCCGTCGTAGGGGCGGCCCGGGGCGAAGGAGATCGCGTCGGGGTAGCGGAACGTGATCTCGTTGAGGAAGTTCATCGCGTCGAGCACCGGGTCGGCCAGGCTCGGGTGCAGTTCCGTCACGTGCAGGTCGGCGCCGGACCGGTCCGCGGCGGGCGGCGCGGCCTGCTCGACCCGGACGCACGAGTGGTCCACGTCGGGGACCGTCGAGGCGCCCGCGAACGCCATGGCGGCGCGCAGTTCCGCGACGATCCGGGCGGTGTCGGCGGCGCGGTCGAGGACGACCGCGTCGGCGCGCCGAGGGCGAGGGCGGCGAGGACGTCGGCGCCCAGTTCGGCACGCCGTCGAGCAGGATCGGGCAGCGGCGCACGACGGCGGCCGCGACGTGCGGCAGCGCGTCGAGTGCGGCGGTCCCGGCGGCCCCGGCGACGATCAGCCCGGCCGCGCCCCCCTCGACCGCCCGCACGGGCTCCGGCGGGGGTGCCGACCTGGACGAACTCGACGGTTCCGGCTTCGAGCGCGGGCTCGTCGGGGAACCCGCGCAGGATCTGGACGGGCGTGTCGGTGGTCTCGGCGACGAGCAGCGCGCCGTCCGGGCCGGCGATCGGCGCGGCCCAGGTGCGGCCGAGGATTTTCACCGCGGTGTCGGGCGGGCCGGTGGACGGGCGGCGGCCCGGCCGGAGCCCGACGCGTGCGAAGGCGGCCCGGTCGATATCGCCGTTCATAACGTTTCACTCCCGGCGGGAGCGTGCGCCGTGATGGTGTATGAGAGCACGTCGAACCCCAAGCGAAATTGGATGTCGTGGATTCCCGGCGCGGCAAGGATTACACGGACGCAGGGCAGCGACAAGAGCACCCCAAAACGGTCGGCGAGGCCGTGTCCAACCGAAAGAATCGCACGGTTGGACACGGCTGCGGGCAGCCGGGACGGGCCCGCGCGGCGCACCCGCACGGGCGTCGATACCCCTACGTCCAGGGGTCTGTCGCCGGGTGCCCGCTTCCGGACGTGTCCGGCGGCGCGCACGGTACCCTCGATCGGATTCGAACCGACACCACAACCCTTTTAAGGGGTTTGCCTCTACCAATTGGGCTACGAGGGCAAAGAAATAATAACCGGCGCACCCGAGCGTGTCAGGGCGTCCAACGCCGCGA
>NZ_MKJY01000464.1 GCF_001942465.1 Actinomadura sp. CNU-125
CGCCGCGGCCGGGCTGGCCGCGGGCGGCGTGGCCGCCGCGGGCGTCGGCGGCGCCATGGCCGTCGGCGAGGTCGGCGACCGCCGCCGTGAACGCCGCCGGCTACGTCGCGGGCGCCGCCGCCTACCCGGCCGTCGACCAGTTCGGCAACGCCATCGGGCAGGCCGGGCAGGAGGCGTTCGCCCAGGCCGGGCAGTACGCGTTCGCCCAGGCGGGCCAGTACGCCGGGCAGATGGCGCAGGACTTCGCCGGCCAGGCCGCCGGCGAGGCCGCGGGCGCCATCGGCGGCGAGGTCGCGAACGCCGTCGGCGGCGAAGTGCTCGGCGGCGTCGGCGAAGTGCTCGGCGGGCTCCTCGGCGGCCTGTTCGGCTGACGAAAAATCCCGGGCCATTCGGACGACATCGGCCGCCCCCTCGGCGGGGGCGGCCCCGGATGGTTATCGTCGAGAGCGCAGCCGCCTCTCGAGGAGTCACATGAACACGGTGATCCTGGTTCTGCTCTGCCTGGCGATCGCGGGCCGCGAGCTATACCTGGCCTCCGACAAGCGGCTACCCCGCGCCCAGGCCGAACTGCGCGACCTGCGCGCCCAGCTCGCCGAACTCGCCCGCCGCCACGAGACGTTGCAGGCCGACGTCGCCGAGGCCGCCGCACCGTCCGGCATCCCCATCCCGCAACCGGACGCGTCGGACCGGCTCGACGGCCTCCACGACCGCGTCGAACGGCTGGAGAAGACCACCGGCGACCTGAGCGAGGACCTCGCCGGGTTCGACACCGACCGCGACGCCCAGCGCGCCCTCGCCCGCTCCCTCGACACCGTCGAACGCGACGTCCGGGAACTGCAGCACGAGATGCTCGACCGCCTCGACCGCGAGGAGGGCGTGGTCGACGGCCTCCTGCTCAGCGAGGAGGGCGAGGCCGAGGCGCTGCTCGCCGACGCCTACGAAGGCTGCGCATCCGAGTACGGGCTGCGCGTCCGCGTCCGCGACCCCCGCCCGGACGGCGGCTGGCTCGGCACCGCCTACCGGCTGTCGGGCATGCGCGCCGACGCGCTCGCCGAAGAACTGTTCTCCTACACCCGCGGCCTCTACGCCCCCGACGACCCGTCCGCGCTCGGCGCCCTGCTCACCGAACTCGCGCAACTGCGCGGCGGCGGCGTCGCCCGCTTCGGCCCGTTCACCGCCGTCCGCACCCAGAGCGCCCTCCTGTGCGGCTTGCTCCCCGACGGCGACGTCGCCGAACCGTGGGAGCTCGCGGGCCGCATCCGCGAACTCCCCGACGACCGGCGCTGCGACCTCAGCTGGCTGCGCGCCGACGACTGATCACGCGCGGACGAACCGCGGCGTCTCGTCCCGAACCGTCAGCGCCAGCAGGCACCGCGGGACGCGTGCCTCGTCCACGCCCATGCACAGCGCCAGCCGCAGGTCGGGATCGACCACAACGACCCGCCGCAGCGCCCGCAGCGCCCGCCGCGCCCGGGCCCGCGTCTCCGCCCGTCCCGGCTCGTACAACGTCCCCGTGACCACCCGTCCGGCGTATCGCCACAACTCCGCCGAATCCAGGACACGCGCCCCGGACGACGCGAGGTTCGCGACGATCACCACACCGCTGTCCTCGTCGTCCTCGGCCCGCGGCGCCGTCGACGCCCCGGTGTCGGGCGCCACGGGCCCGCCGACCGGCCGGTGGTAGCGCAGCGGATCCAGCGTGTCGATGACGAACGCCCCCGGATACGGGCGCGACGCGCGTCCGCGATCCGCCCCCGGCCGCACCGGCCCGCTGTGCGCGCTGAGGTCGAGCACCATCCCCGCGTGGTCGAGCCACGCGGGCACCCCGAGCCGTCCCGCCCGCCGATCGAGCCCGACCATCGCACCCCACAGCTCGTCCGCCCGCCGGGACAGCGTCACCGCCATCCCCGACCCCGGGAACGCCCCCTCCAGCACCGCGAGCGTCGCCGCCCACGTCGCACTCCCGACGAACTCCCCGACGAACGCGTCCACGAGCGCCGCACGCCGTCCGGGATCCGGCACGATCACCTCCCGCCGAACCGGAGGCGGCGGAACGATCTCCGCACCCGCCGGCGCGCCGTCGTCCCGCGACGCCCCGCTTTCGAGCGCGCCCCGCCGCACCCACGCCGCCTGCTCGGGCGCGGCCCCGATCTCGTCCGCCGCGACCACGCTCCACAGCCCGTCGTCGCCGTCCGGAGCCGCCGGCTCCTCCACCTCCCGGCCCCCGCCGCTCCCCGGCGGCAACCCCCGCGGCCCCGCGGGCACGTCCGCCGCCCCGAACCCACCCGGCCGCTCCGGCACGGAGCCCCCC
>NZ_MKJY01000465.1 GCF_001942465.1 Actinomadura sp. CNU-125
CCGCTCGGACGACGCCGCCGCGCTCGCCGACGACGCCCGCGACGACGCGGCCTGCCGCGCCGAACCCATCGCGCCCCGCGCCCGGGTCCGGGCCTGGTCGACGCGCTCGCGGGCCGATCGCCTTCACATCGGCGCGCGCCGCCAGCGCCTCCACGGTCTCGCCGAGGTCGTGGCGGGCCCGGTCGACCTCCTGCCGCAGCTCCTCGGTGCCGGCGGCCCCGGCGCCGTTCCTGCTCATCGATGCGCCCTCTCCTTCAGTTCCGCGACGGTCTGCCGCGCCTCCTGCGCCGCCCGCTCCGGTTTCGCCGGCGTCGCCCGCCGCGCCTGGCCGCGCCGCCCAGCAGCGCGAGCAGCCCCGCGACCAGCAGCAGCGCGCCGCCCACGATCAGCGCCGCCGCCCACACCGGCAGCACCAGCGCGATCGCCGCGATCGCGGCCGCCAGCAGCGCCGCGATCCCGTACAGCGCGACCAGGCCCGCGCCGCCGAACATCCCGGCGCCCGTCCCGGCGTGCTTGCCCTTGTCCTTCAGCTCGGCGACGGCCAGGCGCAGCTCCGCGCGCATCAGGTCCGAGACCTGCTGGGTGGCCTGCCGGACGAGCTCGCCCGTCCCCGGCTCGTGCCGCCCGCCTTCGCGCCGCCCCGTCTCGAACCGCCCGGCCTCGTGCCGATCCGTCTCGTGGTCCATCTCGAGGCGGTCCGTCTCGAGCATTCCGGTGTCGAGCCGGGCTCCCTGCCCGTCCCCGTGGACGGTGGCGCCGGTGGCGCCGCCTCTGCCGTCCTGTGCCGGCCGCATGATCGTCATCGCTTCCGGCCCCCTCCCGCGTCCAGTGGTTTCGAAGCGCGGTAGAGGCGTTCCCCCTGCCCCGCGACTAAACGTCCGGGCCCGGCGGCCCGGGGCGGGCGCGTTCTTTACCGCCACACCAACGTGACCAAAGGGACAAAAGAGGATGATTGTGGCGAACGTGCACGGCATGCGCCCCCCTCGGACCGACACCAGAGGACGGAGCCCGCAGTGAAAACCGGACACGCCATCGTCGCCTCGACGCTCCTCGCCGCCGCGGCGGCCTGCGGACCCGGCGCGACGGCACCCGCCGGGACACCGGGAGCGCCCGCCACCGCGCCCGCGACCGCGCCCACCACCGGCACGCCCGCCCAGAGCCCAGCCCGCGAGCCCGCCCGCCGCCTCGCCGACCCCCCGCGGAACCCGCGGCGCGGCCGGCACCGGCGACGTCGTCGAACGCGTCATCGACGGCGACACCATCGAGGTCGGCGGCGGCGACGGCGCCGTCCTGCCCGCCGGCCGCACCTCCACCGTCCGGTTCCTGGCCGTCGACGCCCCCGAGACCGGCACCTGCTACGCCGACGAGGCCACCCGCCTCACCACCACCCTGCTGCCCGCCGGATCCACCGTCCGCATCGAACGCGACACCGACCTCAAAGATCCCTACGGCCGGTACCTGCTCTACGTATGGAACGCCCAAGGACAGTTCGTCAACGTGGCCCTGGCCGCCAGCGGGCACGCCGAAGCCGTCCTCTACCCGCCCAACGACCTGTACTGGGAGAAGATCTCCGGCGCCGGGCACGACGCCGAGCAAGGCGGGCTCGGGCTGTGGTCGGCCTGCCGGACCCCGGCGCCCCGCCCCGGCACCACCGGACCGTCCGCGCCACCGCCGACGACCGGGCCGCCCACGACGGAGCCGCCCACGACCGAACCCGAACCCTCACAACCCGGCACGCCCGCACCGGACACACCAGAACCGGAGACCTCCACCCCGGAACCGTCCACCCCGGAACCGTCCGACCCCGCACCGTCGCGCCCGGGACCGGGCCGTGACCGGACGGACTCAGCCGCGCCCCACGAACGACGGCATCGCCGTCGCCATCACCGTCATGAACTGCACGTTCGCCTCCGGCGGCAGCCCCGCCATGTACACCACCGCCTCGGCGACGTGCGCGGCGTCCATCACCGGCTCCGCCCGCACCGAACCGTCCGCCTGCAGCGCGCCCGCCGCGAACCCGCCCGTCATCTCCGTCGCCGCGTTGCCCACGTCGATCTGCCCGCACGCGATCCCGTACGGGCGCCCCTCCAGCGACAGCGACTTGGTCAGTCCCGTCACGGCGTGCTTGGTCGCGGTGTAGGCCACCGACCGGGGCCGCGGCGTGTGCGCCGACAGCGACCCGTTGTTGATGATCCGCCCGCCCCGCGGATCCTGCTCCTTCATCACCCGGAACGCCGCCCGCGCGCACAGGAACGCGCCCGTGAGGTTGGTGTCGACGACCCGGCGCCACTCCTCGTCGGCGAACTCCTC